>DFFV01000106.1:0-6628 GCA_002371625.1 Ruminococcus sp. UBA3767
AGCCAAGCTCGTTATGTATCTTGGTAGGGTCGATAGCATAGCGCATATCGTGCCCTTTTCTGTCCGTAACGTGCGTAATAAGGCTCTCAGGCTTGCCAAGCTCCTTACAGATCAGCTTAACGATGTCGATATTCTTCATCTCGTTATGTCCGCCGATGTTGTACACCTCGCCGACTCTCCCCTTATGGATAACAAGATCAATCGCCTTGCAGTGATCCTCAACATAAAGCCAGTCCCTTACGTTAAGTCCCTCGCCGTAAACAGGCAGCGGCTTATCATTAAGGCAGTTAGCTATCATAAGCGGTATCAGTTTCTCGGGGAAATGATACGGACCATAGTTATTTGAACATCTGCTGATAGTCACCGGCAGACCATAAGTCCTGTGGTATGCGAGCACGAGCAGATCTGCACCGGCTTTAGAGCTTGAATAAGGGCTGCTTGTATGTATCGGTGTTTCCTCAGTAAAGAAAAGGTCAGGTCTGTCAAGCGGAAGATCGCCATAGACCTCATCGGTCGAAACCTGGTGATAACGCTTGATACCGTATTTTCTACAAGCGTCCATAAGAGTCTGAGTGCCCATTATGTTTGTCTGCAAAAAGATACCCGGGTCCTCAATCGACCTGTCAACGTGGCTCTCTGCTGCGAAATTCACCACGATATCGGGATGTTCTTCTTCAAACAGCTTGTTAACGGCTTCCCTGTCGCATATATCAGCCTTAACGAACCTGAAATTCGGATTATCCATAACAGGAGCAAGCGTGCTCAGGTTACCTGCATAAGTCAGCTTGTCCAGGCATATTATCCTGTAATCAGGGTATTTGTTCAGTATATGGAAGACAAAATTGCTTCCTATGAATCCGGCACCGCCGGTTACTATTATTGTCATTTTATTATGTCCTCTACGTTCTTAAAGTATTATTTTTCCTTCCAATACTGCACGCAAATGCTCACCGTAAGGGCTCTTTCCATATCTTTCAGCACTCTGCGCCAGCTGTTCGTTATCTATCCAGCCAAGCCTGTATGCGATCTCCTCAGGTGCAGATATCGTCATTCCCTGATATTCCTCAAGCATACATACAAAGTTTGTTGCACGTCTCAGGCTGTAAAAGGTACCGGCATCGAGCCAGGTAAAACCTCTGCCAAGAAGCTGTGCGTGTAGCTTCTCCTGTCTCAGATACATATCATTAAGAGTTGTTATCTCAAGCTCTCCACGATCGCTCGGTTTAACTTTGGAAGCCATCTCAGCAACGCCCTTCGGATAGAAGTACAGACCTACGATAGCGTAATTGCTCTTTGGATTTTCGGGCTTTTCCTCTACCGAGATCACCTTGACGCCGGTATCATAATCATTTGATACCTTTTTAAACTGCATTATACCAAAGCGCTCAGGATCATCAACATAGTATCCAAAGATCGAAGCCCCGCCGTTTTCAGCAGTTTTTACAGCTGAAGTCAGCTTGTGTCCGAGGCCGTTACCATAGAAGATATTATCTCCAAGTATCATTGCACATGGCTCATCACCTATAAATTCCTTGCCGATAATGAATGCCTGGGCAAGTCCCTCCGGTTTTTCCTGAACAGCATAGGATAACGAGATGCCGAACTGGCTTCCGTCACCGAGCAGCTGCTTGATCCTCGGAGTGTCCTCTGGTGTGGAGATTATCAGTATATCCTTTATTCTTGCCAGCATAAGTGTTGACAAAGGATAATAGATCATTGGTTTATTGTAAACAGGCAAAAGCTGTTTGCTCATTACCATCGTCAGTGGGTACAGTCTGGTTCCGGCTCCTCCGGCAAGTATTATTCCTTTCATAGCTTAACCTCTCTATACCATTATTAATGAACTGTTGACTTAACAAGCTCTGCACCGGATCAATTTACGGTCTATTCTTACCAAATGCAGTGCAAAACTATCACATTTCGCAAAAATAATTATTTTACGAAATACTTACGACTTTAAATTATATCAAAAAACTTTATCGATGTCAAGTTATTACGGGTATTTAGTAAATATTGCACGAAAAAATCAACATATTGTACTTTGCTTTGAATATATTGTAAAGCAATATCATATATGTTGAGCTATATACGACTTTGGAGCGTGATGATAAGACTAAAAGACCCGACACATAAAGCCTTGATGCTGTAATCTTAGATCTAAAAACAAATGACAGTTTTAGTGATCTCATTTCATGCTTTCAGCTACATCTTGACATATATCAAAACAATAATGTATAATTGTTGTAGATCATGTTTACAGGAGTAATAATATGGATTATCAACGATCTCTCCAATACCTGTCGCAAGCCGAAAAATACGGCATCGTTCCGGGGCTTGACAGCATAAAAAGGCTTTGCGGCAGCCTTGGCGACCCACAGAAAGAACTTAATATAATACATATCGCAGGAACAAACGGGAAAGGCTCGGTCGGCTGCTTTATCGAAAGTGTACTATGCAGCTGCGGTTACAAAACAGGGCGGTTCGTTTCCCCGGCAGTCATGGATCAATGCGAGATGTTCCGCATTAACGGCAAATACATCTCACAGCACGACTTTGCTCAGATCATTACCAAGGTCAGCTGTGCCGCAGATGAGCTTGAAAAGCAGGGTTACCCTCACCCGACTGTTTTTGAGATGCAGACTGCTGCAGCGTTCTGCATTTTTTCTCAGCAAAAATGTGAGATCGCACTAATAGAAGTCGGCATGGGCGGCAAAGAGGACTCAACAAACGTTATAGACACCTCCCTGCTGTCGATAATAACTCCTATAAGCCTTGAACACACAAAGTTTCTCGGCTCAACGATCAAGCAGATAGCGCTGCACAAGGGCGGCATAATAAAGCAAGGCGGCTGTGTTCTTTGTGCACCGCAGGAGCCGCAGGCAATGGCTGTTATTGAGGATATATGCCGCAGGAAGAATGCTCGGCTTACGGTAAGTCAATACGAAAGAATCACAGACCGTCGGTTCAGCGGTACATCACAGAGCTTTTCATACAAAGGGTTTGAAAATATTAAGCTCTCGGTTATGGGTACTTTTCAGGCTGAAAACGCTGCACTTGCGATAGATGCCTGCTTGTTGCTGGCAGAAAAGGGATTCGCCATAAGCAAAGAACATATTATTAAAGGTATAGGCGATGCAAGGTGGCAGGGACGGTTTGAGATACTGAAAGCAAGCTCACCAACAATTATAATCGATGGTGCACACAACCCAAGCGGTGCCTCAAGGCTTCGTGAAACGCTTGATGCATATTATCCTGCAAAGCGTATCACATTTATTATCGGCACATTCAAAGACAAGAACTTTGATGAGATAGCACGCCTTACAGCTCCACGGGCAGAAAAAATATACACAGTAAGCACCAAGGGCAAGCGAGGACTGAGTGCCCGGGCGCTTGCAGAAGCAGTGAAAAAGTATAATACAAATGTTATCCCGATGTCATCACCTGCGGCTGCACTGAAAAGATGCCTTAACGAGAGCTGCGAAATGGTTGTGATATTCGGTTCACTTTCCTTTCTTAAAGAAATAAAAGATACTTTTAACGGGGAGAAAGATAATGGAACTAAGATACCAAAAGATACTTAAACACACGCAATTCATCACTGCGGTGAGAGATATTGAAAAGAAAGAGGAGCGCCGCATTTTTTGCCGGCACGGGAGCGACCACCTTTTTGATGTGGCACGGATAGCTTACATCTTAGCTCTTGAGGAACAGGCAGATATCAGCAAGGATATGATTTATGCCACTGCACTGCTCCACGATATAGGCAGAGGCGAGGAATATGAAAATGGCACTTCGCATAATGTAGCAGGTGCACAAAAAGCTGAGGTAATACTTAAAGACTGCGGCTACACGCAAGCAGAAACAAACGAGATAACGCTTGCGATAAGAACTCACGGGCATGATGGCTATCCCGAAGGAGCGAGCGATCTGCAAAGACTGCTCTGCACCGCCGATAAGCTGTCAAGGCTGTGCTTTAACTGCAAGGCTTATAAAGAATGCAACTGGGCAGCA
The DNA here is from genome assembly GCA_002371625.1 of Ruminococcus sp. UBA3767. Taxonomy (GTDB): domain Bacteria; phylum Bacillota; class Clostridia; order Oscillospirales; family Ruminococcaceae; genus Hominimerdicola. Next base: position 4,012 of record DFFV01000106.1, read on the forward strand.
GACAAAAGAAACGAAACGCTTGAATACTAAGGAGACAAACAGAAATGATAATTGCAAACAGAGAATTCAAAGACCACACCTACATAATGGGCATACTCAATGTCACCCCCGATTCCTTTTCCGACGGGGGCAGATATGCAGACATTGACAATGCACTTAAACACACCGAGCAGATGATAAAGGACGGTGCTGATATAATAGATATAGGCGGAGAATCCACACGGCCGGGCTATACCCACATCAGTCCCGATGAAGAAATGCAGCGTGTATGCCCGGTGATAGAAAGGATAAAGCAGAACTTTGACACACCTGTTTCGATAGATACATATCACCACGCCACAGCACTTGCGGCGGTAAAGAGCGGTGCAGACCTGATAAACGATATTTGGGGACTGCAATATGATAACGGTGAAATGGCGGCGGTTGCGGTTGAATACTCCGTTCCCGTTTGCATAATGCACAACAGAAAAGAAGCTGTATACAGCGATTTTCTCAATGACGTGCTTGCCGATCTTTCAAAAAGCATCAGCATTGCCATTAACGCAGGAATAAGCAGGGACAAGCTGATAACAGATCCCGGCATAGGGTTTGCAAAGAGCTTTGAGCAGAACCTTATGCTGACAAGCAACGTTGAGATACTTCACAAGCTCGGGCTGCCAATACTACTTGGTACATCGAAAAAATCAATGATAGGTCTTGCACTTGACCTGCCGGCAGATCAGCGCTGCGAGGGTACGCTGGTGACAACGGTATTTGCCGTTCAGAAAGGCTGCTTGTTCGTAAGGGTGCACGATGTAAAAGAAAACAAGCGTGCAGTTATAATGACAGAAAAACTTATGGGGAAGGTTTAAAAATGGATGTTATAAAGATAAAGGATCTTGAGGTGTTTTCAAATCACGGTGTTTTAAAAGAGGAAAATGTACTGGGGCAGAAATTCCTTATCTCTGCCGATATTTATCTTGACACAAGAAATGCGGGAACTGCAGATGATATTTCCTGCTCTGCGGACTATTCGCAGATATGCCACCTTATCAAAAAAATAATGGAAAACAACACATTCAAGCTGATAGAAACAGCTGCGGAGAAGATCTCAAATGCGATACTCACCGAGTACAGCCTGATAAGCAGAGTCGTTGTTCAGGTCAAAAAGCCCTGGGCACCTATCCTGCTGCCGCTGAAATACGTGAGCGTTTGTGTTGACAGAAAGTGGAGCAAGGTATATCTTTCGCTCGGCTCAAATATGGGCGACAGAGAAAAATACCTCACCGATGCGGTAAACACCATAAGCGCTGATAAAAACTGCCGTAACGTAAAGTGTTCGAGCTTTATACAGACCGAGCCTTACGGCAACACCGATCAGGACAAGTTCATAAACTGCTGCGTGGTGCTGGAAACGCTTTATACACCTCATCAGCTGCTCAAACTGACCTCACAAGCCGAACAAAACGCAGGCAGAGTTCGCACTGTTCACTGGGGACCACGCACGCTTGACATCGACATAATACTGTTTGACGATATAATGATGCACGATGAAACGCTTACGATACCGCACATTGATATGGCAAACAGAGAGTTCGTTCTTGCTCCGCTGTGTGAGCTTGATCCTTACGCATTCAACCCTGCAACAGGCAAAACTGCGGCTGCCATGCTTGCCGAGCTGAAAAGATGATGACCATTATCGCCTGTGTTGACAGAAACTGGGGCATTGGCTGCAACGGGGATCTGCTGTTTGATATACCGCAGGACATGGAGCATTTCAAAAAGCAGACCGCAGGAAAAACGGTCGTTATGGGGCGCAGGACGTTTGATTCACTCAGGGTAAGACCGCTGCCGAACAGGCGGAACATAGTGCTTACAAAAAACAGGTCCTTTGAATATAACGGAGTTGAGGTCGCTCACAGCATCAGCGAGCTTCTTGCACTTACCAATAATGAAGAGCGTGAAGTGTTTGTTATCGGCGGCTCACAGGTCTACGCCCGACTGCTGAAATATTGCGACAAAGCGATAATAACCAGAGTCGACGCTGCCGTTAATGCCGACAGCTATATCACCAGCTTCGATGACCTCCCCGAATGGAAGGTGCTCAGCGTTTCGGAAAGGTTTGAGCACAAAGGGTTATTCTATAACTTTACCACATATATCAAAGACGTTCATTGATAAAATGCGGACGGTATTGCTAAAAAGTATAAGCTCCCTTGCGTTTGCAAAGGAGCTTTGCTGCGTTATATCGAGTTAAATGCGATGCTAAAACTTCAGTGCCCACTTTAGTGGGCGAGCCTGTAATTGCCCCTTTTAGGGGCTGTGCAAACCACCGGTTTCACCGGTGTTTTTGATTTTGACACCATATTAAAGTATCTTTATATAGCCGTTGTAAATACCCTTTTGGAAAAGATAAGCCATCTGTTTTCTGCCTGCATCGTCCTTCTTTTGATTTATAAAACAATCTGCCGCAATGCCGTCATCCACATAGACAAGCCCTATCGGATAAAGGTCGCCCGACTTTGCATTTTCGGGAACGATAAAATCAATGGTAAATATGCAGCGTCCATCTACACTTATATCCTTGTTTGAATATGCATAAAACGCAAGCTCTCCCTCTTTGACTATTGCAGAGCCT
>DFFV01000106.1:6742-27135 GCA_002371625.1 Ruminococcus sp. UBA3767
TTGACGGTCAGCCTTGTATCGTAAAAAATGTGGAACTTCATCATACTGACAGGTACATCTTCATTTGCTACACTAATGTACACCCGCTGCACCTTGCCCCTTGCATACTCGGGCTGAAGTCCTATCTTGTCCGTATACACCATTATGCCGCCTTTGTAATCCTTTGGATCAGTCCAATTCTTTGACTGCTTCCAGGGTGAAGGGTCGTATTTCACTTCCTTGTTATCCTGTTTGTTGAATGGATTTGACGGGTCATAAGGCTTGGCAGCAGTGGTCGTGGTAGTTTTTTTGGTCGTTGCAGTAGTTGATCTTGTTGACTGCTTTGTGGGTATCGTAATAATATTTGTGACCGTCTTTTTGGTAGTGCCAATGGAGCCCGTTACAAGCTCTGTTCTGGTCGAGGTGTCTGCGACGTGCGAGCTGTCCTTGCTTTCTGCGGTCGTTTTAGTCTCGCTGCTGCTTGGATCACTGCCTTTTTCAGATGAACTGCCATCAGGCTCGGAACTGTCCTGCTGTGAAGATTCGCTGTCACTGCTCGATGGATCATCATTTTCAGGTGTTGTGTATGCTGTTGTGGCCGTGCCTTCCTGTTTTGAGCTGTCAGTGCTGCTGCTGTCTGTGCTGCCGCAGGCACAGAGAAAGACCGATAAAGCGATCGACAGTATTAACAACTTGCGCATTTTACGAGCCTCCTCAAATCGTTTCCATTAAGTCCGTTTGACAAGTAAGATCATATAGTTGCAAAAAGTATAGCATATTTTTTGATACAAGTCAATTGCCTTACACAGAAAAGATCTTGCCTGTGATAATTCACAGAGGTTCTCAAATGCACCCGTAACAGCTGCGTAAATGCCCTTATAAACATAGATCCCCGTATTGACATCGCTGTATTAATATGGTACTATATTTTAAATAAATCATAGAGGTGAACTATGTCTATAAGATTGGATGATGTAAAACTATGCAAACAATAAAGTGTAAAAAGCGATTGCTTGTTGGAATTCTTGTATTGCTGATGATTACAGTCATAATAATCGGATTGATAATACTGATAAACAAGCATGATGAGAAATATTGGGAATCCCAAGGTTCAGCGTGGAAAAAGGATTGTACATTTTTGGGTATTACAGACATTGATAATTTCGATCCTGAGAAACTTGAATCAAAAGATCGGAAGTTGGTTGACACTTCATTAGAACTTTTGCAGGATGTATTAAAAAACGAGGGCTTTAACAGCACTTATATAACTGTTGATAAAGAACAAATCGAACACTTAAACCCCGATAGCTGCAAATATATCAATGCATTTATGGTAGTTCAGAAAGACGATAAGGCAGTTGTTACATTCCGTTATTCCGGGGAGGAAGCGAAGATCGAAGAAGCTGTGGAAACGTGCAGGAGATCCTATAAAACATATCCGTATGACAAGATATATCTCGTGAAAAAGGACAGTAAATGGGTAGTTGAAGACGTTTTCAGAGCAGCATAAGCATACATGGGATAATTATTATACAGAACATTTGAAGATGAAATTTAATGGAAAAAGCAAATTCTGATGCTAAAAATGAAGAATCAGATGCATTGACATATGGGTTTGTTACATTCATAAGGATTCATTGGAATATTGAACGATTTGGATAAAGAGGTGTTAAAAGTTGGATGATGAATACAAGAAACCTTTGATTTTACTTATTGTAATGATTATAGCATTCATTATGATAATTGCTTTTAAACAAATGTTATCATTTTCTGACAAGTATAATATCAAAACAGATTGCAGTGATACGTTTTGTATAACTTATAATAGCTTTAAAGGAGAAAGTACAGTAACTTCCCCAAATTCAAATTTAGACTGGCATTATGGTGGCAGAATAAATAAAGATGACTTCATTTTATTGGATAAAACAGATTCTGTAACGATCTACGAAGTAAACGGTTCTGTGATTTTTAACGACGGTAATGGGTTTGAGGAATTCGATGGTGAGAACATAGATGAGAAACCTGAGGTTGCCAATAGGGTAAAAGAAGTATTGTTGTCTGATTATTCGGTATATTCGTCAAATTTTGAATTATTCTTAAATAGCAGAACATACAAACAAGAAGCCGATCAAATAATAGATTACATCAAACATGAAAAGCTTGATAAGCTATCTCAATATGGTCTTACCGAAGATGTGATAAATGACAGATATACGCTTGATCTAATAAAAGAATCAATAAATAACCTTTAAACCGAACAAAGAGGCTCATCACAGTTGCTGTGAGAGCCTCTATTTGTTTGTCAGCTTGCATTTGCAAAGGAGCTTTGCTGCGTTAAACTGAGTTTTTAGCTATATCTGCAATGTGGCTGTCGGGAACAACGCCCTCGCCGCCGAATGCGGTTATATTAGCTGCATTCTTTCCTTTGAGGTATGCCTTTTGTGCATCATTCAGGTTTGGCGTTTTTGAATTGCCGTTGATAAGAAACAGAGGTGCGCTGTTCTTTGCTGCATATACTCCGCCTGCGAGTGCATCAGGGAAATTCATTCCGGTTGCGACGCATATCATATCGCCATTCAGGTCACCGGCAAACTGTTTGTTCACCTCGACGCAGGTAGCAAATCTGTCAGCGCCTGCAACTCTTGTTGCCTTGAAAAGTCCCAGTGCCTTGGCTGCCTTAGTTGCCATGTCGTTTGAGATCACTCCTTCACCGCCGATGACATAAGCATTTTTCACGCTGCCCTTGATCGATTTGAGGTATTTTGCTGTGTCAGCATCAATCTCACCATTTGTCGTCAGGTAGATTATCGGTGCGGTCTTTCTTGCTGCAACAGTGCTTGCTGAAAGCGCATCAGCGAACCCATTGTAGTATACAAAGAACACATCTGTCGGTTTTTCGTTGAGCTGTGAAGCTATCGCCGTAGCTGTGCTGAAGCGTGATTTGCCTGCGATACGCTTGATGTTATCTTTTGCAATTCCGCCCTTAACGAGCGCCGTTTCAACTTCCTTGCCAATTGCGCCCTCACCGCCGAGAAGAATTACTTTCTTTGCACCGAGGCGTTTAATTTCTGCAAGCGTTGCGGAATCGAGTTCCTTGGTGTTGGTAAGAAGTATCGGAGCGTTCTTTTGGTAAGCAAGCGGCACGCCTGCGAGAGCATTGGCGTAGTTCATGCTGTATGCAAGAATGACGGTATCAGCCTTGTCAAATGCAGCTTGTGAAATTGCTGCTGCAGTTGCGTAGCGCCCTGCACCGGCGAGGCGAACCGGCTGTGTATTCTTTACAACAGTGAGTTTTGACACATATTCACCATCTTTAAATAACACTTTCATAGTGTGATCGCCAACAGAAAGAGTTGAAAGATATGATGCCTTCAGGGTAAGATTCAAGCTGCCTGATTTAGCAGTATAGTTTGTAGGATCAACAGTTTTACCATCAACTTCAACGCCCTCAAACAATGCATAAGTCTGGTTATCGTCCTTGTCTCTGTGGATAGTAAGAGTTGTATCCTTTGCTTCGCCGGCAGTGATCTTTATCTCGGTGTTGTCACCATCAGTTGAGTATTCCGCATCTATCAATTCGTAATCAAATCTATATGTTTTAGCATATTTTTCCGCATAAGAGTCTTTGTAGCAATATACCTTAAATCCGTCTATATACTCTCCACTGCCATAAGATCCATCTTCTTTTTTCTTATAACCAAAAGCAAACCACTCTATGTTCTTAACGCTTTTGGGAATTGTAATTTTTTTTAGATCCTGGCATTCAAGTAGTGCCACTTCAGCTATAGAAACCGTACCGTCTTTTACAACGAACTCTGACCCTGTAAATTTATCACCATTATATAGGACTTTACCGATATATACCACCTTATCGCTATTTTGTCTTTCTTCAAACCATGGTGTCCAGCTAAAAACATAATAACCGACTTTTGTGATATTATCAGATAGCTTAAGTTTAGTGAGATTATAGCAGTTTGAAAAACATTTATCTTCTAAAGTGATTACACTGCTTGGCATTGTTATCGACTGAATATTATAGCAATGTAAAAAAGCAGACTCACCGATTGTCTCTACTCCATCAGGAATAACTATAGTTTGTTTTTCCGTTTCTTCAAGGCACCTGACAAGAGTCTTCATATCCTTTGTATACAAGATATTATCTTTAGCTGTAAAACTTTTATTATCCTTGTCAACGCTGATGGTTTTAATTCCTGAAAGTCCCTCTACATTGATCTTTTCAATTTCTTTTGGGATTTTTAGTCCTGTTTTTGCATCAGGGACATAATACATTTCTGTTCTGTCTTTATTATACAGAACGCCATCGTAAGATGAAAAGTATTTATTTTTACTGTCTACTTCAATGCTTTCAAAACAGGAAGAGTCGCCAAGTGCTGATATTTGATCTCCGTAACTACCTGGGGAAAGAGTATACGAGTACGAATTTAACCTGTATACTTCAAACAGTCTTCCATTACTCTCCCATGAGTATGAAAGCTCAGAATCATAAAATTCCTCATGATCAACACTCATTGAAAAGTTCTCTCCGAAGTATTTTATGCTTTCGGGAAGTGTTATTTTCTTTAAGGAGTGACAGTTCTCAAATGCTTCACATCCGATAAAGAAAACGCCATTTGGAATATCAATCTCGATTAAATTGAAGGAATTACGGAATGAATCATGACCGATTGTTTTTAAGCTGTTAGGCATAATAACTTTACCACAAAGACAATACGCAAATGACCAAGAAGCTAAATGCTCCACCCCATCAGGTATAATAAAGTCTGGGTATACAAATGTGTCTAATTCTTCATCATAATAATCGTCATTTTCATATTTATTTTGTGGGAAGCGAATAAGAATTGTCTTGTCTTTATTGTACAAAACTCCGTCAACAGAGCAATAATTCTTATTATCCTCATCAACATTGATGCTTGAGGCTGCATTATAACGAAATGCTCCATAATTAATCTTTGTAATAGTGCTTGGAATAGTAATACTCTTGATTGCCCCTGAATCATCAAATGCATATACTGCGATTGAAGTAACTGTGTAACCATTTACCTCAGATGGAATTAATGCATCGACCGGATGAGTAACCTCATAGCCATCGTGTTTTTCAATCTCAGGATCTGCTACAAAATGCGTTATTTCTGCCGTTCCGTCTTCAAGTATACGATAAGTATATGTTCCCTCCTTAGTTTTATACTCATTTCCCTCCGCACTTGCAACGATACTTGTACTATCTGCGAAAGAAGCCAACGGAAGCGTTCCAGAAGTACCAAATGTCATTACTGCTGCCATTGCCAAACTTAACAATCGTTTTTTCATAATCATTCCTCCAATTCTATTCAGGTTAACATGTGTGTTATATTATCCAAGTGCGGCGATGCTGACTTTTTGAACTACTCCGTCGGTGACGGCAAAATGACCGCCGAACACTATAATACGGTTAGGTTTGAGGTTTTTAATGTAATTTGTCTGCTTTGCATTCAAAGTATTATCTGCCAGGAGCAGCGGCGAACCAACATAGGCAGCAATTGCTCCGCCCGAAAGTGCATCCGGGAAGTCCAGCCCCTTTGCAACGCTTATTACTCTTGATGAGAAGATCGATGCAAATCTTTCATTTATCGCTACACAAGTATCATATCTGTTAGCACCGTATACTCTTGTCGGTGTTCTGCCGAGTGTATTCTTGATATACGATGTGCGTACATTTTCGGAAACAACGCCTGTTCCGCCGATAACATACGCATTACCGATACTGGACTTGACCTTCTTCAAATAAGCAGATGTTTCGCTGTCAAGCGCACCGTCCTTCTTAACATACATTATCGGAGCGCCCTTTATTGCCGCTACCGTGCTGACGGAAAGAGCATCTGCAAAGCTGGTATAATTCACAAAGAAAATATCGGTAGGATAATAGCCGGTTACGTTTATAAGTCTTTCTGCGATAAGTCTTGATGTTGCAAAACGAGTTTTTCCGCCAATTCGATCAACGTACACTCCTAATCCTCTGACTTTATTCTCGACATTTTTGCTTACCGCACCTGTACCGCCAAGAATAATGACTGTTTGTGCATTAAGTCTTTTTATCTCATTGAGTGTATTACTTGTGATCGAGTCCTTTGCTGTGAGAAGAACGGGCGCACCATAAGCATCTGCAAGAGGAACACCTGCAAGGGCGTCTGCCGAATTCAGTCCCGAGGCAAGAATAACATAATCTGATGATTGATGCTTCTTTGAGATCTCCACAGCCGTATCATAGCGGTTATCGCCCTGAAGTCGGTAGTATGCAGACGGAACATTTTTATAAGTAAACCCATTCTGCTTCGCATAAGTTTCAGCAGAGGAACCCTTATAGCAGTAAATAATCAAATCGTTTGTTTTTCCACCTATATTATAACCGAAAGCTTCCTCATCTACCTCAGCATTCTGTGGCACGAAAACTTTTTTTATAGATGTCGTATAAAAAGCACCATCATCAATCCACTTGACACTCTCGGGAATTGTGACATCTGTAAGTCTAGTACAATTCCCAAAAGCAGCATGCTCTATCCGTTGAACTCCATACGGAATATCAATCGTCTTGATATTAACACAGCAAAAAAATGTATCCGGTCTTATTCTTGAAAGAGATTTCGGTATATGAACACTGGTAAGGCTGGTGCAACAGTTAAACGCACCCTCGCCAATGAACATAATACTATCCGGGAGGTTAATACTCTTTAGATTTTCACACCATAAAAAAGCTCTGTCACCTATACAAATCATGCTTTCTGGCAGTGACACAGTTTTAAGATTCTTGCATGAAGAAAAATTATTTTCACCAATTAAAGTTACTCCTTGTTTTATCACTACCTTGTAAATGTCATTATTAGATTGAAATGGAGATTCAAATCCAAAGCCTGAATTATACATAGGACCCTTTCCACTAATAGTTAATACATGGTCCTTTAACACCCATGTTACATTCTCTCCACACCAACCTGATGTAGCCTTACTTGCTGCAAGCACAGCACTTTGCGGTAAAATAGAAAAGCACGCAAGCACCATACAAGCTGAAATAACTAAAGAAAGTACTCTTTTTTTCATATTCTCACTCCGATCTTCGCCATTGTTACAAAGCGAACATATTCTGTCAAATAAGGCTGTTATGCTGTAGTAACCGGTTTTTCAACACATTTTAATCGGTATCCAAAGCATATTATATTACAAAACACAAAGCGCTCACATTCTTGAAAACACAAGCGAGCAATTATTGGATAGCTCTTAAATAATTATGTATTGTTTATCATTATATTCAACTTTTTCTCTAACTATTAGACCATTTAAGATATGGCGAAGCATCAATTGCTTCGCCATATGTATTAAAAATCAAAGAAGTGTTACGTTATACTGAGTTTTTAGCTATATCTTCTATATGGTTATCGGGAACAACTCCCACTCCGCCGAAAGCGGTGATCTTTGCTGCTGATTTCGCTTTGAGATAGGCTTTCTGCTCGTCTGTCAGCTTTGGAGTTTTCAGTTTGCCGTTTACGAGGAACAGTGGTGCTTTGTTTATCGCTGCGTAAACGCCGCCTGCGAGTGCATCTGGGAAATCCATTCCCGTAGCAACGCAAATTGAGTCACCATCGAGCACATCAGCAAACTTTTCGTTTACTGCAACGCAGGTCGCAAATCTGTCCTTGCCAAAAACTCTTGTCGGAGTTACGCCGAGAGCTTTACCAGCCTTTTTCATCATATCATCGGATATTACGCCAGAGCCACCAATGACATAAGCGTTCTTTACGCTGCCCTTAACGGACTTGAGGTAGTTCGCTGTTGCATCGTCCAGCTCTCCGTTTGTTTTGAGGTAAATCACGGGTGCTCCCTTGACTGCAGCAACTGCGCTGACTGAAAGTGCGTCCGCTGAGTTGAATGCATAAACGAAGAACACTTCTTTAGGAGCTTTATTATCGTTAAGCTTCTGCATCTTCTGTGCTATCTTGGTGGCCGTTTCAAATCTTGTCTTGCCTGCGATTCTTTCTACATTCAGATTGTTCTCTTTAAGAATCTTTTCAACCTCTTCGCCGACTGCTCCTGTTCCACCAAGTATAATAACATTTGATGCGTCCAATCGCTTGATCTCCACAAGTGTTTCATTTGGCAGAGTCTTCAGGTTTGTCAGCAGGATGGGTGCGTTCATTGCCTTTGCAAGAGATACACCTGCAAGAGCGTCGGCATAGTTCAAACCGTAGGCGAGAACGACGGTGTCACTTCCGTCAGGGAAACCTGCCTTTGAGATCTCAACAGCAGTTTCGTATCTGCCGGCACCGGCGAGACGCTGAATTGCGTTCTTGGTGGTTTTTGTTTCTGTCTTATTGCACACAGAACAAGTTCTTGTTTGCGTTGAGGTGTTCTTATCAGTGTCAAAAGCTGTGGTTTTCCATTCAGACCACCTGTGATTACCTGTTGGTTCTGTATAGTTGTCCTTGATCTCATCGCCGCAGCGTGAGCATTTGTAAAGAGTGTATCCCTTGGAGTTGCAATTCGCCGAAACTAACGAAGCCACGTAATCGTGACCAAGTGCCTTTATCTCTCGTGTTTCAGATACTTTACAAACAGAACAGATCCTTGTTTCAGAACCCTTTGCAGTACAGGTAGGTTTGACAGTTGTTGTCCATTTGCTGAAACTGTGAGCTGCCATATTTGTTTCATTGTCCTTATACTCGTCATTGCATCTTAAACACTTGTGCAACGTATAACCCTTTGACTGACAAGTTGGAGGAATTATCGATTCAATGTAATCATGACCAAGAGCTGAGGTTTTTCTAGTTTCTTTTGCCTTACATACACTGCATGTTCGTGTTTCAATACCTTTTGCCGTACAGGTCGGCTTGGTCGTGACAGTCCATTTGCCAAACTTATGAGCTATCATATCGGTTTCGGTATCGTTGTACTCATTACCGCAGCGTGTACATTTATGATTTGTGTAACCCTTTGAGCTGCAAGTTGGCTTTACAACAGTCTCAACGTAATCATGTCCGAGAGCTTTTATTGTCTTTGTATAGCTATCACCGCAAGAACAAGTATATGTTCTTACGCCGGTTTTTGTGCATGTCGCTTTTTTGGTGACTTTTGATGTATAACTATGAGCATGCGGGTTTACAAACATCCATTTCTGCGTATCAGAAGAATTGTACTGTACAGACTGAACATTAGTACCTGCAATTGTGCTCATTTCTGCAAGATCAAGATAATATCCATTATACTTGCTGATTAGATAGTATTGATTGTCACATTTATCTACCAATCTCCACAGATTGTTTCTGCATGGTTCGCTATAATCAGTCAGCTGTATGTTTTTGTTTACTTTGAGATATTCTGAATCTCCGGTATCAGTAACACTGAGATATAATCCCGTCGTTTTCTCTAATATTGTATAATATCCATCAGAAATGTATTTCAGCACAAAAGTATCTGAAGCGGTGCTGTCCACCTGAATATTAGTTCCACTGGAGTAACTGCTGCCCTCAGCATCAAGATATGCATTACCAGCTGCTGATTTTATATTATACTCTCCGTCGGCAACTGGTCTGTCATCAGAGTTGAACGGGACAAAGCACCACATCTGGTTGTTTCCGCCATTTAATTCGTGCGTTACTACTCTTCCACTTTCTCCTGTAACTAATCCGTACAAATCAAGATAGTATCCATTAGCACGCGATTGGATAGTGTACCCATTGTTAGTTTCATTTATTGACCATTGCTGCGCAACAGACTGATTATCTTCATAGACCTTTACTTGCGAATCATGATTCAACGACGCATATGGCACTTCCATTGCCACAGGTTCACCATTTTGTGTTATCTTATAAAAACCGTTGTTAAGATATGTTACAGTCCAAGTATCAACCTTAGACGGCATCTGCAATGCTTCCGTTACTATCAAGCTTGTCCAATTTGAAGCTGGTGAATCAACACCGGGGATATCAAGATAATCGTTCTGTGCAACTCCACTGAATATCCAATAATCGCCATCAGGTATGGTTTGCCCTGCGGCTTCGTCTTCAGACATTTCGTGACCAATTCCTATCGAGACATCAGAGACAGCCGTACACGAATAGTTACCTGCATTATCATATGCGTAAATATGAGTTCTGTATATTCCATATTCGTAATTATGATCGCTTATATTTACTCTGAATGTAACGGTGCTGCCACTTATTGTACCGTCAGTCCATTTTATATCGTCCTGATCGTTTTCAAGTGTCCATGTCGGAAAACTAACATGACTAATACCACTTCCGCCCTCATCAGTAACCGTACATTCAACTGTGTAGCCATTATTATCTGCATCATATACTCTAACATTTGAGATTGTAGGAGGAGTTTTATCAGACCATTCAGGTTTTGTGCCATCAACATAAGTCTCTTCATATGGGTTTATTCCGCTTGCATACCAATACTCTCCCTTGGAAATACCAAAATGGAGATGATAACCACTTGCATAGCCAGTCATACCTACTTTTCCAATATTCTGACCAGCTGAAACATATGCTCCATTGTAAACACCTGAGGGTATACTTCCAGCCTGCATATGTGCATATTGATATATTCTGCCATCATCACCCTGTATAACAATGCCATTGCCAAATCCATGACAAGTATGCGTATCATGAAGGCCATCACCTGTAGGAGAATCCCAGTGGTTGCTTCCACAAAGGAATTTTGCTATTACTGTGCCACCCATTGCTGCTACAACATTATATCCCGCAATATCGCTGCCGCTAATATCTATGGCATTACCATTGTGATAATTGTTGACTTTCTTATATGACATAGTTCCAGGCACTGGCCATACTAGCGTTGCTCCTGCATTGGCATTAATATCAAATCCCGGCACCCATGCTGCAAACCCGCAGATCATTGCCAATGCCATTACCAAGCTTAACAATCTTTTCTTCATATTACCAGTCCTTTCATACTGCTATATTGGTTTCCAATTACACTAATATATCGTCTAAAATTACAAGCACATTTCTCTTTATATGTAATCAAGTTTTCAACCTGTTCAACCTTATACATTCATCAAAGCATACTTAAACCCCTAGCTTAACTATATCACAAATCAGTAATGATTTAAACAATGTTGCTACAATTTGTTTGATTTATGCTACAATAAGTAGTAATAACACACAAATCATTTTATTTGCTGAATCAAACATTCTTGCTCTTTTCGTCATGTACTTTATATCCTATATTATATCATTATACGATAATGCCGTTGTTGACTATGTATGTTAACTCTTTTGAATCGGAATCTTAATAAATGAATTGATAACTAATAGCAAAGAGAAGTTCACATTATATATTAGCTATCGCAGGGCGGTATAAGTACGCCGATGCGCCCGATGATGTTTTCAGGCGTCACGACCATTGCACCTGCACAACGACCTACGAGTGCGGCAGAATGCGCCAGGACGTTTGGAGCAAGCGCACCTGGCAAGCAAGCGATAAGGAGCTTGAAGAGCGCAAGGCGCTCTCGGAAGCCTCAAAGCCGACTGTGAACACGCCCGAGCAAGCCAAAGAGCTTGAACGGCAGGCACTTGAAAAGAACCCTGTCACCAAGCTCTCACCCGAGCAGGCGGCAGAACTTGAAAAACAATCACTTGACAAATCTATCCAAAGTGGTATACTTGGATCAAATGGTAATCGCATAAATATTGGTATGCAATTCTTTCAAAGAGTATTGAGGACTTTGCAACATTTATTCTTCCAAAAGATGAATATGCTCATGTTATGAGTGAGATAGCTACAAACATTACGGAAGAACAGTCTACAAAGAGGGTAATAAAGAAACACATTGGAGATTACTTTTACACGGTTGAAAATATAGGCTTTGGCAATTACAGAGTCATTGGAAAGGACTTAATTGAATGACTTATCCTGATTATTGTTATTTCCGTAATGGAAATTTGAGGAGTAAAAAAGCGTTAGAGCTTTCAAAGCTACTCGAGAGTATATCTAAAGACCCAGAGTTTATTCTTGGTGTCCTTAATGACTTAAAAACCGATGAGGACATTCAAAAAGTCACTGATTACATCCAAAACGGCGAAGATGTATCATATGAAAATGTAATTTTAATTGCTTTGGACTTAATTCTGCAAAGAAAACAGAAAAATGACTAAACCGCTTAACGCTGTTAGGCGGTTTTTTCATACCCAAAACACAGATGTAAAAACAAAGACCAAATAAAGACCAAGTGCAGATTTTGACACGCGAAAAAGCCCGCAAACAGCGTGTTTACGGGCTTTGGCTTTAAGCAGATAACGGGAGTCGAACCCGCATCACCAGTTTGGGAAACTGGAGTAATGACCGCTATACTATATCTGCTTAACATTGATATTATATCACATCTGCACTTCTTTTGCAAGTGTTTTTTGCAGCTTTCACAACTTTGTTCCTGCGGCAGTGAGAAAGATGTCGCTTTTGAAACAACTGTACAATAATTTATACTTTTATATCAAACGAGCGTATCAAGACAGTATGAAAGCTCATCAAACAGCGGTCTAAGTCCGTTTATCTCGTTGCTTTGCTGTGTTTCGATATCCACTCTATCGCCGCTGTCGAACTTGACCGTTATTATTAGCTCATCCTGCGTTTCATCTCCGCCGAGCTTTACGCCAAGCCCATGGAGCACGCTATACCTGTCATAGAACCTGAGCACCGAATCATTAGTGATCCTCTTCATTTCGCCGAAAGCACTCTTATCGAAATACTTCTCACGGTCCTCGCTCACGGCGTTGGTCTTGCTGTGGAATACGACCTTTTCGATATGCCCTTTGCCGTCACTTATCCTTGCTTTGTAGAGCGTTACCATTCCATTCTCCTTGCGGCGCAAACGCAGATCAACGATCTCGCCCCGATAGTTGAAAGGCAGGAAGGAACTATCGCCGCAGCGGTCAAAAAACTCTGCGAATGATATGTAGATCTTCCTTGTCCAGTCCCACCCGGGATTGTTATTAAGGGTGAATTTAAGCACCTCGCCCGATGAATGACGGGATTCATAACAGCACTCCTGAAACTGCGGCGGAAGTCCTGCTGTTACCTTGTAAATGCCATTATTCGCTGCAAGACCGTATTCCTGCTCGATCTGCGCAAGTTCATTGAGCAGCTGTTTATCTGCAGCATAAGCAACACCGCTTTTCTCTTCTCTCGCAATAAGGCTCCCCTGCTCATCGGCTGTGATCTTAAAAGTGCAGCGCCTGTCATTAACACGCTCAGACCACTCTCTTTCAAGAAAGAACGAAATGTACAGCCACGTTATTTCACGGGAAATTATCTGCTTTGGAGCATTTTCGTCTATCCTTGTTTCAGTTCCGCCGCACACGGGTTCAAATTCATTTTTCATATCAAAGCCTCCTTTGAGATCAAGTATCAAATTCTTTTTTTGATTATAGCACAGTCCTTTTTACATTTCAAGCACAAAGACAGAATATCAATTGCCGGGAAATACCTCACCTTTTTACTCATCGGCAAAAGTACATACGCTTTTGCGTTGTTTTTTTGATTGAATGCTGCCGAAAAACTTGATTTTTATATCAAATAGTGCTACAATTATCAAGGACTATATTTATGAAAGGAGTATTCAGATGGGTAAAAACAGTCAGCAGACTGTAAGCGTTGAAAGGATAAAGCCTGCTCCCGACTTCGGACTGACCGCTGAACAGGTCAGTGAGCGCATTAACGCAGGAATGGCGAACACTCCTGTCAAGCCGCCTTCCAAATCGGTCGGTATGATAATCGCTTCCAACGTTTTCACTTACTTCAACTTTATTTTTGCAGCGATAGCAGTGGTGCTGCTGCTTTCGGGCTGCTACAAGGACCTGACATTCATGCCTGTTATCATTATCAACACGCTGATAGGTATTATTCAGGAAACACGGTCTAAAAAGCTGCTTGATAAAATGACCATGCTCAACTCTCCGACCACTATGGTAATTCGAGAGGGCAAGCGTGAAAAAATACGCTCTGAGCTGCTCGTTGCAGATGACATTGTGGTTTTCAAGGCAGGAGACCAGATACCTGCGGACGCTGTCGTCATTGAGGGCAAGGCTTCGGTAAACGAGGCTTTGCTGACAGGTGAAGCGGATGAGATAGTCAAAGAGCACGGCGCTGAACTGATGAGCGGCAGCTTTATAGTTTCAGGTTCCTGCACGGCAAGGCTGACAAAGGTCGGTGCTCAATCGTACATCTCACAGCTGACGCTTCAGGCTAAAAAGGCAAGAACAGGCGAACAGTCCGAGATGATACGCTCGCTCAACAAGATAGTAAGGATCGCAGGATTTATAATAATTCCGATCGGTGCGCTGCAGTTTTACAATATGTATTACATCAAAGATCTTGGATACACACAAAGCGTAAGATCGACAGTTGCTTCGATTATTGGAATGATCCCGGAGGGTCTCTTCCTCCTGGCAAGCGTAACACTTGCGATAAGCGCAATGAGGCTTGCAAGGCACAAGGTACTTGTTCACGATATGAAATGCATCGAAACGCTTGCTCGTACAGATGTGCTGTGCGTTGATAAGACGGGTACGATAACAGAGAACACTATGCAGGTAACAGGTCTTGAGCCTGCGGGACAGTTGAAAAAAGACCAGCTGTTTACGCTGCTGAGCGATTTTGCTGCCGAGCAATCAGCAGACAACATAACCATGGCTGCGCTGAAGCAATATTTCAACAAGCCAAGCGGTGCAAAGACAGTTTCGCACACCGATTTTTCATCAGAATTCAAGTATTCAAGCGTTACATTTGAAAAGGGCGCTTATGTGCTGGGTGCACCCGAATGGATACTTAAAGACAGCTACGAGAAATACCGTGAGAAGATAGAGCTTGACAGCCGCAAAGGCTACCGTGTGCTTGCATTTGCAAAGTATGACGGTACACCTGACGGCAAGGCGCTTAAAGGCGAGCGTGAACTGCTTGCACTGGTGCTGATAACAAACCCTGTGCGTGAGACCGCCCCTGAAACATTCAGGTTCTTCGCAGAGCAGGGCGTTGAGGTCAAGGTCATCTCAGGCGACAACCCGATAACCGTTTCCGAGGTTGCTAAGCAGGCAGGTATAATCAACGCTGACAAGTACGTTGATGCTTCAACACTTACGACAGATACCGCAGTATTTGAAGCTATGAAGAACTACACCGTTTTCGGCAGAGTAACACCTGACCAGAAGCGCAAATTCGTTAAGGCATTGCAGGCACAGGAAAAGGTCGTTGCGATGACCGGCGACGGAGTAAACGATATACTTGCGCTCAAGGACGCAGACTGCTCGGTAGCTATGGCTTCGGGAAGCGATGCTGCTGTTCAGGCGGCTCAGCTTGTCCTGCTTGATTCGGACTTTGCACACATGACAGATGTTGTTATGGAAGGCAGACAGGTAGTAAACAACCTTGAACGATCGGGAAGCCTTTTCCTTGTAAAGAACATCTTCTCGCTGCTGCTTTCGATAGTAACGCTGGCATTTGGATTCGTATACCCTCTCACACCTCCGCAGATCACGCTCATAAGCGCATTCACGATAGGAATGCCTGCATTCCTGCTTTCGCAGGTGCCCGACCACTTGCTCATACACGGTCACTTTATGAAAAACGTTATCTTTAAGGCCTTGCCCGGCGGAATAACCGACGTTGCGGTAGTTGTCGCAATGGTTATTTTCGGGCAGGTATTTGAAGTTTCACAAAGCGAGATAGCGACAGCTTCAACGATACTTCTTTCGATAGTCGGCATAATGGTGCTCAAGATAATAAGCAAGCCGATGAGCAGCTACAAGTGGGCGATACTTGCGCTGTGCGTTTCGGGTATCACAATGGCATTTACGCTGTTCGGCTGGTTCTTCGGAACGACTTCGCTTTCGACAAAGAGTCTGCTGCTGTGCATAAACTTTGGTATCATGGCAGACACACTGCTCAGACTTATCGCATTCCTTTTAAACAGTGCGGAAAAGATGATATTGAAGATAAGCTCCTCACGAGACACCCAATAAAACACAAACAGCCGCAGAGATCTGCGGCTGCTTTTTTTACGTTTTACGGGACTATTACAGAATGGCTGTGGATATAAAATTCCTCCTGGCTTGGTGTGTGATGCTTTTCTTTAGGCTCAAACAGCTTATCATACTCCTCAACGGCTTTTTCATCGCTGCACCGTGAATCCGCATCATTCTGATGATAATACCACTTCCTGCCGTCAAGCGCACCCTCTTTAAGCACCTTGACGAGCAGCGCCGCAGGAAAAACATCACCCTGAAGACAGACATTATACTTTTTGCAGCTCTTATAACCCCTTGCAACATAATTATCCGGGTTACCAAAGTTGATAACGGTATCGTAGCCCATTTCAAGCGCAAGGCTGAATGTGTGTTCAAGCAGTCTCCTGCTGATGCCCATACGCTGAAACTCGGGGTGAACACAGATAGGTCCCATTGTCAGAACCGTCTTTTTTTCACCGTTCTCATCAACAAGGTACGAGCGTGAATACATAACGCACGCAATTACCTTACCGTCCTTTTCGGCAACAAAGTCAAGATTCGGGATAAAAGCCTCATACTTTCTCAGGTCATGCATAAACAGGTGCTCGCTGCACCCGGGAACACTAAGATCCCAGAACGCTTCTCTTGCCATTGTCTCGGTATTGTGATAGTCTTTTTCTGTTTCCAATCGTAAGATATAGTCATTATTTTTCATTGATTTTTCCTCCTGAATGTGTTGACTGCTACACGGGAGGCTTGTGTGAGATAGTATTGGCAAACCTCCCGTTTACGCTGCTATCTCCATTTTTCCGTTTGTCAAAAAGACAACTCCTTTTTCAATTAATTCAAGCTGATGCGCACGGCATCTGCTTACACTTGAGTATAAAGCATATTCACCATATTGTCAAGCAGTTATTTCTTCAATGGTATATAGCCGCTTTGCTCAACTATGCGCTGACCTTTTTCAGATAGAATAAAATCCAGCAGTTTATTGATATTCTTATTTTTGTTTGCCTTATTATAAACTGCGTAAAAATTACTGCTTATAGGGTACTCCCCAGAAGCGATCGTTTCCCTGTCGGGATAAACGCCGTTAATTGAAAGCATCTTGATCGCCGAATTGACAGATATATTTGAAACGTAATACCTGAAAGAATATGCGATCGATCTTCCCAGCAATGCACCCAATACAGATCGTTTCATTTCGGTGTCACCCATAAACGAAAGCATTGCTGTCTGGCTGCCGCTGCCTTTGTTTCTTTGCAGCGCATCGATATATGAATCGTCACCGCCTACCTCTGACCACTTTGAATACCTGCCCGAATAGATGCCCTTGACCTGTTCAACTGTCAGATCATTCACGGGGTTATCCTTATTCACGATAAAAACAAATGCCTCATTACCTATCGGCACCATTTCAAGCTCTACACCTTTTTCAGCTGCATATTCCAGCTGCTCTTCTGAAGGCTTTGCACAAAAAACAATATCCGCTGTTCCGTCAACGACAGATTTATATGCACCACGGGTATTTGTAAACTGCAAAGCACTTTCTTCTGAAAAATCCTTTCCGTCAAATGAAACGCTTTCTTTGGGGTATACGGCATTCACAAACGCCGAATACATCGGAAACAGCGCAGCAGCACCATCAAGCACGGGCAGATCGCCCGACAGCTTTTCAGGTACATCGAGCTTATAGATTTCGGAAGCATCATCAAACGGCAGGTTCTTTGAGACCTCAACAGACTTTCCTTTCATCTCATCGCTGCGCCGATCAATGTAACGTTTGGTGAAAAGGTTATACACTGCCACATCAAATAGAACGAACACAAGTACCAACGCAACAAGCTGCAAAATTCGTTTATTTTTCTTATCCCGCACTGTTATCACCCCTTATTCGCAACGTACGAAATAACTGAGCAGTCCCTCTGCAAAAGCCATGTTATAACGACCAAAGCGATGACACTTGCAATACCAAGTACGGTTATTATTGTCAGAAGTCTGTAAAACAATTTATCATTCATTTCCGGCACCTCACATGTGCGACAAGGAAGCCGAGATGATCAGCAACAGTACGCCTTGTGCCACTATCATAGTAATAAGAGTATTCCTTGCAGAAACAAATTCCCTGCGCCTATTCTTTAATTCAACTATATTGTTCGGATCTGTTTTTTTGTATTTATTATAGGCAAATATCGTGTATAAGATCATACCCGGAACAAGCACGATCAAAAACATAAACAGCATTAGGATCATAACAGTTATCTCCTTTTTATATAGACGATCTCAGCTAAAAAAATGTTTTGACCGGACAGATCAAAACAACACACATTTATTGTAACGGCACTAACGGCAGCACTTTAGATCATCATGTATATACACCGTTTTAGCTTTTTTATTATAACTCACGAGGTTAGATATGTCAAGTGATCAAATTTTTAGCATTCTTATGAGATCAGTCTGGTGAAATTGATGCAGTTTGATCTTTCATTCCCTTTGCAGAAGCGTGTCCAGGCAGCTGCTGATCTCGGATCATTGTCAGATAGGACTATGACGGAATCATGCTTGTAAGTGTTTACCGCAGTTATGCACAAAAATTCGAGCAAAATATAATATATTTTGTTGACTTATTTTAATTTTTGTGTTAAAATCATTATGAGAAATTATATATTCGAGCGGCATTGTAGGTCTACTTCCGATTTGACAATAATACAGCTTGTTCTTTATTATACTATTATATAAGGGGTGATCCCATTTGCAGGAACTGTTGGAACGTAAAAAAGGTCTTCGCAGAAGCATATTGATCGTTGATGATGACTATATCGCAAGAGAGATACTCGGAGCGATGCTCAAGGATCAGTACGAAGTCAGCTATGCCGAAAATGGTGTTATAGCTCTTGACATCATAAAGCGGGACAAACTGAAGCTCTCACTTGTGATACTTGATCTGCACATGCCCAAAATGGACGGATACAGTCTGCTCAAGCTGCTTCGCAGCGACAATGAACTGAGGCGTATCCCTGTTATCGTGCTGACCTCTGAAAAGGGTGCAGAAGTCGAAAGTCTTAAGATCGGTGCGGCGGATTTTATCACAAAGCCTTTTGATATGCCGCAGGTCATCTGTGCCAGAGTCAGTCACTCTATCGAGCTTGCCGAGGACAGCGTAATTATCCATGAAACAGAGCGTGACGAGCTGACAGGGCTTTTCCATAAGGAATTTTTCTTTCAGTACGGCAAAAGGCTTGACGAGCTGAACAACAATATGCCGATGGACGCAGTAATGATAGATATAAACCGATTTCATGTAGTGAATGAGCTGTACGGAAGAAACTACGGCGATCTTGTATTGAAAATCATCGGCGAAAGCGTGCATGAGCTTGTCAGCAAAACAGGCGGACTTGCCTGCCGCCGTGACAACGACCAGTTTTATATCTATCTCCCCCACAGCGACGATCTTAAACTCAAGCTGCCGCAGTATATCGCTGAGATAGACAAGCGTATAAACGACAGCAATATCAGTCTGCGGTTTGGCGTATATTCAGACGATGGCAGTGAGCAATGTATGGAACACCGTTTCGATTACGCCAGAGTTGCCTGCCAGAAGCTCAGAAGCAGCTATGTATCACGCTTTGCTTTCTATAATGATGAGCAGCACAGCAAAGAGCTGTTCGCCGAAAGGCTCATAAATGATATGGACAAGGCGCTGTCTGAAAAACAGTTCAAGGTATATTATCAGCCGAAATATTCAATAAGCGGTGACAGAGCGCAGCTTTCCAGCGCTGAAGCACTTATCAGATGGTTTCACCCCGAATTTGGCATGGTAAGCCCGGGACAGTTCATCTCGCTGTTTGAGGATAACGGTCTGATACAAAAGCTTGACCGATTTGTGTGGAATGAAGCGGCTGTGCAGATAAAGCAGTGGAAAGAGATATATGGGATCGACATTCCCGTGTCGGTCAATGTGTCAAGAGTAGATATGTTCAATGCGCATCTTGCAGATATCTTAGAGAATATTGCAAAACAAAACAGCTTAGATAATTCCATGCTTCTGCTTGAGATCACTGAGTCTGCCTATACCGATGACTCAGAACAGATCATCGAAACAGTAAACAAACTTCGTGGGTGCGGTTTCAGAATAGAAATGGACGATTTCGGCAGCGGTTATTCCTCGCTGAATATGCTGACCTCTCTGCCGATAGATGCCTTGAAGCTGGATATGAAGTTTATCAGAGGAATATGCGAAAGTGAAAAAAATGAACGCCTTGTCGGCATAATGATCGAGATAGCAAGGCTTCTTGAAGT
Organism: Ruminococcus sp. UBA3767; assembly: GCA_002371625.1. GTDB lineage: Bacteria > Bacillota > Clostridia > Oscillospirales > Ruminococcaceae > Hominimerdicola. The sequence goes on from DFFV01000106.1 coordinate 27,034, forward strand.
CCCTGTTATTGCGGAGGGCGTAGAAACAAAGGAACAAATGGAGCTGCTGAAAAAGCTTGGTTGCGACATTATACAGGGCTACTATTTCTCAAAGCCGCTTCC
>DFFV01000069.1 GCA_002371625.1 Ruminococcus sp. UBA3767
ACTGGTCAGACCACTGCCGTCACACTACCTTCCTGACTATAGTTGACAATGTGGACATCAAGGCTGACTATATAGCAGACACATTCAAGGACTATGTAAATACCAGAAAAGACCTGTACGCAGGCAGAACAGACAAGCCCATTACTCTTATGGACCTTGCCTGCATAGGTGCAAAGCAGCTTAAAAAAGAAGGTAAGCTGAAGGATCTTGATGAGAGCGAGGAGATAAATGCCTGCTCGGTAAAGATCACCGTTGATATCGACGGTCAGGAAGAAGACTGGCTTTTGATGTTCAAGAACGAAACACACAACCACCCGACAGAGATAGAGCCTTTCGGCGGCGCTGCGACCTGCCTGGGCGGTGCGATCAGAGATCCGCTTTCGGGAAGAAGCTACGTTTATCAGGCAATGCGTGTAACAGGCGCAGGCAACCCGCTCGTTCCCGTTGAGGACACAATAACGGGCAAGCTGCCGCAGAGAAAGATAGTTGTGGGCGCTGCAAACGGCTATTCTTCATACGGCAACCAGATAGGACTTGCTACGGGCATAGTTCACGAGATATATCACCCCGGCTACGTTGCTAAGAGAATGGAGATAGGTGCCGTTATCGGTGCTGCTCCTGCGGCTAACGTAAGGCGTGAGCGCCCTGCTCCGGGAGATATCGTTATACTGCTGGGCGGAAAGACAGGACGTGACGGCTGCGGCGGTGCAACAGGTTCTTCAAAGTCGCACAATCTGCACTCGCTTGAAAGCTGCGGAGCAGAGGTGCAAAAGGGTAACGCTCCCGAGGAAAGAAAGCTGCAGAGGCTGTTCAGAAATCCTGAGGTTACTTCAATGATAAAGCGCTGCAACGACTTTGGCGCAGGCGGTGTATCGGTTGCTATCGGTGAGCTGGCAGACGGCTTGCAGATAAACCTTGATGCTGTAACCAAGAAATATGACGGACTTGACGGAACAGAGCTTGCTATTTCAGAATCGCAGGAAAGAATGGCTGTGGTAATTGCCAGGAGCGACCTTGAAAAGTTCATGGCGGAAGCTGACAAGGAGAACCTTGAGGCTACTCTCGTGGCTGTCGTTACCGAAAACCCGAGACTTGAAATGAACTGGAACGGCAACACTATCGTTTCGCTTTCAAGAGAATTCCTTAACTCAAACGGTGCTGAAAAGCACACGGATATAAACATCGCAACACCTATCTTCGACACTGTCACCGAGACCGAGGACAGCGCAGACAGGTGGGGCGCAATGATATCAAATCTCAATATCTGCTCTCAGAAGGGACTTGTTGAGAGATTTGACTCAACTATCGGCGCAGGCAGCGTGCTTATGCCTTACGGCGGAAAGTATCAGGATACTCCGGCGCAGGCTATGGCTGCAAAGATCCCTGTACTGCACGGACAGACAAAGACCACCTCTGTCATGGCGTGGGGCTTTGACCCGTATCTTTCATCTATCAGCCCATATCACGGCGCAATGAGCGCTGTTGTCGAGTCTATCGCAAAGGTAGTTGCAACAGGCGGTACTTACGAAAAGTGCTGGCTGACTTTCCAGGAGTATTTTGAGAGAACACAGAACAACCCTGACAGGTGGGGCAAGCCTCTGGCTGCGCTGCTTGGTGCTTACAAGGCGCAGATAGCCCTTGGCTGCGGCTCTATCGGCGGAAAGGACTCTATGTCGGGTACATTCGAGGAGATAGACGTTCCGCCTACACTCGTTTCGTTCGCAGTTTCACTTTCAACTTCGGACAAGGTGGTTTCACCCGAATTCAAAAAGACAGGCTCAAAAGTCATTTTCATAAAGCCCGAATACGACAGCAACAAGCTGATAAACTTTGACTCGCTCAAGGAAGTGTTCGGTAAGGTTGAAGCGCTTATAAACGAGGGCAAGGTGCTTTCCTGCTGGGCTGTTTCCTACGGCGGAGTTTCCGAGGCTATCGCAAAAATGGCTTTCGGAAACCGCATAGGCTTCAGATTCACCGATAAGGTGAGCGCTGACGAGCTTTACAGGGCTTGCTACGGTGCTTTCGTTATCGAGCTTGCAGAGGGAACAGAAACTACCGAGAGAGTTATCGGTACAACTATCGAGGATTATGTAGTTATAAACGGCGAGTACACTGTAAACCTCAGTGGTCTTTACAAGCAGTGGTCTGACAAGCTGGAGCCTGTTTACCCTGTTCACGTGGCTGAGCCGACAAGCAAGCCCGAAAAGTTCAGGTTCAATAATGCTCTCAAGCTCTCCCCTGCTATAAAGGTTGCTAAGCCGAAGGTGCTGATACCTGTATTCCCGGGCACAAACTGCGAATACGATACCGCAAGAGTGTTTGAACGTGCAGGCGCAGATGTTGACACTATGGTAATAAGAAACCTCAATATGGACGCTATCAGAGAGTCGGTAGAGGTAATGGAGAAAAAGATAAAGCAGGCGCAGATAATCATGCTGCCGGGCGGATTCAGCGGCGGCGACGAGCCTGACGGAAGTGCAAAGTTCATAGTTTCGTTCTTCAGGAACCCAAGGCTGAAGGAGGCTGTTCACGAGCTTCTGCACAAACGTGACGGACTTATGCTGGGTATCTGCAACGGCTTCCAGGCACTTATCAAGCTCGGTCTTGTGCCTTACGGAGAGATAACGGATATGCGTCCTGATTCTCCTACGCTGACATTCAACAAGATAGCAAGACACCAGTCCAAGATGGTAAACACTAGGATCGCTTCAAACAAGTCGCCGTGGCTTTACGGCTGTCAGGTAGATGACATACACAATATCGCTATCTCACACGGTGAGGGACGCTTTGTCGCTTCGGCTGAGGAGATAAGCAGACTTGCAAAGAACGGTCAGATAGCTACGCAGTATGTTGATTTTGACGGCGAGCCGACATTTGATATACAGTGCAACCCCAACACCTCATTCGAGGCTATCGAGGGCATCACTTCGCCTGACGGCAGAGTCCTCGGTAAAATGGGACACTCAGAGCGTATCGGCACGGATATCACAAAGAATGTCTGCGGAAACAAGGATCAGAAGATATTTGAAAGCGGAGTTGCTTACTTTAAGTAATAGCTGATCGGAGGAAATATGAAAGGTTTTCTCACAGACCATTCAACTGCGGTGCTGGTATACCTGCTTATGATCAACCTTTGTGCCTTTATCGTTTACGGCATCGACAAGCGCCGTGCAAAGAAAAAGCGCTGGAGGATACCCGAGATAACGCTGATAATGTTCTCGGCGCTCGGCGGAGGTATAGGTTCGCTGGCAGGAATGTTCTTTTGGCACCACAAGACCAAAAAACTCAAATTTCTTTTCGCAGTGCCCGCACTTATTATTCTGTGGATAGCTGCGGCGATATGCATATTTACACTTTAACACTAACAGGCAGGCTCTTGCAGAGGTCTGCCTGTTGAAACAGGATAACACTTTTTTCTAAGGAGGCTGCAATATGAACAAGCTGATAGACCTACTCAAAAGCAATGCAAGGCTTTCAAACAGTGAGCTTGCGGTAATGCTCGGAATTAGCGAGCAGCAGGTCGCACAGGAGATAGAAAAGCTCGAAAACGAAGGCATAATCAAGGGCTACACTGCGATAATAGACGAGAGCGCCTATGATCCTAACAGCGTTTTTGCGCTGATAGAGCTGAAAGTTACTCCGCAGTCACAATCCGGCTTTGATGAGATAGCTCAGCAGATATCAAGCTATGAGCAGGTGGAGGCTGTGCGCCTTATGTCGGGCACTTACGATATAATCGTTGAGGTAACGGGCAGGAATATCAGAGATATCTCGCTGTTCGTTTCGCAGCGCCTTGCGGCGATAGATGCGGTGCAGGAAACTACCACTCATTTCGGACTAAGAGTTTACAAGGACAACGGTATCATCATCGGCAGCGATGAGAAAGACGAAAGAGGAATGTTCTGATGATAGATTACAACAAGGCTCTGAACAAGGCTATCAAGGAGATGAAGCCCTCGGGAATAAGAAAGTTCTTTGATATCGCTCAGGGCATGGAAGGTGTTATTTCGCTGGGTGTGGGCGAGCCTGATTTCAAGACTCCGTGGCTGATAAGAAAGGAAGCCATAGATGTTCTTGAAAAGGGAAAGACCTGCTACACGGCAAACTCGGGACTTATGGACCTGCGCAAAGAGATATCAAAATACTTTGAGCGCACGATAAACACCCACTATGATCCCGAACATGAGATAATTGTTACCGTTGGCGGCTCAGAGGGCATAGACCTTTGCATAAGAAGTATGGTCGAGCCGGGCGATGAAGTGCTGGTAGTTGAGCCGAGCTTTGTGTGCTACTGCCCTATCGTTGAGCTTTGCGGCGGCAAGGCGGTAAGCATTGAAACGAAGGCTGAAAACGAATTCCGCCTTACAGCTGATGAGCTGCGTGAAAAGATAACGGACAGGACAAAGCTGCTCGTGCTGCCTTTCCCGAACAACCCAACGGGTGCGATAATGCGCAGGCAGGATCTTGAAAGCATCGCTGAGGTGCTCAAGGAGACAAATATAATCGTTATCTCGGACGAGATATACTCAGAGCTTACCTATTCGGGCAGGCACGTTTCACTTGCGCAGATAGACGGAATGAGAGAGCGCACTATCGTTATAAACGGCTTCTCAAAGAGCTTTGCGATGACAGGCTGGCGGCTCGGCTTTGTGGGCGGACCGCAGGAGATAGTTTCGCAGATGCTCAAGCTGCACCAGTATGCGATAATGTGTTCACCGACTGTGAGCCAGTACGCTGCGGTGGTCGCAATGCAAAGCTGCATAGGCGACATAGAAAAAATGAAAAACGAATATGATATGAGAAGGCGCTATATCGTTGACGCTTTCAACAAGCTGGGGCTTGAATGCTTTACGCCGCAGGGCGCATTCTACGTTTTCCCGTGCATAAAAAGCACAGGGCTGACCAGTGCCGAGTTCTGCGAAAAGCTGATATTCAGCCAGAAGGTCGCAGTCGTTCCGGGCGATGCTTTCGGGGCGTGCGGCGAGGGCTTTATAAGAGTTTCCTATGCTTACTCGATAAACCATTTGCGTGAGGCGATAAAGCGCATCGGTGTATTCTTAGAGGAACTGAAAAATGGCAAGGTACAGTAATGCTGTCGTTTACGCTTTCGGCAAGCTGAATCTGATGCTGGATATCGTCGGGATAAACGCTGACGGGTACCACGAGCTTGAAACGGTGATGCAGTCGATAAGCATTCACGATACGCTTGAGCTGCAGATAAACGGAAGCGGCGAAAACAGGATAATATGCGATAAGGCGGGCTTTCCGTGTGACAGAACGAACCTTATCTGGAAAGCGATAGATGCATTTGAAAAATTCACAGAGCGCAATTTCGGCGGTATCACCGTAAAGGTCGATAAGCAGCTGCCCTCAATGGCAGGCATGGCAGGCGGCAGCGCAGACTGCGCAGCAACGCTTTGTGCGCTTGATGCGATGTTTGAAACAAGGCTCACCCGGAAGCAGCTGTGCGACATTGGCGTAACGCTCGGTGCGGACGTTGCTTTCTGCATTGTCGGCGGCACGCAGATGTGCAGAGGCGTGGGCGAAAAGATGACTGCGCTTTCGATGCCGGAGTGTACTTTCGTTGTGGTAAAGCCGGAAGTGAGCATTTCAACACCTGCTGCTTTTAAAAAGTATGACAGTCTGCAAAATGTTCCAAAGTGCGATACAGCGGCGTTTGTGGATACACTTGAAAACAGCGGGATAAAGGATATGTGCGCAGGTATGTTCAATGCACTTGAATTTGCAGCGCAGGAAGAACAGATAGAGAATGCAAAGAAAAAACTCAATGCCGCAGGTGCGCTCGGCTCGCTTATGACGGGCAGCGGCTCAGCGGTATTCGGGGTTTTTGAAGACAACAAAAAGGCGCAGTATGCGCTTGGGGAAATTAAAAAGGATTACGCTCAGGCGTGGATCTGCGATCCCGTAAGTTCGGGTACACAGATCATAAGCCTTGGTTAAAGGGGTGGTTTGATTGGGTAACAAATGTAAGATCTGCGGATACAGATTCAAGAGCAAAGATGAGGCAATATGCCCTGAATGCTTTACTGCACGAGAGAACGACATCTCCTGCGAAAGATACTCGGCAAGCGAACACGCACACGGCACAAGCTACAGCATAGGTCTGCGTGACGACGGTGAATCGTTCGTGCAAAAGGAGCTGCGTGAGGAAAGGCGCAACAGCTTTGCAAGGGAGAATTTCGGTGCACGGGCGAACGCAGGGCTTGACCTGTCCGATGACGGCACAAGGTTCGACCAGCAGTCACGGTTTGTGCGCAATGACTACAACTACGGCAGCGCAAATCAGTATCGGCAGGCGATGCCGCAGCAGTCCGCTTATCAGCGGTACATCGCTCAGCAGCAGCGCAAAGCAGGCACTGCATCAGGTTATTCAAGTCAGACAAGCGGCTTTACACCTGCGGGACAGATATTTGCCCAGCGCAGCACTATACCGACGCAGCAAAGCTCGCTGCAATACTACCGCACTACGCAGTACGGGCAGCGCAAAAAGGCAAACAGTGCCGGTGCGGTAATTTTCCTGATAATCTTCGTCAGCATTTTCGGCTTAGTGATCGCTATGTCGGCTTCACAGGAGAACAAGAACAGAAAAAGCAGTACCACTACCACAACTACAAGGACTACACAGAGCACCAAAAGTACCAACAAGACCGTTTCGATCGGCTCGGTTGCCGCTGAAATAAAGAGCATAAGCGACTCGGATGAAAAAGGTACGGAGATCGACAAGCTCAGAAACAACACACAGCTATTTGACAAAAACGCTCAGCTCAAGCTGATAAAAATAAACGTTATGGTAAAAAGCAATAACGGCAAAACAGGTACGGCAAAGCTGACCTCGGCTAATATCAGAGCTTATTCGGGCAGCAGCTCCTCAAAGATACTTTCAAGCTGCTGGACATACCCAAAGAAAGAGATACAGCTTACGACCGAAGGCACGAGCATTGAGCTCAATGCATTTTTCCCGATAGACAGCAAAAAAGGCTCGCTTTACCTGCTTTTCGAGGGGCAGCTGGTAAGCCTGAACTTTGAGATGTGATAATTTGCAGGGACTTTATAAGTCCCTGTTTTTTTGGGAGGTGATGAAATGACGAGCGAGATAATGCGGCACTGCTGCCTTTGCCCGAGAAAATGCGGAGCTGACAGGACAAAAACGGTCGGGTTCTGCGGCGAAAGTGACAAGGTACGCATTGCACGGGCAGACCTGCACAAGTGGGAAGAGCCTTGCATAAGCGGCAGCTGCGGCGCAGGAACTGTGTTTTTCTCAGGGTGCAGCCTTAAATGCTGCTTTTGCCAGAACTATGAGATATCTGCGCAGGGCAAGGGGTTTGAAATATCCGTTGAGGAGCTTGCTCAGACTTTTCTGATGCTTCAGCAAAAGGGCGCACACAACATCGACCTTGTAAGCCCGACACATTTTGTTCCGCAGATATGCGATGCACTGGATATGATAAAGGGTGAGCTGAGGATACCTGTTGTGTACAATTGCGGCGGCTATGAGCTTCCCGAAACGCTGGAGCTGCTCGGGGACAGGGTTAACGTTTTTTTGCCCGACCTTAAATTCTTTGACGGTGAGCTTGCGCAGCGCTGCTGCCTTGCGGGAGACTACTTTGAAAACGCTATGGCGGCGATAGAAAAAATGGTATCTATCGCAGGAAAGCCGCAGTTTGACGAGAAAGGGCTGATAACTCACGGGGTGATCGTGCGCCACCTTGTGCTGCCAAATCACAGACACGATTCTATCCGCCTTGTGAATGAGCTTGCGCAGCGCTTTAAGCCTTCGCAGCTGCTTATCAGCCTGATGAGCCAGTATGTTCCGCTGCACAAGGCACTTGAGCACAGCGACCTTTCACGGCGTACCTCGACCTTTGAATACAACAGTGTGCTTAAAGAGATAGAAAAAGTCGGTTTTGACGGCTATTTTCAGCAGCGCTCTTCCGCCGAGAAGGAGTATATCCCGACATTTTACGATAAGAAATATTATTGAATTAGTTAGAAAATCATTTTTTCGTAATACAATTATACCTAAATTGTAATCTTAATGTTATCAGATATTTGTTGACATTTACCTATATTATGAGTTATAATTAAGTTGTAGAGGTGTAAGCCTCTATATACGAAGTTGTTTACATAACAAAGAATCGAGGTAATGCCGGTGTCAAGAGCAATGGGATCACGTTACACCGTTGAATATTCTAAAGAGATGCAGGAATATTTTGAGTTTGTCAAGGACCTTCTTGACAGCGACGTGGTCAACGAGATGAAAAATTATCGTCACCATTACAGCGTGACTTGCTTTCAGCACAGCCTGAACGTTTCATATTATAACTATCTTGTCTGCAAAAAGCTCGGACTTGATGCAAGATCTGCCGCAAGGGCAGGACTGCTTCACGACCTGTTTTTATATGATTGGCGCACTAAGGAGAAAAAGCCGGGTGAAAAACCGCACGGCTTCACACATCCGCAGATCGCCCTTGAAAATGCAAAGGCACATTTTGATGTTGCAAAGCGTGAGGAGGATATGATAGTCAAGCACATGTGGCCTCTGACTGTCAAGCTGCCCAAGTATGCGGAAAGCTACGTTATCGTTGCGATAGATAAGTATTCTGCTGCGCTTGAGATAAGCGTGCATCTTGGCAGACTTATGAAAAACAAAGCCAAGCAGATCAAAAACCGCAAGGCAAGCTGAATAAGCTGATATGAGCCGATCTTTAATGGTCGGCTCTTTTTTTGCGAAAAAAATGAAAAAGGTACTTTAAAAAAAGGGGAAAGTGTGTTATACTGTAATAAGCTGAGGAGGTGATCGCTTGGGAGACAAGGATAAGTATCTGATAGATATTGCTCACGAAAAAACATATCAGAACCAGTTTGACGACTACCACAAGGAGTTTTCCAAGTGGAGAACCGATGAGGAAAACCCCTACGGCTACAATTTTGTGCACGATGTGCGTGAGCACACTTATGTCGACGGCGAAGGATACTTTCTGAAATCCGCTGAGGCTGCCGAGAGAAAGGCGCTTGTTAAGTGCATCTCGCTGCTGGGCGTTATCATGCTGATGATGACTGCGATAGACGCTATCGCCTCGATGATGTTTTACCGCTTGTTTCAGGATCCCGCCGCATACTCGATATATTTTTCAAGTATAAAATCAAACAGTATCAGCATCTCACCTTCGCTGACGCTTATTTACGGGTGCATGATGCTGCTAAAGCACCTGCTCGGGCTTTGGCTGTTCATACACTTTACCAGGATACCCTCAAAGGTCGCCGTTCCGCTGCCAAAGGGCGCAAAGCTCTCAAAAAGCGGAATATTCCTGATGTTCGTGATAATGGTCTTCGGCAGAGTTTCAAACTATTTTCTGCATATTGTTTTCGGCTGGATAAATATTGACGGCGTTTACTCGCTGATGATACACAACCCAGACGACCTTGTCAGTGACATTATTTATGTTGTATTCAACTGCATACTTGTGAGCATCGTTTCGGAGATACTTTTCAGAGGTGCGATAATGCAGACGTTCCGCCAGTTTGGCGACACATTTGCGATAATGATCTCAAGCATTGCGTTTTCGCTGACATTCTACGATCTGTCCTCGATATTCTACGCTGTGCTGTGCTCGGCTGCGCTGGGACTTTTCACACTCAGGACAGGCTCGCTGAAATCTGCGATAATAATGCGTGTAACTTCCGCCTGCGCAAGCTTTGCGCTTTCCTGCCTTGTGCTTGATAACTACTCAAGCGGCAGGATAGTTGAAGTGTTTATCAGTGCATTTATAATCGGTGTTGCTGCATTTATTTTCGCAAGGCTTATGTGCAACGGCAAGTGGGCATTCGTTATCAGAGATGACCCTTCCGAGATCACAAATGCCTCAAAGCTGAGGATATTCTTTACGAATATCCCTACGGTGATCTGGCTGATAGGTGTACTGGGAATGATACTGCTGATAATGAGGTTCGTATGATACAAAGTGACGAATATTACATGAAAAAAGCCCTTGAACTTGCAAGGGCGGCAGGCGGCGAGGGCGAAGTACCTGTCGGGGCGATAGTTGTAAAAAAGAGCACAGGCGAGATCGTCGGCTGCGGCTATAACAAGCGTGAAGGTTCAAAGTCGCCGCTTGCGCACGCTGAGATAACAGCGATAGATACGGCAAGCAAAAAGCTCGGCGGCTGGCGGCTTATCGACTGCGAGCTGTTTGTAACATTAGAGCCTTGCCCGATGTGCGTTGGTGCGATAATCAATTCGAGGATAGAGCGTGTGGTCTTTGGGGCATACGATGCAAAGGCAGGCTCCTGCGGCTCGGTGATAGACCTGTTTGAGCTTCCCTACAACCACAAGCCCGAGCTTATCGGCGGAGTACTTGAAAGCGAATGCTCACAGGTGCTTTCCGACTTTTTCAAAAAGCTGAGAGAAACAAAAAGACAGAAGTCCTGATAAGACTCCTGTCTTTATTTATGCCATTTCGTTTCTGTTTTTTATAGCCTCGTTGAGCGTTTCCTTATCGGCATACTCAAGGCTTCCGCCTACGGGCAGACCGAATGCGAGCCTTGTGACCTTAACGCCGAGCGGTTTGAGCAGCTTTGAGATATACATAGCCGTGCTTTCGCCCTCAACAGTGGGGTTAGTTGCCATAATGACCTCGGTTATGCCCTCAGGCTCGATACGCTTTAAAAGCTCGGTTATTTTCAGGTCCTGCGGTCCGATATTCTCCATCGGTGAAAGCAGACCGTGCAGCACATGATAGACTCCGTTAAACTCACGGGAGCCTTCAAATGCAGCAATATCCTTAGGGCTTTCCACCACGCACACGAGTGAATGGTCACGCCTGCCGTTCTCACAGACACTGCATATATCCTTATCCGTGAAGTTCTGGCAGCGCTTGCACAGGTGCACCCTGCTGTGAACAGCCGAGATAGCATCTGCGAATGCTTTTGCATCCTCGGCAGACATTGACATGACATGATAAGCCAGTCTTTGCGCCGATTTCATGCCTATGCCGGGCAGCTTAGCGAACTGCTCGGTAAGCAGCACCAGCGGCAATGCATCAGACTGCGGCATATCAGAAAAGTCCCGGGAAAGAAACTCCGCCTGTGAGAGCCTTCATTTCCTCATCGCTTGTCTTATCAAGAGTTTCAACTGCCTGGTTGAATGCGCTCATGATAAGATCCTGAAGCATCTCAACATCGTTAGGATCAACGACCTCAGGCTTGATATTGAGCTTGAGCACATTTCTCTTACCGTTGATAACTACCTCAACTACTCCGCCGCCTGCTGTACCTGTAAACTCTCTCTGCTCCAGGTCTGCCTGCAGCTCGGTGATCTTATCCTGCATCTGCTGAGCCTGTCTGAGCATCTGATTCATATTGCTTGCCTGACCTTTGCCCATACCCTGTGGTAATCTTGCTTTCATTTTAAAAACTCCTTAACAGTCAATTTTTTATTTCAACCTCAATACCGCTTGCCTTCGCCTTATCGAGAAGCTGATTCGTTGGATCGTCAGCATCATCAGGCGCAGCCTTTTTGGCTGATTTGACCTTGATATTGAAAGTCTTTCCGTAATTCTCAAGCAGCACCTCGTTGATAATGCTTGCATCGGACGAGGATTTGAACTTTTTCAGATAAATATCGCTCTGCACTATCAAAAACAGATCAGAGCCTTTGATAAATGCTACCGAGCCTTTCAGGAACGTACCCACCGCAGGTGATCTGTCCCTTATCATACTAACTATATCATTCCACTGTTTAAGCGGCCCGTCGTTATTCTCATTGAGCTGTTTAAGCTCGGGATCGTACTGCTTCGGCGGTTCTGCCGGTCTTGCCGCAGCATTTGGCTGCACCGCTGCAGCGCCGCCTGCGAGCCTGCTTTCAAGTGAAGCGATCCTTTTCATCAGTCCGCTCACCTCGGCAGGAGCTGCTGCCTGGACATTTCCCTCTGCGGCAGGTGAAGCTGCACCCGATGCTGAACACAGCCTGATGATAGTCATTTCCATTTCTATACGTTTTGAGGTGCATTTAGCAAAGCGCTCATTACACTCCTGCAAAACGGTTATGCTTTTAAGTATCTCATCCAGCCTGAGCTTGTTAGCAAGTGCTTTGAGCCTTTCATACTCATCAGGCAGGCAGATAACGAGTTCCCTGCTGTTATCGACCGTTTTAACGAGCATAACGTTTCTCATCTGCACCAGCAGCTCGTTAGCCAGCACCTTCAGATCCTTACTCATCGAGTAGAGCTTGTCCACTATTTTCAGCGCCTCGGCGGCATCCTTATCGGCAATATGCTCTATCATATCAAACAGGTAATCACGTCCTGCGATACCCGAAGCTCCCGAAACTACGTCCAGCGTAATATGGTCATCAAAAGCCACGCACTGATCCAGCAGTGAGAGCGCATCTCTCATTCCGCCGTCAGAAAGCCTTGCTATCATCGCAGCAGCGTCCTTTTCAAGCGTAAATCCCTCCTGCTGTGCGATAAACGTCAGCCTATCGACAATATCCTCGGTGCGTATCCTATGAAAATCAAAGTGCTGACATCTTGAAACGATAGTAGCGGGCACTTTATGTATCTCGGTAGTTGCAAGTATAAACTTGACGTGCTCGGGCGGCTCCTCCATAGTTTTCAAAAGCGCATTGAAAGCGCCTGCGGAGAGCATGTGCACCTCGTCTATTATATAGACCTTATACTTACACATCTCAGGCGTATAAACAACGCCCTCACGCAGCTCTCTGATATCATCGACTCTTGAATTTGAAGCTGCATCTATCTCGATTATATCCGCCAGCGTACCATTATCTGCTGCCTTACATATCTTACAATCAAGGCACGGCTCGCCGTCGTGGGGATTTTCGCAGTTTACTGCCTTTGCAAAAATTCTTGCGCAGGTAGTTTTGCCCGTTCCTCTTGAACCTGTAAACAGGTAGGCGTGGGCTGTTTTGCCTGTTTTGATCTGATTTTTGAGTGTAGTGGTTATATGCGGCTGAGAAACGACATCGTCAAATGACATCGGACGCCATTTTCTGTATAAAGCCTGATACATTTTTTCACACTCCTTAAAAAATCGATCCGACATATAGGCATGCAGGCGAAACTGTGTCACACGAAACAGAATGCTTAATGCTGCTCGGTTCCCCGCCTGACATGGTTCACAGCGTTTCATTGCACAGGACCCGCACACCTATATCTCGGATCGATGAGAGACATCAGATCGGTAAATAGCTGCTATATTAAAAGCCTTTAATATTATAACACATCTGCCCGAAAATTTCAAGTGTTTTCTAAAAAAACTTTCAGGCAGCCCGCTATTTTAAGCAAGCCGCCTGTTTTAGCGCTATTACTTATTGCAGATTATGAAATCCACTGTGCCGAACGGGAACTGCACGGGGATACAGAAGCCTGATTTGCTGAAATCTATCGTAGTATCCTTGAGCACTTCCTGCGGGTTCATTGTAAGCTCAACACCGTACTCGTTAGACTCATTCACCGCAAACAGTCCGTCAACTACGTTAAGGAACTCACCTATCGTAGCGTCAACGAAATCGTCTATCTCGGTAAACGTTTCCTTTGAGAATCTCTCGGCAAGGCCTTTATATGCCTCGTCATCGGCTGCTATGCAAGCCACTGAGTTATAGCTTCCCGTAAATTCCTGCTTAACAAAATTCTTTATCTGATAATCTCTTACCATGTGCGATTTGAGCGGTGTGAAGTCATCACCGATAAATCTGATGACATTCTTGAAAAGCAGCGTTACATAATCGGTATATATCCTTGCATTTTCAGCGCTGTCAAAATGATAGAAATCATTTATAACTCTTGCCAGCACCTCATTCTGATTTTCGCTTATATCCTCATCAGAGAACTGCGTTTCAGCCTTATATGCATTTATAGCCTCTTCAAACTGCGAATTTGTGAGCACGCCGTTATTTACCAGCGTCTGTCCGAGCAGCAGATAATCTGTCGGCTGCTGAGAAAGCAGCTTTTCAACATCGTCGTTAGTCACATAGCCAAGCTCAACTGCGAGGTCACCAAAGCGCTTATCAACGCTCTGCTGAGTGATATTAACGTGCTCTACCTGCTGTGCTGTCATAAGTCCTGCATTTATAGCCAGAACGCCCAGACGCATACGGGTATTTTTCTTATCCTCTATTGCTGTTGTAAGGTCCTGCGAATTTACCAGGCCTTTATTGAGCAGATAACCGCCAAAAAACTGAGCAAACATTTACAAAACTCCTTTCGCAGCGTTCTCGAGGATCTTCTTAGCGTCCTCGTCTGTTATTGGCTTCTGAAGGAAATCGGCAGCGCCTGCTTTGAGAGCGTCCTTTAAATGTCCCTGAGTACCAACGGAAGAAGCCATAACTATCTTAGCATCGGGATGCTTTGCAATAATAGCCTTGAGCGCATCTATTCCCGTTACCTTAGGCATGATGATGTCCATAAAAACAACATCGGGGTCGCACTCATCGTATCTTTCGATAGCCTCAGCACCGTCAGCGGCTTCAAATATCTTGCCTACGCCCATTGCGGCGATAGCCATATTCAGCTTTTTGCGTGCGAACATTGAGTCGTCGCATATCAGAACAGTAAGATCCTGTAATGTCATTGTAACTGCCTCCTAAACTTATTTTGGATACAATATGATTATACCACAAAATCAAACAAAAATCAAGTGCTTTTTCAAGTATTTTTATGTGTATTGCTACAAATTACGAGGGTGCAGTTTCGTCATTCTATAAACTTGACAATAAGGGACAGATATGGTATAATAATTTGGTCAGCTTATGCCTTAAAGGATACATATTTACGGGCTTTGAGCTATTATTCTATCTCATCGGGGAATGGCGGAATTGGCAGACGCACATGACTCAAAATCATGCGCCGCAAGGCATGAGGGTTCAAGTCCCTTTTCCCCGACCACATTGCCGCAGGTTTATTATCGCCTGCGGTTTTTATTTTTCTTCGCACGGCTACAAGCACAAAAGCTCTTGATACGGTGTATCAGGAGCTTTTTTACATATTCTTTTACCACTCTATCTCGTCGATGTCAACAGGTTTATCGTTAAGCTCGACTGCCTTGATCTTTCCTGATTTTACCGAGATAGTTCTGTCGGCTATCGGCTTGATAGCGGAGTTATGGGTTATTATCACAACGGTCACGCCGTGCTCACGGGAGAGCGTCTGAAGCAGCTTGAGAATGGATTTTCCCGTTACATAATCAAGTGCACCTGTCGGTTCATCGCAAAGCAGCAGCTTGGGGTTTTTGGCGATAGCACGGGCAATGGAAACTCTCTGCTGTTCGCCGCCGGAAAGCTGTGAGGGGAAATTATTCATTCTCTCCTCAAGTCCCACGCTGATAAGCGCCTGCTCTGCGTCCATAACATCGGTGCATATCTGCGTTGCAAGCTCGACGTTTTCCTTTGCGGTGAGGTTGTTTATCAGATTGTAGAACTGGAACACGAAACCCACGTCGTTACGGCGAAAAGTAGTGAGCTTCTTTTTCGGGAAGCCTGCGATATTCTGCCCGTCGATGATTATATCACCGCTTGTGCAGGTATCCATTCCGCCCAACAGGTTGAGTATAGTTGTCTTTCCTGCGCCTGATGCGCCGACGATAACGCAAAGCTCGCCTTTTTCTATCTCAAAGCTGACATGGTCATTGGCGAGTATCGTAGTTTCGCCCATTTTGTATTCTTTTACAACGTCTTTGAATTCGATGTAGCTCATTTTTTCTCCTGTTTTCTCATTTTGTGTTTTCTTATTTCGTCCGCCGTAATTGTGGCGAACAGCGGCAAAGCAAGGGTAAGACATATTGTGATATTTCGGTTTACGATGAAATGCCAGCGTGACTGGTGTATAACGTGAAATGACCAGAACGACCAGAACACCGCCCAGCTCAGTTTGAGCATATCACACAGAAATCTTATTACAATGCGTATGCCCTCGGTCTCGCTCTCTTTGTACTTGCCGCCGACCTTTTTTATTTTGCTTGCGGCAAATGAGAGCAGGCTGAATATGACGAACAGCCCATACCCTGCAAAGAACGGGTAGAACGCCATTATTTTATTCTCGGTGTATATGTCGAAATTGCCGTCCATGCCGTAATGCATACCGAATATATTTGGCAAGCCTGACAGCGTACATAGAGTCCACACAAGAAATATTGTCAGCAGGACGAGTGCAAGCGCATTTGAGGCGATATGAATTTTTTTGAACAGTTTTATCAGTATCCCCCCTATAATCTGTATGAAAATATTATACCCCACTGCAAGTACATTTGTCAACACAAAAAGGGAGCTGTCCACTCGGACAACTCCCTTGAATCACATATTTGGCTTATTTAAGCGAAAATTACTTGTTGATCTTAGTAACAACGCCTGAACCAACTGTTCTACCACCCTCACGGATAGCGAATCTCAGACCCTCTTCGATAGCGATAGGAG
>DFFV01000091.1 GCA_002371625.1 Ruminococcus sp. UBA3767
TTAAAATGGGTAAGAGATTCCCTGAGTTCGTTATCAATCCTTCCGATATAGTAAGAGATTACGGTGCAGATACCCTCAGACTCTACGAAATGTTCATGGGACCGCTTGAAGTAAGCAAGCCGTGGAGCAAAAACGGAGTTGAGGGCGCAAGAAAGTTCCTTAACAGAGTTTGGAATTTCTTTACCGAAGCATCAAACCTTACCGATGACGATGACGGAGCACTTGCAAAGGTTTATAACCAGACAGTTAAAAAGGTCACCGATGACTTTGAAGCACTTGCATTCAATACTGCGATCAGCCAGATGATGATCTTTGTAAATGCTGTTTATAAGAACGGTAAATGTCCAAAGGCTTATGCAGAGGGACTTATCAAGATGCTTTCCTGCATCTCACCGCATATAGGTGAAGAGATATGGAGCATAATGGGACATAACGATACTATCGCATTTGAATCATGGCCGACTTATGATCCTGCACAGCTCGTTGAAAATGTAATAGAGATAGTAGTACAGATCAACGGCAAGGTCAAGTCAAGACTGAATATTTCAGCTGATGCCGATAAGGATTCGGTTATATCTCAGGCTAAAAATGACGAGATCATCAGTTCTATGATAAGCGGAAAGGATATAGTCAAAGAGATCTATGTTCCTAAAAAGCTCGTTAATATTGTAGTAAAATAAATAATAAGAGTCACTCATTCACGGGTGACTCTTTATTTGGAATATGAGGTGATATACATGGATCAGACAGATGAGAAACAGGAAATGTCAGCCAAGTATGTCTATATGACACAGACTCCGGTGAAAAAACTGATTTGCAAGCTCGCTGTCCCGACTATAGTCAGTATGCTCGTTACAGGTATCTATAATTCTGCCGATACTTTCTTTGTTGGCAAAATATCCACCGAGGCTACTGCGGCAGTGGGAATAGTTTTCTCTGTAATGGCGATGATACAAGCTGTCGGATTTATGTGCGGTCAGGGTTCGGGCAGCTTTCTTTCACGAATGCTCGGCTCTCACGATGAAAAACAAGCCAATGAAGTCGCATCCACAGGTTTTGCACTTTCCCTGATCATAGGAGCTGTAATTGCAGTGGTCGGCATCTTCCTTGTAGAACCGCTTTCAGATATGCTCGGCGCAACAGAATCAACTCTTGATGATACCAAGAATTATATGCGTATAATTCTTATCGGTGCACCTTTCATGACAGGGCAGTTCGTTATAAATAACCAGCTAAGATTTCAGGGCAGTGCGATGTATGCCATGTTTGGTCTTCTTGCGGGAGCAGCAGCAAACATAATCCTTGATCCTATACTGATATTTGTTTTCAAGCTCGGCGTAAGCGGTGCAGCTCTTGCAACAGTATGCGGACAGATCATCAGCTTTATCGTTCTTCTTATCGGAAGCAAACAAGGCGGAAATATACATATCAAATTTAAAAACATTAATATAAACAAGCATTATATTTTCGAGATAATCAACGGAGGCATACCGTCGCTGTTCCGTCAAGGACTTGCCGCACTTGCTACTATAATGCTCAATAAGATAGCAGGGGAGTATGGCGGAGATGCAGCTATTGCAGGTATGTCCGTAGCTACTAGGATACTTATGCTCGTTTCATCGGCTCTTATCGGTTTCGGTCAGGGCTTCCAGCCGGTTAGCTCATTCAATTACGGTGCTAACCTTAAAAAGCGAGTAAGAGAAGGCTATTTCTTCTGCCTTAATTACGGGCTTGTATTTCTGATATTTGTTGCAGGTGTCTGCTTTGCATTTGCCGAGCAGATAGTATCCTGCTTCCGTGACGATCCACTTGTTATCGAGATAGGCGCAAAAGCCCTCAGATACCAGTGTATATCGCTTCCGATGATGAGCGGTATAGTAATAACAAATATGATGCTCCAGAGTATAGGTGCAGGATTGAAAGCATCTATTTCATCTTCTGCACGAAGCGGAATATTCTTTATCCCGACAATATTGATCCTATCATCACTTTTCGGGCTTACGGGAGTAGAGTGTTCGCAGGCAGTGGCTGATTTTTGCTCATTGCTGTTGTCTATACCGTTTGCATACTCGGAACTGAGGAAAATGAGATAGACAAACTTAGTTATTATATTGACATATTCGCCTTAATGTGTTATCATCGCATTAGAAATAAAAATAAGGAGGGATCTTTCATGAAACTATCGCAGGCAGAGCTTAATGAGTTTGAATTTGTAAAAGCTATAACCCATAGCACTATCAAAAGCGTTTATCCGCATTATTATCCTTCGGGTGCAGTTGAATTCTTTTTGAAGCACCACAGTGATGAAAAGATCCTTGAAGATGTAAAAAACGGCAATGTGTATCTGCTCAGAGATGATTCTGACGAGTATATCGGGACTGTTACCGTAATAGATAATGAGATCACACGCCTTTTTGTTCTTCCCGAATACCAGCATAAAGGCTTCGGCAGAATGCTTATGGATCACGCCGAAATAGTTATTGCGCAGAATCATAAAACGATCATACTTCACGCTTCACTACCTGCAAAGAATATTTACAGAAGGCGTGGTTACGTTGAAACAGGTTATAATGTCATAATTGCTGAAAACGGTGATTATCTGTGCTATGATGAAATGAGCAAGGATATCTCGATTTAAAAACAGAGGTGATATAGTGCTTTTTGACGATAATAACAACAAAAGCGATTATCAGAAAACAATAGAAGAGATAGATGAGTATATTCTCTTTGATCAGCTCACCAATAATGATAAAAAAAGAAATAATGACCATAATAGCCATAGCCGTAGTGAGTTGGGAACGATCCTATTTGATATTTTTGGGATCATAGTTATCGTGTGGTGCATTATTGAACCGCTTATAAAGCGATAAATACTGCCCGCAGTGTAACTGTTAATAAATAATATGAAATTTTGTGAAAAAAACATTAAAAAAGCCCTTGACTTTATATGCAATATGTTGTATAATTACTATGTAATTATAACGGCTATATTAGTTTCGTGAGGAATATATGGCAGAGTATTCGCTGATAGACAATTAGTCATCATCGTTTCTGTTTGCGTTGGCAAACGCCTTCACTATCACCTGATCTCCCGAAGCAGCCTTTATATATTACCTCTGTCATAGGTGGCAAAGGGAGGGAATAATTTTGGCAGAAATTCGTGTTGGAAAAAACGAAACTTTGGATACAGCTCTCAAGCGTTTCAAGAGATCTTGTGCGAGAGACGGTGTTATCGCTGAGGTTCGTAAGAGAGAGCACTACGAAAAGCCTTCTGTAAAGCGTAAGAAGAAGTCTGAAGCTGCTCGTAAGCGTAAATATTGATTTTGTATGAGACGGGCGTTATTGCGTCCGTCTTTTTATTTAAAGGAGACATTGAAGCTGATGATCTTTAAACCCACATATGTATTTGAAAATATTAGTGCTATCACACCCGCTTTCCTGAAAAGAAAGCATATAAAGGGGATAGTACTTGATGTGGACAATACCCTTACCACACATAATAATCCCGTACCGCCCGAATCAAGCATGAAATGGCTTGCTGATGTAAAAAAGGCAGGTATAAAGCTGATAATAGTATCTAACAATAAACCACCAAGGGTAGTTCCGTTTGCTGAAATACTCGGGCTTGATTATGTTGCTAACGGCAAAAAGCCGCTGACATCGGGTATGAATAAAGCAATTAAAAGAATGGGACTTGAAAAAAGCGATGTAGCTGCAATAGGAGATCAGATATTCACCGATATAATGGGCGCAAACCTGACAGGTATACGTTCCTGCTTTGTATTTCCTATCGAGCCCGAAACGAGCCTGCCTTTCAGGATAAAAAGAACGCTTGAAAAGCCCTTATTACCTAAAAGATCAAGAATAATAAAAGAGGAGAGATAACAATGCCTGCAAGATTTGGTCCTGCCGGAAACAGCGATGCCTTTTCAAAGGTTTGCAAATCAACGATACAAGCACCGGGATACCTTGAAAAAATGGGGCTTGATCACTATGAATATCAGTGCGGCAGGGGAGTAAAAGTTACCGATAAAACTGCATTTGCTTTAAGAGATAAGGCTGCTGAGCATGGTATTACACTTTCACTGCACGCTCCGTATTTTATTTCTCTTTCAAGCATAGAGGAGGAGAAGCGTGACAACAGTATAAATTACATACTTCAGTCATGCGATGCCGCAAAAAGACTTGGTGCACAAAGAATTGTTATCCATTCGGGCTCGTGCGCAAAAATAAGCAGACAGGAAGCTCTTGAGCTTGCTAAGGATACCCTGATAAGAGCAAGAAAAGCTGCTGTTGAGCAAGGCTTTGAAGATATTATATTCTGCCCCGAAACTATGGGAAAGGTGAATCAGCTCGGAGATCTTACCGAGGTGCTTGAGCTTTGCAAGCTGGACGATACGTTCCTGCCTTGCGTTGATTTCGGTCACCTCAACGCAAGAGGATTTGGCTGCATTAAAGAAAAGGCAGATTACGAGAAGATGATAGCTGAAATGGAAAACGCTATCGGAACTGACAGAACTAAAGTATTCCACAGTCATTTTTCCAAAATAATGTTTACCGAACCCGGCGGAGAAAAAAAGCACCTTACATTTGACGATAACATGGGTTACGGACCTGATTTTGAACCTTTGATGGAGATAATCGCTAAAAAGGATATGTCTCCTGTATTTGTCTGCGAAAGCGCAGGTACGCAGGACAAAGATGCCCTTACAATGAAGAATTACTATCTGTCTGTTAAATAAACAGGAGGGAAAAGCTATGAAAAAGATCATAATAATCCACGGTCCCAACCTCAATCTGCTCGGTGAAAGGGAACCGGGTGTTTACGGAACAGAAACACTTGACAGCATCAATAACGAAATAATCGAGCACGCTGTCGCAAAGCAGTTTCATTGCGAAGTATTCCAGTCAAACAGCGAGGGCGAGATCATCGACACACTTCACCTTGCAAGAAAGCAGTTTGACGGAGTTGTTCTCAACGCAGGCGCATATACTCATTACAGCTATGCTATCAGAGATGCTATCGCTGCAATAAAGATCCCTGTTATCGAGGTGCACCTGAGCAATATCAATGCCAGGGATGAATTCAGAGCTAAATCGGTTATCGCTCCTGTATGTGCAGGCTCTATCTGCGGATTTGGAAAGGATTCATATATCCTTGCAGTTGATTCATTGTATTATAAGTGGAAAAGGGAAGAGAGCGAGAATTCATTATGACACATCTTCAGCAGCTGATGAGCAGTCTTGAAGGTATATGTGACTGCGCACTTATCAACGATACAGTAAACAGAAGATATTTTACAGGCATGAAGTCGAGCGATGGTACGCTTGTTGTATTTAAAGATAAAGCATATCTTATAATTGACTTCAGATATATCGAAAAAGCCCGTAAGACCGCTGAGGATTGTGAAGTTATACTTCAGGATCGGCTCTATCACCAGATAAACGAGCTTATAAAAAAGCACGAAGCCAATACAGTTTGCGTCAATACCGAGTTTTGCACCGTTGAGCAGTTTACAATGTTCAAACAAGCACTTAAAGCAAGTGTTTCGGCTGATAACAGCCTTACCAAGCTGATAAGAAGCATAAGAATGATTAAAACTCAGCAGGAGATAGACCTGATGATAAAAGCCCAGCGCATTGCTGAAAAAGGCTATGAACATATCCTTGGTATTATCCGCACAGGTATGAGCGAAAGGGAAGTGCAGCTTGAGCTTGATCACTTTATGCTTAAAAGCGGTGCAGAAGAGCTTTCTTTTGATACTATCGCACTCAGCGGTAAAAACACATCGCTCCCGCACGGTGTTCCAAGCGATAAGCCTATCGAAAAAGGTGAGTTCGTTCTGCTTGACTTCGGTTCTGTCGTTGAAGGATACCACAGTGATATGACAAGAACGTTCTGCATGGGAGAGCCTACCGATAAAATGCGACAGGTCTACGATATAGTCCTGCAGGCTCAGCTGAGTGCACTTAGTGCCGTTAAAGCAGGAATGACAGGAAAAGACCTTGATGCTGCTGCAAGAGATATAATTGCGGAAAATGGCTTTGGCAAAAACTTCGGGCACTCTCTCGGACACGGGGTAGGTATGGAGATACACGAAATGCCTTACGCATCACCAAACAAGGATAATATCCTTAAAGAGAATTCTATCGTAACTGTCGAGCCGGGGATATATCTTGAAAACGAATTCGGCGTAAGGATAGAGGATTTTGTAGTAGTTAAAAATGACGGCTGTATAAACATGACAAAGGCTCCTAAAGAGCTTATCATAGTCTGAATTAAAAAAAGGGGGGGAGAATCTTATGACATTTGAAGAATTCAAAGCAAGAGAAGATGATGACGAATTTGCACCCGGCTGGGACGAGATCGAAGCTGCATTTTCAGAGGTCTACGGAGACACCAAGCCAGAGCATTTCGGCACTACGATTACCAGCAGAGCAATGTTCGGAGGCGACGAGTACCTTGACGGATTCAGCGCTTACCCCTCCGATAAAGGTTATGCTCATATAGTTACTTTTGGAATGAGTGAGCTTTATTACGACGAGGAGAGTTTTGGCGGTGAGTTCAGCAAGTGGGGCTACGAAATGACGATGAAGCTCAAAGATACCGAGCCGAACAACTGCGTATGGGCAATGAATATGATGAGCAACCTTGCAAGATATACATTTACAAGCAAGAGTTGGTTTGAACCCGGACAGTATGTAGGGAACGCCAAAGACCCGCAGTCTATCAACCTTAGTAAGCCCGAAAGCAAGATAACAGCACTGCTTATCGCTGCAGATACCGAGGTGAATGGCAGAGATACTATTTACGGCAGACTTGATTTTGTTCAGCTTGTCGGGATAACTACCGATGAATTTCTTAAGATCAGAGAAAACAAGGAGCTTATTCCCACACTTTTAGATAATCTAAAAGCTGATTATCCCGATCTTGAGACCGATATGAACAGAAACAAGAACTATATCTGACATCTATGTTGTAAAAAAAATATTAAAATATGACAAAAGCACTCAAAACACTTGCAATATAATTAAAAGTATGATAAAATTATTATGTAGGTATATGCCCCAGCGGCAAAAGCCATTCAAAACGAATCAAATTATGGAGGTTTTATAATATGGTAACAGCAGGTGATTTCAGAAACGGTATGACGTTTGAAGAGGACGGAAATGTAATGCAGATCGTTGAGTTCCAGCACGTTAAGCCAGGTAAGGGCGCTGCTTTTGTAAGAGCAAAGGTAAAAAACGTGATCTCAGGTTCTGTTATTGAAAAAACATACAATCCTACTGCAAAGTTCCCGACTGCTTATGTTGAGAGAAAGGATATGGAGTATTCATACAACGATGGCGATCTGTACTACTTCATGGATCCCGAGTCTTACGAGCTTATCCCTGTAAACAGCAGTGAGCTTTCTGATAACTTCAAGTTCGTTAAGGAGAACATGATCTGTAAGATCCTTTCTTACAAAGGACAGGTATTCGGTGTTGAGCCGCCTTACTTTGTTGAGCTTGAGGTAACAGAGACTGAGCCTGGCATCAAGGGTGATACAGCTACAAACGCAACAAAGCCTGCAACAGTTGAAACAGGAGCATCTATCAGAGTTCCGCTGTTCATCAACACAGGCGATAAGATCAGGATCGATACCCGTACCTGTGAGTACATGGAAAGAGCTTGATTTTTCCGCTATCATTTTATAGAACGGAGTGATTTAAATGGAGCTTAGTAAAAAGGTCGCTTACCTAAAAGGTCTTATGGAAGGACTCAAGATCGACGATTCAACCAACGAGGGTAAAATACTTGCTATGATGGCTGATATCCTTGAGGATATGGCTGAAGCAGTAGAGGATCTCGCAGTTGAAGCTGATGAGACTGTTGATCTGGTAGATGCACTTGACGAAGACCTCGGAGCACTTGAAGAAGACTTCTATGGTCTTGACGACGATGAAGAAGATGATGACGAGTGTGATTGCTGCTGTGACGATGACGAAATGTACGAATGCATCTGTCCAAGCTGTGGCGATAAGATAATGCTTGATGAAAACATTATTGCCGATGGTTCTATGGAGTGTCCCGGCTGCGGCGAAAAGCTCGAGTTCGACTTTGACGAAGAAGAGAACGACTGATAAGTATTATAATAATCGAATAATTAGTATGTATTTCAGGGGTGGTGAAATTCCACACTGGTGGTGATAGGCAAGCCTTAGTCCACGACCGCTTAACAGCGCTGAATCGGTGAGAATCCGATACCAACGGTCAGAGTCCGGATGGAAGAAATGACACAAGCTACAACTTTAAGCCCTGAATTTTCAGGGCTTTTTTATTTCACTTGCGCTATTTCTGCCAATTATAGAATACACTATATTGGAGGAATAATTTATGACAAACAGTAAAAAATTATCTACAAGAAAGCTCGTTATCATCGGTATGATGAGCGCAGTTGCAACAGTTATCTACTACCTTGATTTTCCTATCCCGTTTCTTTTGCCCAACTTTATAAAGCTTGATTTTTCAAACGTTATCTCGCTGCTTGGCGGATTTGCAATGGGACCGTTAGAAGGTATCATAATCTGCCTGATCAAAAACCTTGTACACCTCGTTATCAAGGGATTTGGCACAACATACGGAATAGGAGATATATTTGACTTTGTAACAAGTGCTTTCTTTGTACTTGTTTCTGCAACGATATATCACAGAAACAAAACCAAGAAAGGTGCAATAATTGCTACTTTTGTTGGAATGATCGGTTTCACAGTTATAAGTCTTCCGCTCAACTATTTTATCGTATATCCGATCTACATTAAAGCATTCGGCGGTGAGGCAGCCGTAATGGGAGCTTACAGAGAGCTGCTTCCCGGCATCAGGAATCTGTTCTCAGCACTTTGCATCTTCAATCTCCCGTTCACCTTTGTTAAAGGTTTGCTCTGCTCGATAATAACGATAATAGTCTATAAACCGCTTTCACCTGTCATAAAAGGTGCAAAGAACCAGACATAAATCCAAAGCTCCTCTGAAAAGGGGAGCTTTTTTGCGGCGCAAACGAGGAAGATCTGATCGCAGCACGCTGCCGATACAGAGGCACTTCGGTGGAATATGCACGCTTTTCAAAGGCTATGGACTTACCTCAGCAGCGTGAACGAGTGACCGTTGACGGGCTGGGGAATATCGGGGTTGGGAAGTATTAGAAACGCTTGACAAATGCTGTCGGACAGCCTATAATAGAAGTGAAGAAAACTACTCTTACGGGCGAACCAAATACAATAACTCAAAGAACAACTACAAAAGGTGGTATTGATCGCAATTACTATGGTTCAAACGGTAAGCAAGAAAAACAGATATCCAATCATGATCATGGTAACCCAAAAGCACACCCGTTTGGTAAAAACGGAGAACATGCTCATGATTATATCTATGATGATGAAGGAAATTTGATAGATAGACCTCGAAGAGAACTGACAGATGATGAGAGAAAGGAGAATGAAGATATACTATGAAAGCTGATGTGTTGAAGGATAGAATAAATTCATTAATTGGCTTCATTGGATTCGATTATAAGAATCAACCTTGTGGAATTGATCCAATTAATCATTCTCACTATGAAATGTGGTACGGTAAAAAAAACTTTGTAGCAAAGAGTATAGATGAGGTGATGTCTGT
The DNA here is from genome assembly GCA_002371625.1 of Ruminococcus sp. UBA3767. Taxonomy (GTDB): domain Bacteria; phylum Bacillota; class Clostridia; order Oscillospirales; family Ruminococcaceae; genus Hominimerdicola. The sequence goes on from DFFV01000091.1 coordinate 9,656, forward strand.
TCAACTTTTTGATGGAAAATCGTTAAATCAAATTTGTGATAATATCAAAAACATTGATTATTAAACCGCCCTCACCCGAGAGCGGTTTTCTTATACCCAAAACTTAATACGAATATCAGCGTCATGCCCTTAGGCTTGGCGCTTTTATTATGTCCGGAATGACGAGAAACTATCAAGCAATGCGGAAAGGTACCATGATAAAAAAATGAAAGCGAGGAATTATTATGAAACGTGAAGACGTAACGAAAATCTTTGAAGGGGCTACCGAGGAGCAGATCAACCAACTGCTCAATATCAACTCAGCCGACATCGGCAATGCAAAGAAAAAGCTCGAGACCGATGAAAATGGGAGCTTTAATTTAACCTATTGCTTTTCATTTACAAATATGATATAATTCAAATTGAAATAGGATAGGGGGGATCTGAGTTGAAAAAGAAAGTATTATCAATAGCTCTGGCACTTTTGCTTTCCGTTGGCTCTGCTTCGGTATTACCGCAAAACAGCTTTGCAAAGCAAACAGCTATCACTGCCTCGGCTGAGTCTAATAGTGATTTCGAGTACACGGTAGGAACAAATACACTTGGGAAAAAATACATCGTTCTGACCGCTTATAAAGGCAAAGCAAAAGATGTTGTCGTTCCCGAAACGATAAACGGTATCACGGTAAAATACTTGAATGAAAGTGTATTCCAAGGGAACAAGACTATTGAAAACGTTAAGATACTTGCGCCGTTAGACTATATTGTCCAGAACGCTTTTAAAGACTGTACTTCTTTAAAAAGAGCCGAGCTTTCAAACGAAATAGATTTTACATATTTCAGCGTTTTTGAAAACTGTACAAGCCTTGAAAGTGTAAAGCTGCCCGATAAGCTCACTCGCTTAAATTCAGATTATTTCAAAGGCTGCACGAAGCTGTCTGATATTACGTTTCCATCAGCTATAACAAGCATTCCCGGTTCTGCTCTTGAAGACACTAAATGGCTTGCAGACAGGAGAAAGGAAAGCTCACTTGTTTTGGTTAACGGCATATTAGTTGACGGTAAAACATACAAAGATGCAGAGCTTACTATACCGTCCAACGTAAAAGCGATCTCATCTTACGCTTTCTCGGGAAACAAGGATCTTGTCAGCATAAATATACCAAGCACAGTTTCTTCAATTGGTGAATTTGCTTTTGATCACTGTGAAAATCTTGAAAAAGCTGTGATCAACTGTAAGGTCAAACAATTAAGCTCAACTTTTAACTGGTGCAAAAAGCTGAATAATGTTACTTTGTGTGAAGGGATCGAAAGTCTTCAGAACTATGTTTTCGGGCGCTGTGAATCACTAAAAAGCATCAAACTGCCAAGTACTATCAAAGAAATCGGCTTTGAAGCATTCTATTACTGCTCTAACCTTGAACAGATAAATCTTCCAAACGGTTTAGAAACAATAGGTTATCACGCATTTGGTTCTTGTTATAAGCTCGAAAAATTATCACTTCCTCAAAGCATGAGATCTATTGGCATTGGTGCATTCAAATATAGTGGGTTAAGCGAGCTTTACATACCGGCAAATGTTGAGAAGATACAAGATGAGGCAATGCAGGTATTGAATCCCCTTAAACTCCGTATATACTGTCATAAAAAATCGTACACAGCAAAATATGTACAGGATAATAACATCAAGGCTGTTTTGTTGCCCGAATATCTGAGACTGGCAGGACAGGGAAGATATGAGACTGCTGTAAGCATTTCAAAAGAAACGTTCACAAGTACCGATACCGTGGTTCTTGCATACAGCATGAACTACGCCGATGCTTTGGCAGGCGTTCCGTTTGCAAAGCATTTAAATGCTCCGATACTTCTCACAAATACAAATGAGCTTGACCGGAATGCACTTTTTGAAATGCACAGACTGCGTGCTAAAAACGTTAAAATACTCGGCGGCGAGGGTGCGATAAGCGATAAAGTTGTAACAGCGCTCGAAAACAGCGGATTCAACGTTGAAAGGATCGCAGGAAAAACACGTTTTTCAACCGCAGCTGCTATCGCTGAAAAGCTCAACGAATCGCCTGAGGAAGTATTCTTTGTTTACGGGCTCAATTACGCTGATGCGCTTTCAGCAAGTTCTATCGCATCTATAAAGAATGCACCTATAATCTATCTTACTACAAAAGGCGAGCTTGACAGCTACACCAAGGCATATCTTGAAAAGCTGAAAAACAAAAAATGCGTTAAAAAAGCTTATGTTATCGGCGGCGAAGGAGTTATCAGTAACGATATGATGAACAATACAGCAAAGGCTCTGGGACTTTCCAAGGCAACAAGGGTCGCAGGCGATGACAGGTTCAGCACTTGCATTGAAGTCAACAAGATGTTTGCAGATGATCTCAGCGGCAAAACGATATGCGTAGCAACGGGTATGGATTTCCCCGATGCGCTTGCAGGCGGTGTTTACGCAGCAAAGAACAACGCTCCGCTGTTTCTTATCAACGGCAAAACTAAAACGCCTTCCCTGAGCGATCTGCAAAAGGATTATCTTAAACAAAAGAAACCAGATAAAACTACAATTTTCGGCGGGATAGGTGTTGTGCCTGATGAGCACGTTATTGATTTAGATAAATGCTCGATTTGATGATCTGCTCCCTTGCAAAAGCAGGGGAGCATTCTTATATATATTTGTTCATGAGATAGTATCTATCATCTTTTCTTTGCCATATCATATTATATTTGACCTTGATAGAATAATATGATATAATATCTTTACAGCGACACTTTGCAAGTTGCTGTATGGTTTATCATATACAATACTCTAAGTTCTCGGGGGCGGTCATTTGAGCGATAATACTACTGTTATAAACAGAGATAAAATAATTGTAAAAACAAGCATTATAGGTATAATAACCAATGTTTTTCTTTCTGCATTTAAAGCAGGTGTCGGGCTTCTTGCCAACTCGATAGCGGTTATTCTTGATGCTGTCAATAACCTTTCAGATGCACTTTCATCTGTTATAACTATCGTTGGCACTAAGCTGGCAGGCAAAGCACCTGATAAAAAGCATCCGCTTGGCTACGGCAGGATAGAATATCTTAGCGCTATGATAGTTTCTGCTATCGTTCTATATGCAGGTATGACCTCACTGGTCGAATCAATAAAGAAGATAATACATCCGCAGGAAGCAGATTATAACGCAGTTTCAATTATTATAATCTCAGTCGCTATCGTTGCGAAGATACTGCTCGGAACTTTTGTTAAGGCTCAGGGCAAAAAGGCAAATTCAACTGCGCTGGTCGCATCAGGCTCGGACGCACTTTTTGACGCTGTCCTTTCGGCTTCGGTACTGGCTTCGGCTATCATCTACCTTATAACAAAGGTTTCGCTTGAGGCTTATGTAGGTGTTGTTATTTCTCTGTTCATTCTTAAAGCAGGTTTGGAAATGATGTTTGAAACTGTAGACGATATCCTCGGCAAGAGGACGGACAAGGAGCTTAGCAAAAAGATAAAAAACATCATCACAAAAGAGCCTGAGGTACGTGGAGCTTACGATCTTGTAATAAGTAATTACGGACCTGATAAGAATATAGCTTCGGTTCACGTTGAGCTCAGGGACACAATGACCGTAGAAGAGGTCGATACGCTGACAAGGCGAATCGAGAGCAATGTTTACAGTGAAACAGGTGTTATAATCACAGGTGTCGGAGTATATTCTTACAACACAAGTGACAGCGAGGCCGCAAAAGTGAGAAACACAGTTATGGAAAAGGTTCTTGCGCACGACTGGGCTTTGCAGCTGCATGGTTTCTATGCAGACACAAGCGCAAAAACAATGCGGTTTGATGTTGTAATGAGCTTTGAGATAAGTGCTAAAGAAGGACTTGAAGAGCTTTATAATGAGCTAAAACCGTTATTCCCGGATTACGATATACAAATATCCCCGGACGTTGATATTTCAGACTGATTGTGAGGCAGAGTAATTATGAAAAATTCCGCTACTTTCCAAGCTACTGATATCATATCAGGATACAAGTGCAGACCCGGCATCTACACTTTAAACGGTGCATCGGCTATGCTTCATGCCGTTAATTTTACTGTTCACTCGGCAAATGCGACCAGGTGCAGCGTTGTGCTTTTCAACAGGGGAGAGACCAAGCCTTTTGTTGAGATACCCATACCAAACAGCTATAGGATCGGTGATACATGGTCAATAATGATCTATGATCTTGATATTTACGAGATAGAATACTGCTATCGTTTATCAGGCGAGTATGCTCCCGAAAAAGGGCTTTTGTTCAACAAAAAGACCAACATTCTCGATCCCTACGCCAAGGCAGTAACAGGGCAGAGCGTATGGGGCAAAAAGTCAGGTGCGACCGACTGCTACCACGCAAGAGTATGCCGTGATGATTTTGAATGGGGAAACTTTGCTAAAAAGGACATTGAGTTTGCCGACCTTGTTATTTATGAGCTTCACGTAAGAGGCTTCACCAAGAGTGAGACCTCGGGAGTTAAATTCAACGGCACATTCAACGGTGTCAGCGAAAAGATACCTTATCTAAAAAAACTCGGTGTTAATGCTATCGAGCTTATGCCGATTTTTGAATTTGACGAGCTTTATGAGGAAAGGGAATACAACGGCAAAAAGCTGATAAACTACTGGGGCTACAACACGACCTGCTTTTTTGCACCTAACACGAGCTACGCTTCCGGAATAGAGTACAACCACGAAGGCGATGAGCTTAAAACTCTGATACGCACCTGCAATGAAAACGGGATACTTGTATTCCTTGATGTTGTTTTTAATCACACATCAGAGGGCAACGAGAACGGTTCGATCTTCTCATTCAAGGGGCTTGACAATAACGTTTACTATATGCTGACTCCCGAAGGAAAGTACGTTAATTTCAGCGGCTGCGGAAATACACTGAACTGTAATCACCCTGTCGTTCAGCAGTTTATTCTGGACTGCCTGAGATACTGGGTAATAGAATACCGTGTTGACGGTTTCAGGTTCGACCTTGCTTCTATCCTCGGACGAAGCGAAGACGGCACACCGCTTGAAAACCCTCCTTTGCTTAAAATGATCGCTTATGACCCGATACTAAGCGGTGTAAAGCTGATAGCTGAGGCTTGGGACGCAGGCGGACTATATCAGGTAGGCAGTTTTCCTTCGTGGAACCGCTGGGCTGAATGGAACGGAAGATTCAGAGACGACCTGAGGTGCTTTTTAAAGGGTGATAACGGCTTGGCATGGGCTGCTGTTCAGAGATTGACCGGCTCTGCAGATCTGTATCCTCCCGAGAGAGCACACAATGCCTCGGTAAATTTCCTTACCTGCCACGATGGCTTTACTATGTATGACCTTTACAGCTACAATGTAAAGCACAACCTTGAAAACGGTTGGAACAACACGGACGGCGATAACAGCATTACAAGCTGGAATTGCGGCTTTGAGGGCGAGACCGACAACAAGGAGATCAACGACCTGAGAATAAGAATGGTCAAGAATGCGTTCTGTGCGCTTTTATGCAGCAGGGGAGCAGTGATGTTCTATGCAGGCGATGAGTTCTGTAACACGCAATTCGGTAACAACAATGCTTATTGTCAGGACAACGAGGTTTCATGGCTGGATTGGACGAGAGCTAAAAAGTACAAGGAAGTAACCGACTTTGTTACTGACCTTATAGCATACAGGAAAAAGCATAGCATAATCAGAAAGGCTTCAAATGAACGTTCATTTGGTTTTCCCGATATAAGCATACATAATTCAAAGGCATGGAACGATCAGTTTTACGACCACGACCATGTAATCGGCGTTATGTTTGCCGGTAAGAATAAAAAAGGCACTGATGATGCGGTGTTCATCGGGATAAATGCTTACTGGGAAAAATGTCCCGTCGAGCTTCCGCAGCTGCCCGAGGGGTACTGCTGGAACGTTGATTTTTACACTTATGCACCACACAGCAAAACAACAAATTATAACGAAACGATTAACAAAAACGGTAATGTTCTTGAGCTTGCTCCACGAAGTGTGGTCATAGCTTCGGCGGTGAATAAATAAAAGCAGAGGCACCTTGGCATTGAATGCTGAGGTGCTTTTTTGTTTTCGCAAGCCTGCTCTCTGTTCAAAAAATGAACTAAAATATACAAATGTTATGTTTTACTTTCGAAAGATGTTGTATAATATGTCAATGGATTTTCCGACTGGATTATGCTATAATATAGATGTTAAACAAATTGAATTGTTCACTTTTTGATAATAATTGCGCAATTATATAAATAATTATTATCTAAAAGCAGAATACAATGAATTTTAAAAGAAGAATTGCAGCTATCACATTAGCTGTGACAATGGTGCAGCAAGAGTAGTATACAGAGGTCACTCTTTATACCGAGGCTAATATCATTTAATTAGATTAAGGAGAAACGCAAATGAAGATAAACGATGTATCGAATAACGATGAAATAGTAATAGATAAGGAAAAAACAAATAAGAAAAAGCTGATACTTATTATCAGTTCGATAATCCTGCTTGCAGCAATTATTTTTTCGGTTATATTCGTGATCGATTATCTTCATAAACGTTCTCTCTATGATAAATATGCAAAACCCTTTGCAGAAAATGAAATGTTAACCAAGGCAAACGATAATGGTTATTATGATACAAGGGATCATCCTGAGCTTCCGCAATCATACGGTGCCTCAATTTCGGAGCTTGATGAGTTTGATAAATACGGGATAGCACTTGTTCAGGTGCTTGATCCTACTTATTATGATGAGAAAACGGCAAAGCCCATAACAAAACGTACATATAACCTGTGTTATCAGGTATACCCCGACGAAACATCTGAGTTCTATGTAATTATTCATGACGAAGGCAAAGATGACAAAACTATCTGGTTCACACCTGATATGGAATATATCAAAGGTGCAGATAAAGAACTTTACTTTGATGCAAACAAAGCAGACATTAAAGACAGACTTGACAAACTATTTGATTTCTTCGGAAAAGATAACTTCTGCATGAATGTCAGAAAATAGGCGACGGAATTGCTTGGACAGATTTTGTTAGCTGTGACAATGGTGCAGCAAGAGTAGTATACAGAGGTCACGCTTTATACTAAGGCTAATATCATTTAATTAGATTAAGGAGAAACGCAAATGAAGATAAACGATGTATCGAATAACGACGAAATAGTAATAGATAAGGAAAAAACAAATAAGAAAAAGATGATTCTTATTGTCGGCTCGATAATTCTGCTTGCAGCAATTATTGTTTCGGTTATATTCGTGATCGATTATCTTCATAAACGTTCTCTCTATAATAAATATGCAAAACCTTTAATCGAGTATAATGATATGCTTACAAAAGATCTTAAGTCAGAAACCGAATTTTACACTTCAGATGATCATCCCGAGCTTCCTAATGTTTATGCTGTATCTGTTTCTGATGTTAATCAATACGTAGATTCGGGGGTCGTACTCGCACAGGTTCTTGATCCTACTTATATTGATGAGAAAACGGCAAAGCCTATAACTAAACGAACATACAACCTTTGTTATCAGGTATATCCTGATGATACTGCAATTTACTATATTACTATCAAAGATGAAGATAAAGACGAATATAACAGCACACATACAATCTGGTTCACACCTGATATGGAATACATCAAGGGCGACGACAAGGAGCTATATTTTGATGCAAATAAAGACGACATTCAAGACAGACTTGATAAATTGTTTGATTTCTTCGGAAAAGATAACTTCTGCATGAATGTCAGAAAATAACAATAGAGGATATAATGAAGATATATAAATACATCTTTTTTACTATATTATTTGCACTGAGTATAACATTATACACAACACTTTTTCTAAACAATGTATCATTTGATTCAGGTTATTATCCATGTGCATCATTCCGTTTTGACAAGAATAATACCGAAAAGGCTTTTGAACAAATTGCACTTTTGAGTGAAAAAAATAATATCCCGATTTACATACCCGACATATACAACGAAGATAAATCGGTGATAAGGTGCGATTATTATGCTGATGAAAAAGCAAGAGATATAATCGAAAACGAGATGAAAATTCATCAGGGTGTTTATCGAAGCGGTCTTTCGGACAGATATAAATATGATATAAGGATCTTTCCGCTTGAAGAGGCAAAGGGGAAGATAAGCTTTTATCATAACATAACAGCTGCGGAGAACTCAGAGAAAGCAAAAAACTTTATATACGAGTTCGGAAACATCATTAACAAAACGCTCAATGATGAGGAATTGTGCAGTATCAATATACCTCAGGTCACATCATTTGAGAGGTTTAATGATAAAATAATGATCGATTGGTCAGTTACTATCATTATCATGCTTATCATAACTGTATTTGAAACAGCTATACTGCGCAAAGAAGCTGTTGTTTCTCTCATAAGCGGCAGATCGATAGCTTCCTATATCGCTAAAGTAATGCTTACGGACATTGCTGTATATTCAGGTATACTTGCATTAATGTTCACGATTTTTTACTTTATCGGTTACCCAATGAACTTTCTTGTTTCATGTCTGATATCTTTCGGTATTGTAGTCGCAGGCTCGCTGCTGATATACCTTACATTATACATCTCAAATATCAAAAAAACTCTTGGAGGTATCCGACAGGGAACAAGAGTATTATATTTCAATTATCTTATCAAAGCATTAGCTGTTGCAGCAAGTATTGTATTTTTGCTTGATCTGGTATCACTTATAAAAGATAATCAGGTCAACTCAGACACTGAAACTACAATATCAGAATACTTAGACGGGTACTATTATTGTGACGTTGAAAACGGTGCTCAGTTTGCTAACAAAATGGATGAAAAGAGTCCAAAAGCTATTAATTTTGAGATATACCAAAAGCACTACAACGACCTGAAGCCTTTGGTGCTCAACGGTCACAAAGGCGAAAACGGTGAGAGCATTGTTAAGGCAAACGCTTACGCTATGGATTATTTGTGTTCGGTCATACCTGAACTTAAGGACGTAAATTCAGAAAACAAGCTGATCGTTGCCGGTAAAAAAGGCGATAAAAACTTTGAGGAATATCTGCTCAGGGCTAAAAAAATTCCCGAACCAAAGGTGTTTTACTACGAGAGCAGTGCGGATATACTTTGCATCGGCGCTGACACAAACACTAAAACTGCGTATTTCAAAAACCCGATAATAAGCATTTCGCTTGAAACAGGCGAGGATCTTATCAAGAAGGGTACTTCGATGAGCTTTAATGCTCTTAAGCTGGACAAAGAAAAAACAGCTATGCTTTGCAAGGAATACGGCCTGAACGAAAAAGACCTTGCTCTTTGCACTATCGCTGAAACTTTTGAAAAACAGTGGGGTGTAGGAAAGGCTGCTATCGCTTCGCATATTGCTCTTGAGGCGGTCGTGATTTTCGTTGTGATGCTTATCAGCATTTCTGTCCTCAAATTCACCTTCATAACCAAAGCCAAAGAACTTTGCATCAAAAAGATCTGCGGGCACGGTTTTATTGCACGTTACTGCACAACATTTCTTTTAAGCCTTGCAATGTACGTTCCTGCGTACATATATGCAATATACACGGATAATAAAGCAACCTTTAATGCAAACACCGCTGTAATAACGCTATTTACCCTTGCAGTTATAGCAATTGATCTTTTAGTCAGCCTGCCATATATAATCAAAACAGAAAGAGCGAATATTTCTAAAGTCCTGAAGGGAGGTGCGCTGTAATGATAAAGCTGGATAAGGTGTCAAAAGCATTCGGAGACCATGTTCTTTTCAAAGGCGTAACATTTGATATACAAGACGGCGATTTTGTTATATTCTCGGGCGCAAGCGGCTGCGGAAAGACAACAATGCTCAACATGATCGGCGGCATCGAGCCGCTTAGCGCAGGAAGAATACTCGTTGACGGAAGCGATATTACCAAGCGAAAAGGCAAGCTGGAATACTTCCGAAGCAAAGTCGGCTTTCTCTTTCAGAACTTCGCACTGGTAGAAAACAAGACCGTAAAGAAAAATCTTGAAATGGTCAGAAAGAAAAACCGCAGCGGTACGACCGTTGAACAGGCACTTGAGAGAGTGGGTCTGAGCGATAAGATAAACGCAAAGGTTTACACTCTTTCCGGCGGTGAGCAGCAGCGTGTTGCTCTTGCAAGGCTTATGATAAAAGAATGTGATATAATCCTTGCTGATGAACCGACAGGCTCGCTTGACAAAAACAATGCCAACAAAATAATGTGTATTCTCAAACAGCTAAATGATGAGGGCAAGACAGTAATAATGGTCACTCATGATGAAGAGCTGAAAGAACAGGGTAAAACTCTGATCGAATTATAATTAAATAGTTATCATATATAGGAGCAGCTCAATTCAGCTGCTCTTTTTAATTGCAACAGCTGGAATTATTCTTATACCTGATTGTGAAAGATTCACATCAAGCCACAGATTTATACATCTTATTATTGTGCATTTAAACAAATCACATAGAATTTCAAATAAAATTCGGGAATAATCCTGCATCAAAGCATCTGTTATATGCAGGCACAAAACCAATGCACGAATTTGAAAAGGAGTTGCTGAAATGAAAAAGAAGATCTTAGCTATGACACTTGCACTTAGTATGGTATTTGGCAGTGCAGCTATGCTGCCGCAGGGAGTGATAGGGGAGAGCACAGGGATCACTGCAAGCGCTGTGCTTACAGCAGGGGACTACAACTACAACGTCCTCTCCGACGGCACAGTTGAGCTAACTTGTTACAAAGGTATGGAGAATGTTCAAGTGAATATTCCTGCCACAATAGCAGGCAGAAAGGTCACTATGATAGGAGAGGACGCATTTGCCAATAAGAAGATCACAGGCGTAACTATCCCGGAGGGCGTTAAAACTATCAAGGCAGCTGCTTTTAACAAAAGTACCATCAACACTGCCAGCATTCCAAGCACCGTGACCTCTATCGACTTGCCGTCTGCATTTTACGGCTGTGATAACCTGCGCACCATATCCGTCAGCGCATCGAACAAAACCTATGCCTCGGTTGACGGCGCACTGCTCAACAAGGCAAAGACAGAGCTTCTTTGCTGCCCGGGCGGAAAGGCAGCATATACAGTACCAAACGGCGTAAAGAAAGTTAAGAAAAATGCTTTCTACAATCTTAAAAATCTTCAGACCATTACGATTTCAGATTCAGTTACCACCGTTGAAAAAGAGGCTGTCAGGTCTTGTCACGGCCTTAAAACAATAAACATCGGCGCAGGAGTGACCTCACTTTCGGGCGTTGAAAGCAACGGCTACGCACTTGCTATGGATTGCGAAAGCCTCACCGATGTCAACGTATCATCAGCCAATAAGACCTATTCATCCGAGGGCGGAGTGATTTATAACAAGGCAAAGACCACGCTGCATTTCTGCCCATTGCATAAAAACAGCGTAACAATTCCATCAAGCGTCACAAAAATAGGCTATACCGCATTTTCGCACAACAATGCACTGCAAAGCATCTATATCCCTAACAATATCAAGACCATTGACAGATATGCTTTCAGCGAGTGCAGTGTGCTTTCAAGCGTTATCCTCACCAACGGCATCACCGAAATACCCGAGAGTACTTTCTACGGCTGCGGCAAGCTGACAAGCATAAGCATTCCTCGAGGCGTAAAGAAGATAGGCTCGAAAGCATTTATGTCCTGCCGTAATCTGTCTTCTGTCAATATCCCCGATTCCGTGAACTCTATCGCCACACTTGCATTCAAGTACACTGCATTAAAAGATATTTATATACCTTCAAGTGTAACAAGTATGATAACTGGGGATATTTTTGATGCCACAACCTTGATCTACGGACAGAAAAACACAGCAGCTCAGGCTTTCGCTCAGAAGTATAACCGCACATTCAGTGAAATAACAACTCCTGTCACACGTTTTGCAGGCGCAGGAAGATACGACACAGCAAAAACTATAAGTGTTGAGGGTTCGGTCGCTTCAAGCAAAACAGTTGTACTCGCATACGGGCTGAACTATGCTGATGCACTTGCGGGTGTTCCGCTTGCAAGCAAACTCGGCGCACCGATACTTTTGACGAACAAAGACGAACTGCCTGAGGAAACAATGGGTGAGATCAAACGTCTTGGCGCAAACAAAGTAATCATTCTCGGCGGTACAGGTGCTGTCAGCAAAGCTGTTGAGAATAAGCTGAAAAGTAATTCTATAACTGTTGAACGTTTTGCAGGTACGACTCGTTTTGAAACGGCAACAAAAATAGCTAATAAGCTCAATCCTGCACCAAGCGAGATATTCTTTGTTTACGGCTTCAATTACGCTGATGCGCTGTCTGTAAGTACAGTGGCAGCTGTAAAAAATGCGCCTGTCATCTATCTTAAAACAGACGGTGAGCTTGATGAAGAGACAGCGGCTTACCTGAGATCAGTAAAGAGAAAGGTTAAGAATGCTTACGTCATCGGAGGCAGAGGAGTTATATCAGATGCAATGATGAATAAAGCAGGCGAGGCTCTCGGACTAAAAACGGGAAAAACTATTCAGAGGATCGCCGGTTCTGACAGATACCAGACCTGCGAGCAGATAAATACAATATTCAAAAATGTTCTTACAGGAAAAGCTATGTGCGTTGCCAAGGGCCTGAATTTCCCTGATGCACTTGCAGGCGGAGTATTTGCAGCAAAGAGCAAAGCGCCTTTGCTGCTGGCTGATAACAGCCTGACCACTGTTCAGGTAAGGTACATTAAACAGAAAAAAGCAACAAAGCTGTATATCTTCGGTGCAGCCGGCGCAGTTCCCAACAGCCTTGTAAAAAGCATAAGTAATGCGTAAATCAATATTGACCCGTTAAAAATTACAATGACCTGAGTTTTTTCGCTCTCAGGTCTTGTTTTTTGAAAAGTGATATGATACAATAAAACCAAGCAGTTATTATGCTTAGCTTGTTAAAATTGAACAAATCGAATAAAAATGAAAAATTATTTGGGAATTTTCCGATGTTCGTGGCTCTGTTATATGCAGAGGCAAAAACGCACGCATCACTAATATCGGAAAAGCACGAAAGGAAAATGAGAATGAACGAATTTCAGTGGCGTGAGCTGGTAGAGCAGACTAAACAAGGCGATAAAAATGCTTTTGAAAAGCTTTATACCGAAACCAACCGTTCGGTGTACTTTACAGCCTTAAAGCTGCTCGCAAATGAGGACAATGCCAAGGACGTTATGCAGGAGACCTTTATGACAGCAATTGAAAAGCTGGGAGATCTGCATGATGGTGCAAAGTTTCCGCAGTGGGTAAATACAATAGCGATCAACAAATGCAGACGCTATTTCAGAAAGCCCGCAGAGGATTCACTTGATGAGCAGACAGAACAGGGTATTGATCTCAGCGACGATGCAAGCTTTATCCCCGAGGAATACGTTACCAACGAGGTAAAGCGAAAGGTAGTTATGGACATTATAAACCGTGTGTTATCTGATGTTCAAAGACAGACGATCATTATGTACTATTATAATGAGATGTCGCTTGAACAGATAGCTCAGGTTATGGAATGTCCCGTAAAAACGGTATCGTCAAGGCTTGTGTCCGCCAGAGAGAAGATCAGGGAGGCGGTGCTTATCTACGAGAAAAAGCAGGGCGACAGACTGCATTGTGTTGCAGTTGTACCAATTCTCACTCTTATCCTCAAAACAGAGGCAAAAAATGTCAGCGTTCCCGATATTGCGCTTGATGTTTTCGCAAAAACAATTATAGATGCCGCATCAAATGCTTCTGCAGCAAGTACAGTTTCAACAACAGTTGCAGGAGGTAGTGTAAAAATGGGATTTTTCACAGGTAAAGTAGTGGCTGCAGTTGCAGCAGGAGTAGTAGCAGTAGGCGGAGTTACAACAGCAATCGTATTATCAAACAAAAACTCAGACGAAAGCAGCTCAAATTCGACATCTATCGTTGTTGCCGATAACAGTTCGAGCATTTCTTCGTCATCTTCTTCAGTATTAGTTATAGACTCTTCATCAAAGACAGAAAGCTCAAAAGCTGATGAAACAAGCTCAAATGATACATCTTCAAGCGTTGCAGAAGCAACAAAAGAAAGCATTGAATCATGTACTATCGAGGATCTGAGTGCTTTTTTTGATGCCAATGTAAAAGGAAAGCCTGTAGCAGAGGCGCAAAAGGCGATAAACGAAAGGTTTGGAACAGAGCAAAGCGACTGGACAAAAGAAGAAAGCAGTAAACATACAACACATCTTCAGAAGCTTACAACAAAAATAAAAATATATGACACAGTATTCAGTGAGATCTGGCTTTCTGAACCAAAGGGAACAGGAACAATTGAATCAAAATCTAAATATGTAGGGTTTACTAGCTACTATAAAGAAAAAGGCTATGCTGAAGTAGCTGAGGAAAAGCTTGCTAAGAATATCAAGAATGACGGCTTTGTACATGATAATAATACTCACATGCTGATGTGGCTTACAAAGAGCGGTGAGGTTTCGATCGGAGCAAACTCATATAAAACATACATGGGCGAACTTGGAATAGTCTTCTGGCCAACACTTACCTGGGGTAAATAAAAACTGAATACAGAAATAAGAACTTGACTATCTTATAACGTAGTCAAGTTCTTATCATTTTGAACAGATAATTCAAATCACTTACAGCTCTTGAAAAGGGGAAGCGCAGCACCAGGAGTATATTGGATCGGATTCAAACAAGTCTGCATCATTCAACAAAGTTTCACTAAATAGCCGTTTAGCGCCTTTTCAGAGGGGCTGGGGTGAATGAAATTGCGCTAAACGCCTATTTAGTGTTCGCATAAGGCGGCGGCACATCTAAGCCCCTTAAACTTACGCCGCCGTTGCGAGATAAACTTTGCGACCCGTCTAAAAGGGCTACCGTTGCCAGCTGTGCGGTAGTCCTTTTCTTTGTAAGCCGAGGTCAGCGGCAGTTTCCGCCAGATTAGCGCCCCCCTCTCCTTCGGGAGAGGGGCGGGGGGGAGAGGGCAACCGCCGCAGACCTGCGGTATACTTGACAGAGTATCACTTTTCTGTGAGAACATTAAAAATCGAAAAATACGGCGATCAGATACGCTTAGTAAAAATCAAAGCAAATTCGTTCAAGTGTGCAGAGAAAGAACGAAAAAAGGCTGACACTCTCGAGGAAATAGAAACACGCTTCGACAACAATTTAGCTCGTGCCAAAGGGCGCATAATCGAGCTGGGCTACTGCAATGAATGGGAATACTTTGTTACGCTTACGATAAACGGGGAGAAGCGCAACAGGTACAGCCTGCCGCAGTATATTAAAGAGCTTGGCTATTGGATAGGCAATTATAACAAGAAGTTCGGCTGCAAGCTGAAATATATCCTCGTTCCTGAACAGCATAAAGACGGGGCATACCACTTACACGGGCTTTTTGCTGGTGTATCTCCGGATAGCCTTGTGAGGAACGAGTACAATTTTTTGGACTGTCCGTATTATGCAAAGTCCTTCGGCTTCATCTCGCTTTCGCCAATTCGTGATAAGGACAAGACCGTATCTTACATAACGAAATATGTCACTAAGGCGGTAGGGCAGACGAGCTTGAAAAAAGGAGAACATTTGTTTTATGCTTCGAGGGGTCTTTCAGGAAAGGAAACTGTCTACGAGTTGCCCGTCCCCGATGACTTCAAGCTCGATTATGAAAACGAATTTTGCGGTATCTCTTGGCGCAAGCCGAGAGATATTGAAAAAATGATTTTCGATATTATCGCAAGCGGCGAACAGCCGCAGAAGGAGAATTGAAAAATGGAAAATCAGGAACGGTATGTGAACCCTGAAATTTCGGAAATCGCTGTCAGCATATCGCAAGGGGACGAACCTATAACACGGGTAGACTATGCGAGAGCGCTTTCTAACCTCGGCATAGAGGGAGACAGGGAACACGAGTTAACATTTTCAGGACTGTGGAGTGATGAGCCGTGAGCCGCTCTCGCTGGGTCTGCCGTGAGGATATGGAACATATACTGGCGGCTTGTACTTGGGAAAATGAGCTGGCGCTCAGGGTCTCGATGTCCTATGGTCTGCGCATTGGTGACGTTCTGAGAATGCCCTCAACAGTGTTGAAAACGGGGCGCTGGTCATTCCGTGAGGAAAAGACGGGCAAGCGCCGCCGTGTGACCCTCTCAAAAGCCCTCTGTAGATACCTCGTAGGTATCAGCGGCAAAGTATATGTATTCGAGCATCGCACCGACTGGCACAAGCACAGAACACGGCAAGCCGTGTTCAAGGATATAAAGAGAGCCGCAAGGCTCTTCCGCATAGAAGGCGTGTCACCGCACACCGCAAGAAAGATATACGGCGTTGAGCAGTACAGGCTTTCGGGCGGTAATATGAAAAAAGTCCAAAAGCTCCTTAACCACTCTGATGAAGCGGTGACTGCCTTGTACGCACTCGCCGACCAGCTGACCAAAGCAAGGCGGCGAGGGAGAGGGCGAGCGGAAGGCGGCTGATAATCGCAGGAGCGAGTGCTGAGCTTCCGAGCAAGCGGAAGCGAAGCACCGCCCGAGCGCCGCCGCCGATAAGTTTTGACAAAGTTTCACGCAGTTATCACAAAACTATCACAAACTCTTGTTAAGCTGGCTATGCTATGACGGCGGAAAGGGGGCAACTCGAAAGAGACCCCCTTTCACTATAATGGGAGCGCCACAAGTAGCACAGCTGGCAACGGGCACAAGCCCTTTTTTTATAATAAGCAAAGTTTCACTAAATAGAAATTTAGTGAAACTAAGAGGAGGGGTTAATATAGAGTAATAGCTCTATATGACGCAGTCTTGAATATATGTCTCTGTTTTCAGCGAATTCATCGCTCTGAATATCGCATCATAGCGGCTTACAAAACAACGGCACATTACCTAAATAATAATGTGCCGTTTCATTCATCTTAAATTATTCCCACTCGATAGTTGCGCTTGGCTTTGGTGTAAGATCATAAAGAACTCTGTTTACATTCTCGACTTCATGTGTGATCCTATCGGTTATATGCTCAAGCAATTCAAACGGTACGTTTTCTACAGTTGCTGTCATAGCGTCCTTTGTGTTGACAGCTCTGATTATTACGGGATAAGCAAAGGTTCTTTTTCCTTCCTTAACTCCAACAGATCTGAAATCAGGTACTGCGGTGAAATACTGCCAAACCTTGCCCTCAAGTCCGTTCTTTGCAAATTCTTCTCTGAGTATTGCATCACTTTCACGTACAGCCTCAAGTCTGTCTCTGGTAATAGCTCCAAGGCACCTTACGCCAAGTCCGGGTCCCGGGAACGGCTGACGATATACCATATTATCAGGTAATCCGAGTGCTTTACCTACAACACGGACTTCATCCTTAAACAGCAGTTTTATAGGCTCTACAAGCTCAAATTTCATATCCTCAGGCAGACCGCCAACGTTATGATGCGCTTTAACTCCGTCGCTTTCAAGGATATCTGGATAAATCGTTCCTTGTGCAAGGAATTCAATTCCATCCAGTTTACGTGCTTCTTCCTCAAATACACGTATAAACTCAGCTCCTATAATTTTCCTTTTATTCTCAGGCTCAGCAACGCCAGCAAGTTTATCAAGGAATCTATCCACTGCATCTACATAAACGAGGTTTGCATTCATCTGGTCACGGAAAACAGAAACGACCTGTTCAGGCTCCCCTTTTCTGAGCAAGCCATGGTTTACATGCACACAAACGAGCTGTTTTCCGACTGCTTT
Organism: Ruminococcus sp. UBA3767; assembly: GCA_002371625.1. GTDB lineage: Bacteria > Bacillota > Clostridia > Oscillospirales > Ruminococcaceae > Hominimerdicola. The sequence continues at coordinate 27,392 of DFFV01000091.1, forward strand.
AATAAGAAGTGCGGCAACAACGGAGCTATCAACTCCGCCCGAGAGTGCAAGAAGCACCTTTTTATCGCCTATCTGCGCCTGAAGTTCCTTTACCTGCTCATCAATAAACGCCTGAGCAAGCTCGTTGGTAGTTATTCTTTCCATGTTTTCCGGTCTTACATTTGAACTCATGATAAACACTCCTCCACTTATATGATTTTTGACAACCGAACAGGATAACATATCCTAAATTATATAAGAATTATACCATATTACAACTTTGCTGTCAATGAACACAACTAAAAATCTTGACAGCAAAACAAAACTGCATTATAATTATATTAGCTGATAACTGAAAGGAGCGGTATGATGAAAGAAGAATATCTTGATGACTGCCCTTACTATTTAAGCGATTTCCTGACATATCTGAAGGTCGTAAAAGACAGAGGAGAAAGAACGGTAGAGGCATACTACATTGACCTGAGAACGTTTTTAAGATACCTACATATAAAGCACAAAGCCGCCAAGAACGATGATTTTTCAAGTATATCTATTGCTGACACGCCGCTGGAATGGGTGGAGAGCTTCAGCTTGAATGATGCTTATGTTTATCTTGGATATCTTTCTCAGCAGCGCAGCAATTCGGTCAACACAAGAGCAAGAAAATGCTCGGCGCTGAAACAGTTTTATTCTTATCTTCAAAAAAAAGCTGCGCTAATCAAAAATGATCCGATGAGAGATCTTGAACTGCCAAGGATTAAACAGGCTCTGCCTAAATATCTCACGGTAGATCAGAGTATCCAGCTTCTAAAAAACGTAGATTCAAAACACAAGCAGCGTGATTATTGTATGCTGGTTTTGTTCCTTACCTGCGGAATGCGACTCAGCGAGCTTGTAGGGCTTGATCTTAAAGATTACAGCAAGGAAAACAGAACGCTCAGGCTATTTGGTAAAGGCAGAAAGGAACGTATTGTTTATCTCAATGATACCTGCATTTCTGCACTTGATGACTACATTAACAATTACAGGCCAAATGTTGAAGAAAGTGCTATTTTCCTTTCAGCCAATAAAACAAGGATAAACAAGCGCAGAGTTCAGCAGATAGTTGAGGAACAGCTCAAGCAAGCGGGACTTGCCAATCTCGGCATAACCACGCACAAGCTGAGACATTCAGCAGCGACAATGATGTACAAAAACGGCGTTGATACGCTGGTTTTAAAGGAAGTACTTGGACACAAAAGTATTTCTACGACCGAGATCTACACTCACATTTCAAATACCGAGCTGCAAAAAGCCGCAGAAGCTTCGCCGCTTGGTGATCTGGATAATAAGAAATAAAAAGCAGATGATATAACGTCATCTGCTTTTGTTTTACTTTTTCATTCTTATTATCGAATTCTTCGGAACAACCATATCCGAGCCGATAGAGAGCTTCATCATTGCGTGATTTGCAGTTTCTATCTCGTTACCGAATTCATCAAAGATATGCTCTGCAACTAACGGGATAGGCTCGCCCTGAGTTGTAAGTATCTCAAGCTCGTCTCCCCTGTTGAATTTGTTCCTTTGCTGTGCATATATTCTTCCGCCGCTGCAGCCCTCAACAACGGCTACAACATCATATTCCCTGATATAACCGCCGTTTTCATAATACTGGCTCTCCTTTGGATGCCCGAAATAAAAGCCTGTGCAATATGCACGGTGGCTTACTTTGAACACCTCATCCTTGAGCCACTGCGGCAGGCTGAAATTGTCGGGATCGGCTTTGTAAATATCCATTGCCTTGCGGTAGGCATTTGTAACGACCGAAACGTAATATGATGATTTAGCTCTTCCCTCGATCTTAAAGCTGTTGATACCTGCTTTTGCAAGTTTATCGATATGCTCTATAAGACACATATCCTTAGCATTGAGGATATAAGTTACGCTGTCGTCTTCAAAAACCGGATAGAACTCATTTGTGCGCTTTTCTTCCATAAGGTGATAGCCCCAGCGGCATGGCTGAGCACACTCTCCCCTGTTGGCATCACGGTTCACGATGTACTGTGAAAGCAGGCATCTGCCCGAAAAGCTGACGCACATAGCTCCGTGCACAAAGCACTCGATATCAAGATCGCTCGGAGTTTTTGCTCTGATCTCGGCAATTTCTTCAAGTGATAATTCTCTTGCAAGAACCACCCTTTTAGCGCCCATGTTATAGAACTCATTTGCGGTAGCGTAGTTTACGATACCTGCCTGAGTGGAAACGTGCAGCTCCATATCAGGCGCAAACCTTTTCACCATTGCAAATACGCCGATATCGTTGACGATAAGCGCATCAACACCAGCATCAACTGCGCCTTTCACAAAGCCTTCGAGCTTTGGTATCTCAAAGTTTCTTGGCAGCGTGTTGCAGGTAAGATACAGCTTTTTGCCTCTTTCGTGTGTGATAGTGCACGCTTGTGCGAGAGTGTCATCATCAAAATTAGCAGAAGCTGCTCTCATACCAAAGCAGGTGCCGCCAAGGTAGACGGCATCTGCTCCGAAATCAAGTGCTGCATATAATCTTTCCATATCACCTACAGGTGAAAGGATCTCTAACAAATCTGACATTATATTACCTCATTATCAGGCAAGTCCTGCCTTTTTAAGATTTGCATTATGCTCATCAAGTGTTTTAGCAAAGAATGTTTCACCCGTTGAGAGATTGTTACAGAAGTAATAGTAATCGCTCTTTGCAGGGTTTAGAACTGCTTTGATAGCGGCAAGTCCCGGGTTGCAGATCGGGCTTGCAGGCAGTCCCTTGCAGGTATAGGTATCATAAACGCTAGTATAGAAATCGACCGATGTCTGATCTATAGCCTTGGTTTTGATGACCTTATCAATATATCTTGTAGTTGTATCAGACTGCAGGCTTGGGTAGGTTGCCGGATCGTTCATTCTGTTTACAAAGACAGAGGCAACCATTGGCATCTCAGATTCCTTGCCGGCTTCCATCTGCACGATCGAAGCAAGTGTGATTATCTGATTGAGCGAGAGCTTATTTTCCCTTATCTGACGCATGATATCAGCATTAAGTTCATTCTGGAAATGCTCACGAACTATCTTGGTAACATTATAAGCTGTATCGTCAACATAGAAGTTATAGGTATCCGGGAAGAAATAGCCTTCCATTTTATAGAATGCGTCCTTGCTTACGCCAAGATCCTTTTCAAAGTCAAATCCCTGGTCCTTATTGAATTCAAACAGGAAGTCGTCCGCTTTGCAGACCTTATTCTTTTCAAGCAGGTTTGCAACATCGAGCAGGTTCATTCCCTCTGTGATGGTCACGTTGACGGTTTTCAGCTTTTTACGCATCGTAGAGAGCTTTTCAATAACATCGGCATATCCCATTGACGGCTGAAGAGTGATATCGCCGGGGAAAATAGTCTCAGGCTTTTCTATCTTCAACGCAAGCAGGAACAGCGTTTTGTTATTGATTATGCCATTTTCATAAAGCAGGTCGGCAACATTCTCGTTAGTTGAGCCTTCGGGAATATTGAATATAACGTCATTATCGGGCTTTCCAATACCGTAATACTCAGTAGCAACTGAAATTGCAGTTACAGCAAGCACTATTGAAACTGTGAGGATTATACAGGTAAGTATTATACCTCCGAAAATAGTACCGTTGAACCTGCTCTGCTTGACCTTTGCCTTTTTCCTCTTAGCAGGTCTTCTGCGTCTTGAATATGATGTACGGCTTCTTCTTGCACCGCTTTTTGGCATTACCATTGTAGGTGCATTGTCAAGCTCCTCATCATCCTCGTCGTAGATAACATCGTCATCCTGCTCATCGTCGGTGTCATCGTATTCATCATCTGATGCTTCATCAGCATCTTCAGTTTCGGATACTTCCTCAGAAAGAATCTCCTCATCTTCTTCAGGCATTTCCGTTTCGTCACTTTCCTGCAAAGGCTCATCTTCCGGAACGATGTCCTCATCCTCTGCAGTTATAACAGCTCCGCCAAGCAGTTTCTCAGCAGCAAGCTCGTTATGTACATCAGCCTCATCGCTCACGGTATCTTTTTCTTTGTTTTCAATAAGATCCTCGAGCTTCATATTCTTTTCGACTGATGCAGTTTGCTTGTCTGAAGATTCTTTTTCAGCATTTTCTTTTGCTATGATCTCTTCAAGACTAAGCTCTTTGTTATCCATATTACTCTTCCTTTCACTGACCGAACGAAATAATTCTTTGTTCGGTTATAAGGTGATCGACACATTTATCAAATTCTTCGGTCGGCAGGCTTTCTTTTACAAAGCTGTCATAACAGATACCTATCGCTGTTCCTGCGAAATCTGACAGGAACCTGTCGTAAAAGCCTTTTCCAAAGCCTAACCTATGACCGTTGTTATCAAACGAAAGTCCCGGAACGACACAAAGCGAATCAGCTGAAAAGCTATTTGTTGCGCCGTTTGAAGTATTGGGTTCAAGTATACCGTATTTGCCTTTTTTTAGATCATCAAGGCTGGTTATACGATAAAACTCCATTATATTTGTATCTCCAAAGCACTTGGGACAATAAACTTGCTTTTCACCGAGTGCGTGAGATATTATCTTGATCGTATCGACTTCAATATCAAAAGAAACATATATCAGCAGTTCCCTGCAAGCCCTATAATACTCACTTTGAAGCAGCTTTTCGGATATGCTGTTATCCCAGATCGCTTTCTTATCCTTTGGGATAATGCTTCTTTCATGTTTGAGCAATGCTCTAAGCTCTTTTTTTGCACTTACCTGCATTGCATTCCTGCTCTGATATTATCAGAGGTCTCCTTTGAAGTGATCATCTCAGCGAGCTTAAGACCAAACTCAATGCTCGCACCTGCGCCCTTTGCGGTTATTATCTTACCATCAGCGACCACAAGATCATCAAGCACCTGTGCACCTTCAAGATCCTTAGTGAAAGACGGGAAGCTGGTTGCTTTTTTACCTTTGAGCAAGCCCTTGTGTCCAAGTATCGAAGGAGCGGCGCAGATAGCTGCGATATATTTGCCGTTTTCAGCACAATGATCAACTGCTTTCTGAACGAACTCACTTGCTTCAAGATTAAGTGTTCCCGGCATTCCTCCCGGAAGAACGATCATTTCAAGCTCATCATCAAGCTGTATCTGATCCTCGGTAATATCAGGCCTTACGGTCACTCCATGCGAGCTAACTATCTCGCTTGCGCCGACTGCAACTGTTTTCACGTCACATTTTGCACGTCTGAGTATATCGGTAGGAGCGAGCGCTTCCATCTCTTCAAATCCGTTTGCAAGAAATATATAGATCATCTATCTGACCTCCAAACAATCATTTTGAACGATTCAAGATTTGCAGGCAGCTAAACTGTCATGTTTCAGCTGTTCAAAGAATTTAGTAACTTCACTGAACTTTCCGCAGGTCATTTTACCCTCGCTGCATTTCCCTCTTACGCAGCCTGGACCTGCGAGCTTGAATATCGTAGGTGCAACAGCATAGCACTGCCTGAGCATTTCATTGGCAACAGCTCTTATTTCCCACTGTGCACGGTTGCAGCATCTGAGCTTAAAGAAGTTAAGCAAGCTGCGTGCATTCATTGTAACGATCATTTTTGTTTCACAGGCATTGGGCAGAACAAAACGTGCATCTTCAATAGCCATTTTCTGCGCTTTCTGCGAGGCAGTTTTTTCATCAAAGCCCTGTGCTGTAAGCTCATCAAAATGCTTCTTTTTAAGTATATCAGCAAGCTCGTTATAGCTGTCGATAGCAGACTGCATCTGCTTTTCGTACATTTCCTTTGCCTGCGGTATATCAGCTATCTCGGGAGGAGTTACAAATGAAAATTTGTTCTCCTCTACATATCTCTGGCTCTGAACCGAGAAAGATGCTATCCTGTGTCTTGTTATCTGCGCAAGCAATGATCTTGAAACGCCTTCGATACCAAATGTAAAAGTGATATGCTCGATCGGTGATTCATGTCCCAGTCCCGAAAGAATATTAAGGAACTTTTCGACCTTGTCAGGTGTAAGTCCGTCCATTAGCGAATCTATATCACTGCTGGCATAACATAATTTTGCAGCAGTAGCAATTATTTTTTCAGGCTCGGGTGTATGTGTGAGCAATTTTACCTGCATAGCATTACTTCCTCTCTATCCATATACAACTTATATTATACCATTATTAAAAGCATTAGTCAACATTTAAACAACAATTTTCACACAAAAAAGGCAGGATATGATCCTGCCACAAATTGTTAATCGTCCGTTTGATGTGCTTCATCGAGCAGCTGCTGTGCATTTTCAAGCAAAAGCGGAGTGATACTGTCGCCTCCCATGATCCTTGCGATCTCGTACTTTTTCTGCTCATTATCAAGTGTACGCACTGTGGTAACGGTCCTTTCGCCGACCGTATTCTTTTCGATAAGCAGGTGATTATCCGCTGTTACTGCGATCTGAGCAAGGTGAGTTACACAAAGCACCTGTCTGTATTTTGAAAGCTGATGCAGCTTCATACCGATCTTTTGCGCTGCTCTGCCGCTGACACCTGTATCTATCTCATCGAAAATAAGCGTACTGATAGAGTCCTTTTCTGCGATAACGCTTTTTAGCGCAAGCATTATTCTTGAAAGCTCACCGCCGGATGCTATCTTTGCAAGCGGACGAGGAGTTTCACCAAGATTGGCAGAGATAAGGAACTCGATAGAATCCATGCCCTTTTGTGTCAGCTTGCCTTGCTGCTGATCTACTATTATCTGTACGTTGGGCATATTCAAAAAGCCAAGTTCGCTCGTAACCTGTTCGACAAATCTATCTGCGGCACTTTTGCGGAACTTTGAAAGCTCAAGAGCTTTTTTGGAAACCTCGGTAAGCAGCTCTGTCTTTTCTTTTTCCAGCTTATCTATATTCTGCTCATTGCCCTCCAGCTCCGAAAGCTCCTTTTTTGAAGCCTCAAGCGTACTGCGGACATCATCAATAGTAGGTCCGTATTTCTTGCATATCCTGCGAAGCTCGTCACTGCGCTGGTTAAGCCAGTCAAATCGCTTAGGATCGACATTAAGGCGTGAAAGGATACCTTCAAGCTCCTGCGATATATCCTGAAGCTCGATAACACTGCTTGAAAGGCGTTCGCTGAGCTGTGATAGCTCGGGCATGATATCGCTGTATTTTTCGGTATATTTTTCTGCTTCGCTCACCTTTTCAACGCAACCCGTGGTGTCATCATCACCGATAAGGATACTGTTTGCTGCATAGATAGCTTCGGATAGTGCAACGGAATTCTTGGCAACTGCTAGCTCTGCATCTATCTTTTTATCTTCATCTTCAAGTATATCAAGCGATTCAATATCGTTTATTATCTCGTAAAGCTGGCTGATACGGAATTGTCTTCTGTCCGCATCGTTTTTAAGTGCATTTATCTGTTTTGCCTTTTTCTGAAGCTCATGGAAAGAAGCACGGTAATCCTCAAGCATTTCCCCGGCATCAGAATATGAATCAAGAATATCGATATGCTTTTCGGGTGACAGCAATATCTGATTATCATGCTGACCGTGAATATTAACGAGCAGCTCGCCTATCTGCTTTAAAAGCGAAACGTTCACCGGACGGTTATTTATTCTTGCGACACTGCCTCCGTCAGAACGGATCTCTCTTTCAAGGATAAGCTGTTCATCCTGAACACTTAGTCCGCTTTGTTCAAGTATTTCAGTGCAGTTATCGGGAATATCGGTAAAAACAGCTGATATTACAGCCTTTTGCGCACCTGTTCTGACAATATCCTTTGATGTTCTCTGCCCTAAAATAGCGTTTATCCCGTTGATGAGAATAGACTTACCTGCGCCGGTCTCACCCGTGAACACATTAAGGTCATTTGTCAGATCTATGCTTGCTTTTTCGATGACCGCAAGATTTTCTATGTATAGTTGAGATAACATACCCTGTCCCCTGTCACTTTGATAATAAGATCGATTCAAGCTCTCTTACAAGCCGTGCGCAGTCCTTTTCGGTGCGCATCAGCAAGAATATAGTATCATCGCCGGCAAGTGTACCGACAACATTTTCAATACCGGAATCATCGAGCTTTGCGCACACTGCCTGTGCCATTCCCGAAAGGCATTTTATAACTACGGTATTGCCTGCATAGTCTACATTCCTGACGCTGTCATTGATAAGACCAAGCACAGAAAGCTCACTGCCGTTCATCCCTTTCTTTTTAAGAGACGGGAGCGAATACCTGTAATTACCCGAGGCTGTGGTAGTTTTTATAAGCGCAAGCTCTTTTATATCACGGGAGACGGTTGCCTGAGTCACCTTGAAGCCCCTTTCACAAAGCGCTTCGATAAGCTCCTCCTGAGTGCCTATGATACCCTCTCCCACAAGTTTAACTATCATTTGCTGTCTTTGGGATTTCATTGTTTACTACCTTTCACTAATTAAAGTGCCGCATCCTTCAATGGCTGCATCAGTTTTTTATTGACAGATGTAAAGAAGCTGTCGACATTTATATCAATTATATCGACGCTGACATCGGCTTTGGTTATGCTCAGCCTGTCCGTTTCCGTCATTTTATAAACCCTGTTGCCGTCAACAACAACATTGGCAAACAAACCGCCGGTATGACATTTTGCGGTTATTGTATTTGTGCTGCTGAAGATCATAGTTCTTGCAAAAAGCGAATGCGGACAGATCTGTGTAAACTCGATACAATCCATATCAGGTTCAATTATAGGTCCGCCTGCTGACATTGAATAGGCAGATGCGCCTGTGGGCGTTGAAAAGATTATCCCGTCCGCACGGAGCGAAGACACCACCTGGCCGTTTCTGCTGACTTCAAAATCCGCTATTTTGCAGTTATCGGATTTAGAGATAACAACATCATTGAGCGCAGTAAAAGCGCAGGAATTGTTATCTTTATCAGCTATCTCTGCGCAGATCATCATTCGCTTGCTGAGGGTATAATCTCCTTTTACCAGCTTTTCAAGGCTCGGTATCTGAGTATGCTCAAGAGATGCCATAAAACCAAGCCTTCCGCAATTTATACCAAGGATAGCTTTATTAAAGCGGGCACACTTACCGGCACATTTAAGTATAGTGCCGTCTCCCCCGACAGCGACTACCACGTCGCAGACGCTGATACAGGAATCCTCATCGCTGAAAATGATATTCTCGATAGCTGAGAAAACACTCTCATATTCACTGCTGATAAATATCTCACAGTTATTGCTGTGCAAAACCTCGCACGCTTTTATAACATATTCCTCACAATTGGCTTTGCCGAGATTGGGATATATAAAGATCTTCATAAGTTTCCCCCATTGCTGCGAAAGGTATTGAATGCCTCTGATACCAAAGAGTTCGTATCTATTTCGGTTTGTAAATCAAAAGTACATTTTTCAAGGCAGGCAAGATATTCGATATTACCGTCGCCGCCTGTTACTGCACTTGGACATATACCGCATAGCTTCAGTCCTGCATTGCCAAAAACGCAGACAAGCTCTTTAATGATCCTGCTATGATCCTTGGGTGACTTAACTATTCCCTTTTTATTGAGAGCCTGCTTTCCTGCTTCAAACTGAGGTTTGATAAGTGCTACCAGCTTTCCTCCGTCTGCAAGCACATCACTTGCGGGCTTGATAATAAGAGAAAGCGAAATGAACGAAACATCAATGCTTATAAACTCAGGGACCTGCTCAAACATCGAAGATTCAAGGTTTCTCGCATTAACGCCCTCGCAGTTGATAACTCTTTCGTCTTTTACAAGGCTTTCATCAAGCTGACCGTGGCCGACATCTATTGCGTAGACCTGCTTTGCGCCTTTGCTTAAAAGGCACTGGGTAAATCCCCCTGTTGATGCGCCGATATCAGCGCACACAAGGCCGCAGACATCAATATCGAACTCGTCAAATGCTTTTTTCAGCTTCAGCCCTCCCCTGCCGACAAGGTCATCTGGCTTAGCGGTGCAATCAACTATATCCTGCTGTGACACATCAAAAGAAGGCTTGGTGCAAGGTTTGCCGTTGACGGAAACATCGCCGTTTTTAATGATTTCCTTAGCTCTTTCACGGCTTTTTGCAATACCGTTTTGAACTAAATAGAGATCAAGTCTGCTCATCTGTCAGGAACTCCTCAATATGCTCTGCCATTTTTTCAGGCGAAAATCCAAGCTCATCAAGCAAAGTATCGCAATCTCCGTGACGCACAAAAGTATCTATGGTGAACGGTGCGATATTATCGCAAACAGCAGAGTATTTTTCACTCACAGAGCCGTAGTCATAACACTCCTCAAAGAAGAATACGACCTGATACTTAGACATTATCTGAGCTATCTCATCACTTATCGGGAAAATTTCGACAAGGCGCAGAAGATCACATTTGATGTCATGTGATGCAAGTATCTCTGATGCTGTAACAGCGTTGTTTGAAAGCCTACCATAAGTAACTATAAGAATGTCCGAGCCGTGATCCGTATAAGAATAAGTCGTGCTCGCAGTTTCCTCAACAAATGTATTTTTTTCGTTGCCCCTGGGGTAACGCACGGCAACTATACCGTCATCGTCGTTTATAGCTTTTCTCAGGCAAGCTCTGAGCTGGGAATAGTTTGACGGTGAATATATCCTCACTCCCGGGATAGTTGAAAGGAATGAAATATCAAATATGCCCTGGTGTGTTTCGCCGTCATTTCCGACTATACCTGCTCTGTCAACGCATATAACAGCGTGCGCTCTGCTGAGTGCAAGGTCGTGCAGTATCTCATCGTACGATCTTTGAAGGAACGTTGAATATACCGCAAATACAGGGATATACTTCATTGAAGCAAGTCCGCCGCAGAAAGTAACTGCGTGCTCCTCGGCAATTCCCACATCAAAAAATCTATCCGGGAACTGCTTTGCAAAATACTGAAGCCCCGTACCGTATTTCATTGCAGCTGTAATGGCGCAGATACGCTCATTAGTGCGTGCAAGATCACAAAGCTCTTTACCCATTACGGATGAAAAGCTATCGCTTGCGACAACGTCGGGATTACCTGTCGTGATCTCAAATGAGCCGATACCGTGGAATTCACCGGGATTCTTTTCAGCCGGTCCGTAGCCCTTGCCCTTGACTGTATTGACATGAACAAGAACAGGCTTGTTCAGGGCTTTAGCGGCATTCAATCCATTTTCAAGCTCACCGATATTATGTCCGTCGATAGGTCCGATATATGCAAAACCGAGGTCCTCAAACAAGGTGCTGTGCAAAAGAGCATTCTTGAAGGCATCCTTTGAACCTTTAATGACCTTTTTAACAGGCGAACCGATAACAGGCGTTTTATCAAGCACCCTTTCGACCGCACTTTTGGTTTTATGGTAGCCCTCTCTTGTTCTGAGCGTAGACAGGTATTTTGCCATACCGCCGACATTCTTGGAGATCGACATTTCGTTATAATTAAGAATAACTATGATATTGGTGTTGCTTTTTCCTGCGTTATTAAGGCCCTCATAGAACAATCCGCCCGAAGACGCACCGTCACCGACAATAGCGATAGCATGGTGGTCATCACCGCTGAGCTTCATAGCAGTAGCTATACCAAGCGCAGCTGATACCGAATTGGAGCTGTGACCGCTGACAAAGGCATCATGCTCGGATTCATCAGGTCTGCAAAAGCCGGAGATGCCGCCCTCCTGCCTCAAAGTAGAAAAGCTGTTCAATCTGCCTGTGAGGATCTTATGAGTATACGCCTGGTGTCCTACGTCCCATACTATCTTATCCTGCGGTGAATCAAAAACACGGTGAACAGCTACGGTAAGCTCCACTGTTCCCAAGCTCGACGAAAGGTGACCGCCTGTTTTGGAAACGGTCGTTATAAGAAGCTTTCTGATCTGTTTGCAAAGCTGATCGCATTGAGGCAGGCTCAGTTTTTTAAGATCATACGGCAGATTCATTTTAAAAAGATCAGGTCTGTTATTACTGCCCATTTAAAACATCCTATCATTTGGTTATTTTTTACGTGTAAGAAGATCGTCTGTCAATTCCGAAAGGAACTGATTGTTTTCAAATTTGCTCAGATGGCCGAGTGCCTGCATAGTAAGCTGCGCAGCGATCTGTTTTGAACGGTTTTCGCCAAGAACAGATACGTATGTACTTTTGCCCTGCTCACTGTCGCTGCCGATCGGTTTGCCAAGCTCTTCAAAAGTACCGTTGACATCAAGCAGGTCATCAACTATCTGGAATGCTCTGCCAAGCGCAGAAGCATACTCGGCAGCTTTTGGTATCATCTCATACTTTCCTGCAAGGATAACTCCCATTACACAGGCAGCTTCGATAAGCGCACCCGTTTTATATGACTGCAGCGTATTGAGCGTTTCAATATCTATTTCCTTGCCTTCACACATCAGGTCAATTACCTGTCCGCCGATCATGCCCTGAGTACCGACACTTTTGCTCAATACCGAGATAAGCATTACAGCAGTCTGCGCAGAGATCCTTTCTTCAAGTGCCGCCTGCGAGATGACCTCAAAAGCAAGCGTGTTCAGTGCATCGCCTGCAAGCAGAGCGATATTCTCGGGGAAAGCCTTATGGCACGAGGGTTTTCCTCTGCGGAAATCATCATTATCCATACACGGAAGATCATCATGTATCAATGAGAATGTATGTATCAATTCAATAGAACAAGCCACATCAAGTATCTTCCCTATGTCCTCTCCGCCGCACATACGGTAGAATTCAAGACAAAGAACAGGTCTGAGCCTTTTGCCGCCGGCTGTAAGAGAATACTCCATAGCCTGACAAACAATACCCTGAAGCTCCGGCTTATCCTCGGTAAATTTCAATAGCTGCGCATCTATCTCCTGCACATATCTGTCAAGGAGCGATCTATAAGTATCATTCATCTTCGTTGCCCTCATTCATTTTTATAACAGTCAGTTTTGCCTGTTCAAGAGTTTTTTTGCAGTTGACCGAAAGATCAACGCCCTCTTTATACAGATCGAGTGACTCTTCAAGAGTCAGCTCCGAGCTTTCAAGCTGTTTAACTATATCATTGAGTCTTGCAAGGTCTTTTTCAAAGCTCATTTTATCATTCCTTTCGGGAAATATCCGTAAGAGTTGCCTGTGCGGTATCATCACGGAAATTTATTGTAACACGGTCGCCGTCATTGAGCTCATCGGCACAGCGCACCGCTTTATTGTCTTTTCTGATTATAGAATAGCCTCTTGTAAGCACGCCGAACGGACTTAGCGCAGTTAATGAGCCTGCATACTTATCAAGCTCACTTCCAAGTCTTTCGAGCTTATTATTCAGCGCCCTGTGAAGCTGTTTGGAAACAACATCAACACGTTCGCCGTCACGCTCTAGCTTTTTTTGTGGTGAAAAGCGCTTTATATCCGTAGAAATGCGTTGAAGCTCCGACGAAAGGCCGTTAAGTTTAGCATCAAATGTTCTGTCAAGAGACGACTTTAAACTATCAACTGCGCCGATAAGCTCAGCTTTTGAAGGTGTCGCAAGCTCGGCTGCTGCAGAAGGCGTAGGTGCACGCAGGTCTGCGGCGTGATCGACAAGAGTTGTATCGGTTTCGTGTCCCACAGCAGAGATTATCGGGGTTGAACACTCATGCACGGCGATAGCAGCGATCTCGGTATTGAACGGCATAAGGTCTTCAAGCGATCCTCCGCCACGAGCAAGTATTATTGTATCAGCTCCGCAGGAATCCGCTTTTTTAAGCGAATCCCTGATATTGTCGGCAGCTTTTTCACCCTGCACCTGCGTATGAAATAACAAAACAGTACATATAGGAAATCTTCGCTGGATAATATTGAGTATATCCTGAAGCGCAGCTCCTGTAAGCGAGGAAACGATAGCGATCTTTCTTGGAAACAGCGGTATCGCTTTTTTTGATGCCTCATCAAAAACGCCTTGTTTAAGCAGCTTTTCTTTTACAAGCTCAGTTTGTACATGAAGCAGACCGCTGCCAAGCGGAGTGACATCCGTTACAACGATCTGATATGAGCCGCCTGCCTCATAAAGCTCAACGTTACCCGTTACAAGAACGCTTTGCCCATCGGAAAGCGGAGCTTTGACTCTTTGCAGGCTGCTTGAAAACATTACAGCCTTGATCGAGGCACCGGCATCTTTCACAGTAAAATATGCGTGTCCCGATTTGATATTTACTGTAAAGTTTGATATTTCACCCTTGACACATATACCCTTGAGCTTGACATCAGACTTGAGCTTGAAAGCAACATACTTATTGAGCTGCGAAACGGACAATATCGAACTCATTACACCAGTCCTTTCTTTACAGCGCCAAACAATGCAACGCCGACAGCGTTATCGCACGAAAACTCAGGCTCAGCAAACCAGCTGTCAGGTATCTCACAGAGAGTATTTCTTATCAGTTTATCAGACATTACGCCGCCTGCGAAGATAACAGGCATCGTGCCGAATTCATCAAGAGCAGATAAAGTGATCGCTTTGATGGAGGATGCTATATATTCAAGGCAGAAACGTGCGACATCAGACGGCTCTGCGCCGTCAGAGAGCATTTTCATGCACATATTCTCAAGTCCCGAAAGGCAGCAGCTTTTACCCTTGATAACCGGCTTTACGGAAAAACTCTTTTCGCTTTTTGCAGCAAGCATCTCCAGCTGAGGTCCGCAAGGAAAATCAATTCCCATTGCAACACCAACACGATCAACGGCCTGTCCTGCATTTAGATCGAGCGTTCCGCCAATATGCGTGATATCAAGTACGCTTTGCTCATCAGGTCTGCACAGCAGCATATCGGTAGTGCCGCCGCTTACATGTAAAGCAACAAAAGACTTGTTTGATTTGAGCAAATCAAGCCTTTTGCAAGAATATAACGCTGCAAGTATATGCCCCGTCTGATGATGCGTAGCAAAGCCTTTTATGCCAAGAGCTGCACAGATAGAACGTGCGGCAGACTCGCCCGCAAGAAAGCACGGCATATATGAGCCTTGTGCATTTCTTGGTGCACACGACCAGCTGACAGCATCAATATCCTTTTTTTCAGTGAGCAGCTGTTCGATCAGCTCGGGGAGCTGCTTTGTATGATGAAAAACAGCATCAGACTGCCTTATTCCCTTTTCGCCTTTTTTAACAGGCAATAGTCTTTTCAGCGAAACTACCTCACAGGTGTCTGTATCATACAGAGCACAGGAGGTAGTATAATTGCTTGTATCTATCCCAAGAAAAATGCTCATTGGGTATTATTATCTGCGGTATATTCATTATTGAAACGGCTTCTTGAAAATGAGCCGAGGACACCGTTCACAAATGAAACGTCAGGAGCCAGCGCATAGCTCTGTGTGAGAGAAACCGCTTCGCTAATAGCAACGTTTACAGGTACTCTGTCATCGTACATAGCTTCATATATAGCAATACGCAATACAGCAAGATTTACCTTCGGGATCCTGCTGACTGCTCTTTTATCGCTGAACTGCGCAATTATAGCGTCAAGCTCATCAGCCTTGTCAAACACTTCTCTGACCAGCTTTTCAGCTTCTTCATCAAAATCAAAGTCATCAACTGCTCTGGCAGCTTCAAAAATATCCTCGAGAGGATCATCACGAAACAGCTTTTCAAATGAAAGCAGGAACGCAGCCTCTCTGATCTGTCGTCTTGATGCCGACACAAAAACACATCCTTTATTTATCACAATACAGCACAAAGCTGACCTTTGCAGCAAAGCAAAAGTCAGACAGCATCTTCATCAATGTGCACACCGCACACGTTAATATTCACCCTTGCAACAGTAAGACCGAGCATATTCTGGATAGAACTCTTTACCTTATCCTGAACTGCTTCGCATACAGCAACTGCTTTAGAGCCTTTTTCAAGTATAACCCCGATGGTTACGGAGATAACATCATCAACAAGTCCTATACGGATGTTGCCGAAATTCTCCTGCTTGAGCCAGATCTGCCTTGGTGTTTTCATAACTGGAGCTACACTATAAACTCCTTCAGACTCATTTATGCAGTTGACGATTATCTGTGCGATAACATCCTGGCTGATATGCAGAGATTTTTCAACAGTATCGTTATTCTTTATCATAGTTGTGATCCTCCTTGTTTCAACATTAGATCGCTAAAATGATCGGGAACAACAGGTGCGGTGACCGGCTGCACCTGTATTCCGTCTATAATTATAATCAGTATAACACATTTTATAGAAACTTACAAGTGTTTTTTCTGATTTTTTGCAAGGAGCATCGATCTTTTTCGAGAATTGCTGTAATTATCTGTAATCAGAACTATACAGACAGGCTGAATCGCAGTTTATGTAACATCGAAGATCCTGATATTCTCATTGGGGACAGATACCTCGGAAAGCAGGATATCCTTTATTTTGGCGGCTTCACTTGCAAGCAATCCGTCCTTGGCCTCGGTTTTTACAACTACATTGGCATTTTTGCCGTCAAGGTAAACAACGCAGTCCTTAAAGCCTGCCGCTTTAACAAGACTTTCGACCTTTGACTCTGTTTCCATAAGGCCTGTCATTGTCTGAGCCTGCTGAGATGCAGTCTTTCTTTCTTCTTCTGTTGCATCTCCGCCGCCGATTATCGTTTTCAGTGTCTGTATAGCCTCATCTCTTGAAGTGGTCCTGTCGATACGGGCCTTTGCAAAATAGTCGCCCTGGGCAGTGGTATCCTTGCTGACCAGCTGGCTTTCGCCGTAATTTACGGACTGATTCTTTACAACATCAGTAGCTTTTATCTTTCCGCCCGATGAAGAATAGGCATAGTTGATGTATATTGCCAATCCCAGAACAAGAGTTATTCCTGCTAACAGTATCTGTTTTTTACCGATGATAAGTGTTGGTTTTTTCATTGCTGGTTACCTCTCTTTTTTAGTTTTTGCCCTCGACACATATCTTGCCGTAGGGCAGATCAAGTGCTGTTGAAACAGCTTTGATTACTCGCTCTTTTACTGTTACATCTCCACCTCCTCGACAGACAACTACTGCACCGGTGATCTTGGGATAGATTATTTTTCTTAGTAAAGCCTGCTTATCGCCGGTATTATCAAGTATCATTATCTCGTTTTCGGTCCTTTCATTGGAACCGTTGGAGCTGTACTCCTGATCTCTTTGCGTGTTTTCTGCAAAAATGTATTCCCGGGTGCCTTCAATGGAAAGCATAACACTGCAATCGCTTACCCCGTCGATATTATTCAGGATATATTCAAGCTCGGCTTTTACATTTTCCCTGAAATCATCTGCGTTATCATCATCGCTGACAGTTGCTCTCTTATCTGTCTTTTCCGCTTTGGTGCTTTCTTTTTCATTCCCGAAAATGCTGCCTGAAAAAGCTATCAGCAGCATCCCTGCTATGCCAAGAGCTATTATCAGCCTGAGTGAGTTCTTTGAACAAAAGAGCTTGTTTAACGGTTGTTTTAATGCTTTTATCAACTGTTGTCACCTGCGTTTACTACGATTTGTGCTTTTGGCAGTTCCTTTGAGATTATATTTCTGATTTTTTCGGCGTTTCCCGATGATGTCACTGTTACTTTTTTGATATCTATCTGATTATATTCATCAAGCTCGGCATTTATTACAACACAAGAACAGCCGATGTTATTCTGCATGAGTTTTTCTTTTAAATATTCCCCCACTTTGTTGTCCACCTCTTTAAGAATGGTCTCGCTGCTGTATTTGCCTATATCGTTCTTAACTGTCGAGTCATAGCTCAAAGACATATCGTTGAGCCTTAATCTGAAGTCGCTGTTCATAAAGGGTGAAACCACGACAAGTATCAACACAAGTCCGACAACGGTATCAAGCTGCTTTTTCATACTCCCCTCAGGTGCGCAGATATCCGCTGCTGTGCTTATAACGCCTATAACAGCAGCCGCATAGATCATAGATCTTACTATATCCATTTAACCTCCCAGATTGAATGCAGTCATCATGAGCACGGTCGTTGCGATAGTAAATATAAGGGCGTAGGCGATTATTATGCTCATTGCAATAGAAAGCACAGAGTTCACACTGCTGAGAAATGCCGAGTTCTTGCTTTGTCCGAATATATCATTGACCAACTTTGCAAGAAACACGGAAAACTTGATAGCAAGGATAGAAAGCAAAGGTTTTGCAATTATCAGCACAAGCACGATAATACCTATACTGCCGACTGTCGTTCTGAGCATACCGAGGCTGCCCTTAACGGTAGAATACGCTTCCGAAACGGAATTGCCGATAAACGGGATAAAGCTCGAAGCTGTGAACTTTATCGCTTTTGAGGCGATACTGTCCGCAGAAGCGCCGACAATGCCCTGAATGGTCATAAGTCCTGTGAAAGCGGTCATTATAAGACCGAGCAAAAATATAACACCTTTTTTGATGCTGTTAGCTACGTCCTTGAAGTCAAGATGAGGATTAAGGCACGAAACAAGCGTTATACCGAGGATAAGGCTTAAAAACGGCATCAGTATTTTTGTTGCAATAAGTCCCATTCCCTCGCAGACAAGCAGCATAACAGCAAGGTAGCCGTTTGCTCCGACTATGTTCCCGCCTGCAACGGTTATTCCCGCAAATACGGGAAGATACGAAGCAAGATATGTATTCATCGAACTTACGGATTCTTTTACGGTAACAAGGCTGTCTCTTACGCAATCTGTAATAATCATCACGGTG
Organism: Ruminococcus sp. UBA3767; assembly: GCA_002371625.1. Taxonomy (GTDB): domain Bacteria; phylum Bacillota; class Clostridia; order Oscillospirales; family Ruminococcaceae; genus Hominimerdicola. The sequence goes on from DFFV01000091.1 coordinate 45,978, forward strand.
CAGATAAGACAGAGTATTTCAAGTATCCTTTCAAAGCTGCCGTCGGAATTGCACAGAGAGTGTATAAGCACTCCCAGCAGGCTTACTGCTATCATTTTGCCAAGCAGGATAAACGGTGAACGCAGGGCACTTGTAAAATAAGAAATTGCCTTTTCTATGACACCCTTTGGCTCGATCTTTCCAAGTCCTTCGGCTTTGCCTGCTTTTATGCCCTCATCTTCAAGTGTTTTACCTATATCCTGCGGGACTGAGCCGGTGAGCTTTTTCTGGATAGAGCTTGTAATGGAATCTATATCTGTCGTTTCTTCCTGCGCAAAGGCGGCAGGCGCAGCAAACAGCATAAAAATCAACATTGCCAATATCGCTGACAGCCTTTTTAATATATCTTTCATTTTCAGGCGATAAGTCCTTTCACAAGTGCTGTAAACGCTTTGAGCAGAGGCATTGATACTACAACGACGGATATTTTTCCCACAAGGATAACCTGAGATGCAATAGTATTCTCTCCGCAGTCCTTACAATAATCTGAGGCAAATTTTGATATGTACGCAATTCCAAGGCACTTGAAAATTATTTTTATATATACATCGCTGATCTTTGCCGAGTCAAACAGCGATGATAAAGCCGACAAAAGCTGTGAGATAAAGCCTGCGGCTGAAATGAACAGCAGAACAGAAACTGCAAGAACAAGCAGCTGCTTTATCTCCCTGTTATCACTTTCTACCGCCTTGCAGGCAATTACCGAGGCTATGCAAAAGCCGCAAACAGATATAATATTCATCAGTTCAGTCCAAATATGTTCTTGATAGTATCAAACAGCTTGCCTATCTGGTTAACTATCATAAACAGAACAACGATAAGCCCTGCAAGTGTGGTCATCATTGCCTGCTCGTCCCGTTCGGCACGTTTTAGCAGCTGGTTCAGCACAGCAACGATAATACCTATTGCAGCTATTTTGAATACAAGATCTATATCCATTGGCTTCATTCCTTTTAAATCATCATTACTGCGGCAAAAGCGCCTGCTAATGCGCCGAGCTTGCATAGAACACAATAGCGCTTTTTGTAGCTTTCTTCAACACGGATAAGTTCACGCCTTTCTCTTTCAGCTGCAAGCCGTGCATAAGCACACTGCCCATTTATATCGCTCGTGCCAAAGGCAGTGAAAAAGTCAAGCAGATTTCTTTCCGACTCGTCCGAACCTGTCCGGTTTTTGCTTTTTATAACCGAAATAATATAAGAGCGTGTATCTACGAGATTATCGGGGATATAAAGAAAATCAAGCTGTGAAAGATCACCGATACAGGAAAGCCTTTGAACAAGCTCCTCAAGCGTAAGCATTGAGTATTCAAACAGGATAGCAGAATGTTCATAAAGCATAAGCAGCTTTTTGTGCATTTCAAGTCTTTTCAGATAAACGCTCCCTAATTGTCTTCCGCAGAGCGCCCCTGACAAAACGAGCAGTGCCGTGCCAATTACAGCAAGCATTTTTTATGCTCCGAAAGGTGCTTGTCAAAGCTGCCGCTGTCAATTAAATTTCCGCAGTTTATGCCTGTGCCAAGGACGGCGTAGCTTTCAAATGCTTTCATTTTGAGCAGCTTGCGTATAACAGGCTTTTGCGCTGCCCTTTCGGCTGAAGCGCTGTGGCAGGAAGCTATCAGCTTGACTCCGCTGCAAAGTGCGTATTCAAGGGCTTTGTAGTCTTCCCTGCTGCCTATCTCATCACAGATCAGATATGACGGCGACATTACCCTGACCGCTGTCATTATGCCGTCGAAACGGGAATAAGAGGAAAACACATCAGTCTTTGAGCCAATATCGTTCTGCGGCTTGCCGTTATAGACGGCAGCTATCTCATTGCGCTCATCAACGATACTTGTGGTGTATTCGTTCCCTACACGCCTTGCGATATCTCTCAAAACAGTGGTTTTTCCGCTGCAAGGCGGTCCTATAAGCAGCAGGCTTGAAGGCTGCTCGGTGAACAAGGCGGAAAACAGCTTATCTGAACAGCCTTTCACCTCACGGCCGAGCCTGATATTTATGCTGCTTATATCCTTCAATGTCTTTACGCTGTGAGAAGTATCATTCTCTTTTACGGCAGTACCGCAAAATCCTATCCTGCTGCCGCCGCTGACGGTTATGTACCCTTGTGATATCTCACGCTGAAAGCTGTGGACTGAGTTCTTTAATGCAAGACGATAGGTATATTCGATATCCTCTTTTGTAACTTCAAGGGCGCTTTCGCAGGAATTGCTCAATGTGCCGCTTTGAGAGAGAAAAAACTCCTTTGAAAAAGCGCTTAGCGTCAGATTTCTGCCAAGCCTTAAACGTATCTCGCTTATTCTTTCAAGTTCATAGCGTTCAACAGAAGATATCACCGCACAAATGCGTGGCGAAAGGTATTTTTTTACTTCTTCGAGCCTGTTTATCGTGTTCATTCATGCACCGCCTTATCTTGTCCTATAAGATAATATGAGTGCAAAAGGCATAATATTCTCACAATAAAATGTTAAAAGCATTTGCTTTTTACTATTGCAATATATGGTGCATTGTGATATAATAATATAAGTATGTATTTAAAAATCGAAAATGACAGGGAGAAAAACAAATATGGTTAATGAACTTAATGCTGAACAGAAAAAAGTGCTTGCTTTTTCACAAAGTGTTATCAACGAAGTCAGAAAGGTTGTTATAGGTAAGGACGACATTATCGTTAAGGTACTGCTGTCTATCCTTGCGGGCGGTCACATTCTTATAGAGGATATACCGGGCGTCGGCAAAACTACGCTTGCTATTGCCCTTTCCAAAGCACTTTCGCTTGATTACAAGAGAATGCAGTTCACACCGGACGTTCTTCCTTCGGACGTTACGGGATTCTCTGTACTTGACAAGGACACGCATGAATTCAGATACAAGGAAGGCGCTGCGATGACTAACCTGTTCCTTGCAGACGAGATAAACAGGACATCTTCAAAGACACAGTCTGCTCTGCTGGAGGTAATGGAAGAAGGCAGAGTTACAGTTGACGGAGTTGCACACAAGGTGCCCGATCCCTACATAGTTATCGCTACACAGAACCCGATGGGCTCGATAGGAACACAGAATCTTCCCGAATCGCAGCTTGACAGATTCCTTGTAAGGCTGACTATGGGCTACCCATCGTTTGAAAGTGAGATAAATATGCTCAAATCAAAAAACACCAATGTTTCCACCGATGCGGTGAATGGTGTTGTGACTAAAACCGATATTATACAGGCAAAGAAAACTGTTGATGATATTTACGTTTCCGATGAAGTGCTTGGTTACATCGCTTCACTCTCAAATGCTACGAGAAACAACAACTACATTAAGCTCGGCCTATCCCCGAGAGGTTCTATCGCACTGCTGAAGATATGCAAGGCTACCGCTCTTTTAAAAGGCAGAGATTATGTAATCCCCGATGATGTGCTTTACTGCTTTGAAGACGTTGTTATGCACAGACTGGTATTTGAATCAAAGGCTAAGCTGAACGGACTGACTCACGCACAGATACTGCAAAGCGTGATCTCGGGTGTGCAGGTGCCAAGGATAAACAGATAAAAGATAAGAAAGGATAACAAATGCTTTTTGTTTACTTGATACTGGTTGCTATATCGGTATTATTCTATATCATGTATGTCGGTGTTTTCTCGTTTTATCTGATGGTATTTCTTATCACGCTGCCGACAGTTCTGCTGGGTATAAACCTTTATCTTTCACGAAAGATCAAGGTCAGCTTTGCATCACCTGTTTTGCAGACCTCGGGGCAAGGTATAGTTCACCCGCAGATAAAGGTCGAAAACCCAACGCTGTTCCCTGTTGCAAATCTTGAGATAATCATTGAGCATTGCAGTGCTGTCGGATCGGGAAGCAATGCTACAAAGATATACACCCCGATACTTCCCAAAGAGAACCAGCTGATGACGCTCAATGTCGCTTCGCTTCATCTGGGTTCGATAAATATGAAGATAAAGCGCTGCCGTGTTTACGATATACTAAGGCTTTTCAAGCTAAGGCTCAGAGGCAGGGACAATAAGAACACACTTAAGGACTGCGTTATATTTATTCTTCCGCCTTACATAAGAATGGAAAACATAGTTACCGATTACACGGGGCTTGGAATTGAAACGGACGAATACTCTCCCGATAAAAAAGGCGATGATCCATCGCAGATATTCGATATTCACCAATATATCGAGGGCGACAAGCCCAACAGGATACACTGGAAGCTATCGGCCAAGCAGGATGAGATAATGGTCAAGGACTATTCTCTTATGACTACTTATGCGATACATATTTTTGTTAACCTGAACACAAATAACGCAGACAGCTATGATGCGATGATATCAAGCGTTGCCGCTATATCCATGCTGCTGACAGAAAAAAATGTGGCACACACGATAGAATGGTTCGATAGCAGGAGCAGCAGCTGTGAAAGCATTAACATAAGGGACGAAGATGACCATTACAACTGCATGGATATGCTGATAAAGTCAAAGACTTATCACGATGAGCAAAAGGACATTTATCCGTTTTACGATGATATTGACAAGGCTGTATGCGGACACCTGATAATAGTTTCGGAAAAGCTGAGCGATGATGAGATGCACAGCATCGTGAACTCGGGCTACGCTTCAAGATTTTCATTTGCGATACCTTTTGCTGCAAATATGCAGCTGCCCGAACCACCTTCGGACAACGCTGTTATAATACCTGTCAGCAGAAATCAGGTCGCACAGTCATTTAATGATATAGTATTTTAGTTTCTTCGGAGAAGTTATAAGATGAAAAAGAAAAGAAACAAAGCGAGAATAGACAACGGATTTATTAGCAGCAACGGCGTATGCTTCGGCAATGACATTGCAATGAGATACACCAAGGCTCACGAATCTGTTTATTTCGATATAGCAAGAGCCTTGCTGGCTGTTATACTCAGCTTTGCAACTATGACGATGTTCTCGGCATTCATAGTTCAAAATACTGATTATGCGGCGCTGTTTTTTTGCTGTACTATCCCGGTGATACTGCTTTGTGTTATCAGATCGAAAAACCAGGGCATAAAAGCGATAGGTGCGGTTTTTCTGACGATATACATAATATTTTTTATATTCAACTATCAGGATATTTACAACGGATTTTTAAGCACGGCGGCTTTATATCTTGAACACGCCAAGCAGCCAAGCGGTATACTCGGGAGCAGCCTGAGCGGCATAAGCAAGGCGTTATACCCCGAGCTTGCATCGTTCTTTCTGGATTTTCTTGCCTCGATAGTCAGCGTTATAATAACGTTTGCCTGCGTTTTCAGGATAGATTTCCCGATGCTGTTCGTTGCCACTTTCCCTTTGTTTGAGCTGGGAATGTACTGGGGCTGGCAAGCTCCTACACTGAGCGTAACGATACTTGTCGGCGGCTGGATACTGCTGATATCGCTCCACTCGATAAACCAGCGAACCAACCGTGCTGGCAGAAGAAACATTTTTGCAGTTCACGAGAAAAAACAGACTTATTATCTGACTAATGAAAAAGAAAAATCAAAGGCGTTTTTCACATTATCCGGTTTTGTTGCACTGTTATGTGCTGCTTTATTCATAGTTATAATCGCACTTTCAAATCTTTTCGGGCACGAGCGCTCGGAGAGAGTTGACAGCTACAGAAGAAAAATAACCAACTTTGTCAACAACTTCACGCTTGAAGACCTGGGCGGCCTTTTTGCAGATTACGATGGCGGGTTTGACTTTTTCGGTACAAAATCGGTCGGCGGAACTAACGGAGGAAGGCTCGGTGACACCGATGGCATCAGCTTTAACGGCACAACTGCTCTTGAGGTAACGACCAAGCCGCTGAGCGAAACAATGTATCTGCGTGGATATGTTGCAGGAAAATACAAGGATAATAAGTGGGATCCTATCGAATATGAAGATGAGGAATTTGCAAAGGAGTTTGATGATTTCGGCATAAGTCCGCAGGATGTGGGATATTTTGAGATAACCGACCTGACTAATTTCCTTGCGGCTAACGGTGAGGCTGATTACACGGTAGATGAGGAGATAGATGTAAATGTCAAGGGTGCAAGCAGAAAATTCGTTTATGCGCCTTATGGTTCATACTATACGAATAACAGGCAGAAAAACGACTTCAAGATGCGCCCGTACTTTGATTCATACGTTAAGCTGGGCACAAAGGAATATACTATCGGCTACAAAAAGCCGAACTCTTACAACTACAACGTTACACGAAACAATATAGCAGACAAGAATGTTTTCTATGAAGTAAACAGCACTATACCTGCAAACAGCCTGAAAAAATACGATAAATTCGTAAAGGATAACTACCGTGATGTAACCGATTCACCGGGACTTCAGGCGGCTTACAAGGAGATAGACCAGCAGTATCTTCACGGAGACAGGACATTCAGCAACGTTATTTACGCTATAAACAAGTATTTCAGGGATAATTACAAATACTCGCTTGAGCCCGGCAAAACTCCCGATGACAGAGATTTTGTTGACTACTTCCTCTCTGAACAGAAAAAGGGCTATTGCTCATATTTTGCTTCAGCAGGTGTTCAGCTGATGAGAAAGTTCGGATTTGGCGCAAGATATGTTGAGGGCTACATTGTTCTGCCCGGAATGAGCAAAACAAGCGATGAAACGATAACCGTTGAAGTTCCCGACAAGTGCGCTCACGCCTGGACCGAGGTATATATTGAAGATTTCGGCTGGGTTTGCACCGAGTTCACTCCCGGATATGTCAATGATAATCCTAATATGGATCCCAATGAAAAGAATCCGAATGAGAGCAAGCCTGATGAAAGCAGCAGTCTGCCTGACAGCTCCTCAGAGCCTGACAGTTCGTCGGAAGTAAGCTCTTCTCTGCCCGACAGCACGATATCGGTCGCAGATCAAAGTTCATCTTCAAGCAGCACAGCAGATCCTTCATCAAGCTCGCAGGCACCCGACCAGAGCAGTTCATCACCTGATGACAGCAGCGCTGCAAGCACTGTTACGCCCGGAAATAACAGCGGAGGCGGCACAAACAGCAACGTGAGCGGTGTTCCGATGCCGATTGAATCGGGTGACAATACTTCATCGGGAGCAGCGGTCGGAAGACTGAGTGGAACAAGCATGATGCTGTTCATTACACTGTTCATATTCTTCTTTATCGGGGTAATTGTTCTGCGAAGGATACTTTCCATAAAAACTATGCAGACCAACTGCCTTGACGGCGAGAACAAAGAACGTGTTCAGAATATCATCAGGTACACGGTGAAATATCTTGAGCTGCTGGGCATTGATGCAGGCGACAACATAACCGATATGCAGCTTTGCGCAAAGCTCAACGAACAGCTGCAGGGTATGGATATAGACATAAGCGAAAAGCTTCAGTTTATGTTTGAAACCGCTGAGAGAGCTTATATGAGCAACAAGCCGCTCTCAGACGACAGCGCACAGCAGACATACGATTATATGCAGGACATAGCAAACAACACAGTAAAGCCTAAGCTCGATATTTTCAAGCGCTTCAGCTCGATGTTTGTAAGCTGCCTGTACTGACAAAGAAAAAAGACTGCACGGTTGAGATAAACCATGCAGTCTTTTATTATTATCATATCAGAGGCTTGCGGTAAGAATATCAACTATCTCGTCACGGTCGAGCTTTTTGTAGCCGCCATCAAGGATCAGTGTGGCATCGGCAATGCCCTCTATCATATCCTTATCAGCTCCAAGCTCGGTTATGTTCATTACAAGCCCTAATTCCTTCATCCAGCTTTCCATTGCGTTCAGACCTGCTTCGGCAAGCTGCTCATCGGTCTTTCCTGCTGTATCTATATCCCAAACATTTGCAGCAAAGCGAGCGAATTTCTTTAAGCCGTAAGGCATTATATATCTGTAATACGCAAGTGAAACTGCGGCAAGTGTCATTCCGTGAGTTGCATCGGTATAAGCGCCCACAGCCTGACCGAGCATGTGCACCATCCAGTCGGTAGATTTGCCCCTTGAAACAAGAGTGTTGAGCGCCCATGTCGCTGTCCACATGATATTGGAGCGAGCTTCGTAATCCTTTGGATCGGCAGCAGCTTTTCTGCTTGAAACTATGAGCGACCTCATAAGACCTTCGCTGATATAATCGCTCGTGTTATCGTCATCACCCGAGAAATACTGCTCGCAGATATGGTTCATTATATCGTAGATACCTGCTGTCATCTGATACTTGGGAAGCGTCATTGTAAATGTCGGATCGAGCACTGAGAACTTCGGCATTACCTCATCGCCGAAAACGTGTCCTATCTTCAGCTTGGCAGCGTGGTTGGTAATCACTGCTCCGCCGTTCATTTCAGAGCCTGTGCCTGCCATTGTAAGTATACAGCCGACAGGGATTATTTTGCAGTCGGGCTCTTCAAAGCGGATATAATACTTTTCCCACGGATCATCGCTGCAATAAACGGAGACCGAAAGCGCTTTTGAATAATCGCAGACAGATCCTCCTCCAAGTGCAAGGATCAGATCGGGAGGCGTTTGCTTTGCAATGCTTACGCCCTCGTTGAGCTTTTCAACCGTCGGGTTCGGCATTACACCCGAGACCTCGGTTACAGTTTTACTGCACTCATCAAGTGCAGACATTACCTTATCATATATACCGTTCTTTTTAACAGAGCCTCCGCCATACACAAGCAGAACATTTTTGCCGTATTTAGCAAGCTCGTCCTTGAGATAGCTCAAAGAGCCTTCACCAAAATAGAGCTTTGTTGGGTTGTGATAAACAAAATTTCCGAGCATTTTTCAGACCTCCTTATGATTCTATGATAAAAGTATAACACAAAAGCAGGCTTATTACAAATACCTGTTGCAAATAGCCTGCTATGCTTATTTGTTATCGCTGTACGGCTCAATAAGGCTCAACAACGACTGCTCTGCCCTGTTCAAGCGACTGTTTTACGTCGATAAAGCGCTGGTTTGAGCTGCCCATAAATTTCAGCTCAAGGCTCCTTTTAGCCAGCACAAACGGACCGTCAACGAGATAATCAAGCTCTTTGAGCAGTTCCATATAGCCGTTTTCCTCGTTTGCGTTTGCTATAAGGTATTCGTAGGTATACCCTGTGTAAGAGATTATATTGAGCGGAACGGCAAAACCGTTGTACGCCCTTATCTTACGGGCAAGCTCTGTGAGCGGTTTGCACTGACAAAAAGGATCACCGCCGCTGAATGTAACTCCGTCAAGCAGCTTATCCTTTATGATCTCGTTGAAAAGATCATCGGTATCAACGAGAGTTCCGCCGTTAAAATCGTGTGTTTGCGGATTGTGGCAGCCTTCACAGTGATGAGGACAGCCCTGTGTAAAAATCGTATATCTGAATCCGGGACCGTCTACGATAGATTCAGCAACGATGCCTGCAATTCGAAGCTTCATATTATTTCCTCCTTTAGTTAAAAAAGCAGGGCTTCGTTTCGGCTTGACTTGAAACGAAGCCCTAAAGAGAGCACTTGACTATGCTTTGAGGCGTGGTATTCTTTCGTGGCAGGTCTTGCTGTGTTCAGCTTCAGTTCTGCCGCAGCGTGGGCATCTATCGCCGATAATTCCTGTAAATCCGCAGACCGGATCTCTGTCGACAGGGTGATTGATCGAGCCGTAGCCGATGCCTACTTCTTTCATATATCTTACGACCTTTTCAAAGGCGGTAAGGTTGTTGAGCGGATCACCGTCAAGCTCGATATAGCTGATGTGACCTGCATTAGTGAGCGCATGATAAGGTGCTTCGATCCTGAGCTTTTCAAAAGCATTGATGTGGAAATAAACAGGAACGTGGAAAGAGTTGGTATAATAATCTCTGTCGGTAACGCCCTTTATCACACCGTAACGCTGCTTATCCATTTTGACAAAGCGTCCCGAAAGACCTTCGGCAGGAGTTGCAAGCAGGCTGAAGTTAAGACCTGTTCTCTTGGTCTCCTCATCCATTCTTGCACGCATACGAGTGATTATCTCAAGTCCGAGCTTTCTTGATTCCTCATCCTCACCGTGATGCTTGCCTGTGAGAGCCACAAGGCACTCAGCAAGACCGATGAAGCCAACGGAAAGTGTACCGTGCTTGAGTACTTCCTCAACGGTATCGTCCTCAGAGAGCTTCTCAGAGTCGATCCAGACGCCCTGTCCCATAAGGAACGGGTAATTCTTGACCTTCTTCATACACTGGATCTTGAATCTGTGCTTGAGCTGATCTATGCAGAGCTGCATCATCTCATCAAGGCTGTCAAAGAACTTGCCGATATTCTTATCGGCTTTAATACCAAGTCTTGGAAGATTGATAGAGGTAAACGACAGGTTTCCTCTGCCTGTGACGATCTCTCTTGAAGGATCGTGCGCATTTGAGATAACTCTTGTTCTGCATCCCATATATGCGATCTCGGTATCGGGATTGCCCTCTTTATAATACTGAAGATTATACGGAGCATCGATAAACGAGAAGTTCGGGAACAGGCGCTTAGCAGAAACTCTGCAAGCGAGCTTGAACAGATCATAGTTAGGATCTGTAGGGTTAAAGTTTATACCCTCCTTGACCTTGAAGATATGTATCGGGAAAATAGGTGTTTCACCGTTGCCAAGACCTGCCTCCTGAGCAAGCAGAACATTCTTTATTACCATTCTGCCCTCGATAGAGGTATCGGTTCCATAGTTTATGGAGCTGAATGGTGTTTGTGCACCTGCACGGGAATTCATTGTATTGAGGTTATGGATAAGTGCTTCCATAGCCTGATATGTAGCTCTGTCAGTCTCCTTGACAGAGGTCTTATATGCAAAATTCTGTATTTTCTTGACAGTTGGAGCGTCAACTATCTGCACAAGCAGCTTTGCCTCGGCATCCTGATAGCCGTTATCATTTGCAAGCGTAGGAACAAAGCCCTTTTCTTCAAGCTGATCAACGAGCTTTTTAGCGATCGCCTGCGAATTATCAAATCCACCGAGCAGGTTGAGCGCTCTGTGAACGTTGTCACGATATCTGTGTCTGAACGTCTTGGCAACACCGACAGCCATATCATAATCGAACTTAGGGATAGACTGACCGCCGTGCTGATCGTTCTGATTAGACTGGATAGCTATACAAGCAAGCGCAGCATAGCTGGAAATATCATTAGGAGTCCTCAGATGACCGTGTCCGGTAGAAAAGCCCTTGTTGAACAGCTTAGTAAGATCTATCTGAGTACAGGTCGTAGTAAGGGTATAAAAGTCCATATCATGGATATGAATGTCGCCCTCAGCGTGTGCTTTTGCATGAACAGGATCAAGAACATACATCTCATAGAACTCTTTAGCGCCGACAGAACCGTATTTAAGCATGGTTCCCATTGCGGTATCGCCGTCGATATTGGCATTTTCACGCTTAAGATCGGAATCCTTGGCGGACTTGAAGGTAAGGTCCTCGTAGACCTTCATAAGCCTTGTATTCATCTCTCTTGCACGAGTTCTTTCAGATCTGTAAAGGATATATGCCTTTGCAGTAGAAGCGTGACCTTCATTTATAAGCACCTTCTCAACACAGTCCTGTATCTGCTCAACGGTAGGAGAGGTAAGGTTCTTCTCCATAAGCATATCAACGACTTTACCCGCAAGCACCAGCGCTTCTTCCTGATTGGAGCCGCCAACGGACTGAGCTGCCTTATAAATAGCGTTAGCTATCTTTTCAATATTGAACGTAACATTACGTCCGTCACGCTTTTTAATCTTGATGATCATACAACTTCCTCCACAAACTTCATATCATTATATTATTTATATATTATTTTTCTGTCACGTCACGACCTGTAAACAATAACTTATGTCAAACAAGGTTTCTTTGAGCCGACCACAATATCTTGTGGTTCGTTTTGAACAATTCAAAGTATATAGTATTTATCCCGACCTGTCAATGTGCTTTTTGACAAATTGGCAGGTGGTATTTTGTACAGCTTGCACAATTTACATAAAAAGGCAATTTCGCAGTCGTTTCAAATGATTTTTCAGCATTTTTCATAAAGTGATTTTACTTTACAGCGCAGTTTTTGCGAAATGGTACATAAAGTATTTTGCTTTACAGCTAAAATCCTTATTTTACGCTTGTTTGTTTGCTAAACCAATTCAATTATAGCCGATTATGAATAAAATATTTTCAGATTTGATATTGTTCTTTGCAGCAACAAAAGATTTTAGTTTTCATTTGGGGTATAAAGCAAATATGCTTTATAGCTGAAAAAATTTGATTTTTTTGAGTTTCCCACTTCTGATATCATCACAATAGTGAATTGACAAAACGCATATTTACGCCGTTTTCTTGTTGCTCTTACACAAAATAGCAACGGCAGACACCTCATTCAACGAGATATCTGCCGTTTTTGTGTTGTTATTACTATTTAAAAGAACAGTTTTCTGCACACGGGAATGTTATTTGCCACCTTAGCTTCAAAGGTATCCGCATCCTTTGGCTTTCCTACTACCGAGCCGTAATGGACGGGTACAGCGATCCTTGGCTTGATATGATTCACAAGCTCGGCTGCCTGAGCGGCATCCATTGTATACGTTCCGCCGATAGGCACGCAGATTATATCGCACTTTGCCGCTCTTGCTTCGGGGGTATCATCGGTATCACCGCAGATATACACCTTACTGTCGTCGATATCAACTACATAGCCCAGCCAGCCGTTATTCTTCGGGTGGAATGGCTTTGTGTGGTTGTATGCCGCAACAGCGTGGATATGGATCCCTGAAACTATGGCTGTCTGCCCTGGGACCATTGAATATATCCTATCCTCAGGTGTTCCCAGCTTGAGCAGTGTGTTTTTCATGCTTCTTGGTGCAACATAGATAGACTTCTCATTCGCAGCCTTTTCTATCTCCCTGGGTGCAAAATGATCGTAATGCTCGTGAGTTATAAACACTATATCGGCATCATGCTTTTCGTCAGGAAGCTCAAAGGGATCAAAATAGAGCGTTCTTGAAGCATTTATCCTTATACTGCTCTGCTTATTAACAACGATACTTGCAATATTCATCAGCTGCTCCCCCTTTACTTATTTAATTGTTCTTGCTGCTACGATATCAACTCCTGTTGAACAAACGTCTGCTATCATAACATCTCCCATTCTTACAGGAAGCCCGGGAGAAATGGATTTTATCGCTTTTACCACTTCAAATATCTTTTCCTTGGGGATTGGGTCTTTGGTTTTAACAGGTATTGGTGTGCCGCTTTTGCTTATCATTGTAGTTGTGACTGTTCTGACCGGAGCGGTCAGCTCGCTTTTGGCATAGTTTTCGCCTCTTATGCAGGTGTTCCCCGTTACCGATATAACGTTACCCTGTGTATCGACCTCCGCTTTAAGGGCACAGCCCATAGGACAGCAGATACACGTCAGCTCCTTTATCATTCAGCCACCTCCTCTATAAATACCTCTATCGTATCACTTGCCGATGAGAGCTTATCCTTTTTCAGTATCACATCTACCATTTCACTTGGTACCAGGATCTGAGACTTTTTCCTTATCAGCTCTGTATCCCCTGACTTCACAATGATACTGACATTTTTGTAAACATCAGTTACTCTGAATCTTATATGTGTCAGATCAGGCGCATTTGCGGTATTTATCCTGCAGGGCACCGTATACCTTACGCCGTTGCCTGTTTTAAGCTCTATGCTCTTTCCGCCCTCGCCCAAGCCATGTCTGATATACTTTGCGGCAGCTTCGCCTGCCCTTGCAGATTCCTCTGAAACAAAGTCAACAAGGTCGTGGACGTGAAGCACATTACCGCAGGAGAAAACACCGGGCATATCAGTTTCAAGGCTTTCATTAACAAGTGCACCGTTTGTTCTCGGATCAATGCTTATGCCTGCTCCGCCTGTAAGCTCGTTTTCGGGGATAAGTCCGCAGGAAAGCAGCAAAGTATCACAGGGGTAGTACTTTTTAGTGCTTTCGATAGGAGCTCTGTTATCATCGACCTGAGCTATATATACGCCTTCGAGCTTCTCATTGCCCTTGATATCTACTACCGTATGACTGAGAAGCAGCGGAATATCGTAATCATCAAGGCACTGGACGATATTTCTTTTTAGTCCGCTTGAATAGGGCATAAGCTCGGCAACTGCCGCAACGTGAGCACCCTCAAGAGTCATTCTTCTTGCCATGATAAGTCCTATATCGCCCGAGCCGAGTATAACTACCTCTTTTCCGATATGTGCACCCTCAAGATTTACCAGTTTTTGCGCTGTACCTGCTGTATAAACGCCCTGCGGTCTTGTACCGGGGATATTGAGCGCACCCCTTGGTCTTTCACGGCAGCCCATAGCAAGAACGACTGCTTTAGCGGTAAGCGTTGCTACACCAAGTTTTGAACTTATGACCGTAACTGCTTTAAGTTCGCTGTCCTGAATTTTCTCAACAGAAAGCACCATTGTATCAAGCTCAAAGGGTATCCCCTCCTGCCTGACCATATCTGCATATTTTTCAGCATATTCAGGACCTGTGAGCTCTTCCTTGAAGGTATGCAGGCCAAAGCCGTTATGGATACACTGGTTGAGTATACCGCCAAGTACGCTGTCACGTTCGAGTATAACAAGATCATCTATGCCTGCTTTTTTTGCGGCAATTGCGGCAGCCATACCGGCAGGACCGCCTCCGATGACTATAAGATCGTATTTATTCATCGCAGTGCCCCCTATCTGTATCATATACGCCGTTTTTGCGCACCTGTTCAACCTTTATGCCGAGCTTTTCCGCAAGCAGCTTCATCGTTACGGGTGAGCAAAATCCCGCCTGGCACCTGCCCATTCCTGCTCTTGTACGTCTTTTTACGCCGTCAAGAGTCGTTGCACCAAGAGGTCTGTTGATAGCATCAAGTATCTCGCCCTCGGTAACTGTTTCACAGCGGCAGACTATTTTACCGTATGCAGCGTTTTTCTTAATAAGCTCATTACGCTCACTGTATGAAAGCGAATTGAAATGAACGATACCCTTTCGTGTATCCTTATAATTATTCTTTGGTTTCAGCTCTGTTATGCCGGAAACTATCTCGCACAGATACTCCCCGATAGCAGGAGCACTTGTAAGCCCCGGTGATTCGATACCTGCGGCGTCTATAAAGCCTTTGACATCACTTTGCTGAATGATGAAATCGCCCGTATCTCCAACCGCACGGTTACCTGAAAAGCTGGTTATCACCTTACCAAACGGAATATTCTTTACAGAAAGCGATGCCTTTGCCTTTACATCGCCAAGGCCCTTTGATGTTGTTGACACATCGTCCTTATCCTCGATATTATCAGCGGTAGGTCCGACAAGCAGATTGCCATGGACAGTAGGCGTAACGAGCACGCCCTTGCCCATTTTAGTCGGCAGCTGGAATATCGTGCGGCTCACGGCACCTCCTGCGGCTTTATCCATCAGGAGATACTCACCTCTGCGGGCAGTTATGCCAAGCGGAGTACTGCTGACCATAGAGTGTATCTCATCGGCATAAAGGCCTGCGGCATTTATAACAATCGAAGCAGTGACCTCTCCTGTGGATGTTTTTATAACAAAGCCTTTATCGCTCTTGCTTATGCCTTCAACACGGCTTGAAAGCCTGAAAACCACGCCGTTTTCACAAGCATTCTCCGCAAAGGCGAGCGTCATCTCAAAGGGACAGATTATAGCAGAGGTTTCAGCAAGCAGCGCAGCACAGACAGAATCGGTAAGCGAAGGTTCAAGCTCTCTTGCCTTATCACCTGTTATAATGCTTACGCCCTGCACTCCGTTAAGCTCGGCTCTTTTCTTCAGCTCTTCAAGCCCTGAGATATCATTCTCATCAAAGCACAGCACCATTGCACCGTTTTGTTTATACGCAAAATCGAGCTTCTCAGCAAGCTCACCCATGAGCTTGCTGCCCCTTACATTCAGCTTTGCTTTTAATGTACCCGGTTTAGCATCAAATCCTGCGTGAGCGATAGCGCTGTTGGCTTTGGTAGTACCCTCACATACATCGCTGTTTTTTTCTATTACACAAACAGAAAGCTCATATTTACTAAGCTCCATTGCCGCAGCGCAGCCTACTGCGCCCGCACCAATAATTGCTACATCATACACATTATCACCTCATTTGTTATTATTCCTAAAAATTTTTACTTCTGTTTAGAAAATTATAGCACATTTGCTTTAAAAAATCAATAGAAAAAAAGACCGCATTTACACGTTAGCATAAATACGGTCCTGATATATGTCGAAAAGCTATTGCATAGCAGCGGTAGTTACCTGTTCACCCTGCTGCACCTGTGCCTGCTGAGTTTGCTGAGACTGTTCGCCCTGCTGCACAGGCTGAGTAGTCTGCTCGGTCTGCTGCGAAGTATGCTGGGTATCAGCGGTAGTTTCGGTCGTCTGCTGTGTTTGTGCAGAGGAACTATCACTGGTTTTATCTTTACTATCCTTATGCAGCACTATCCCGTTGGGATACTTGCTGTCAAGCACATCCTCAAGCGAGGTATTGCCCATATATGCGCAAAATGACAGTATCAATATAAGTATACTCATTATTATCATAAGGTCTATGCGATATCTGCCTTTTCTCTTTTTTCTTTTAGCCATTAAAAGCTCTCCCTTGAATTTAATACACAAAATAATTATACAACATTCTTCAAACAATTGCAAGAGCACAGACAATTATTTTTAGAAAACAAAAAGGCAGCCGATCGGCTACCTTTTGCTTGTGTAAAAATTTTGGAGAGGATGAAACGAGCTAAGAGTGTTAATCTTAGTGTTCATTCTTTTTCCTTTTTTTGTTCTACAACTAATATTATACACACGATGCCTGTAAACTTCAACAACAGATAAGTTACATATAGCTACAAAAACGTTACAAATGTTTTCAAATTGTAACTAAATCACTTGTTGTTTACACCATAGGTGTTTCTGTATTCAAGCATCTTATCAAGATACTCGCTTCCTTCAACGACGCCGTTTTTGATAGCATCGATTATATCGTTGATATTTACGATAGAATACACCTTTACGCCAAAATCCTTATATGCCTGCTCAACAGCTGAAAGCTCGCTGTCAAGAGCTTTTTCCATTCTGTCAACGGTAATTACCATGCCTGTTACGTTTACCTTTGCTGCCGATGTGAGCTTGGGCATAACTTCACGCAGCGCTTTACCCGAGGTCATAACGTCCTCGATTATAACGACCTTTTCGCCGTCTGAAAGGGATTTGCCTACGAACATTCCGCCCTCACCGTGATCCTTGACTTCCTTTCTGTCAAAGCAGTAGCTGACCTCTTTGCCGTACTTGTTATAAAGTGCAACAGAAGCGGAAACTGCAAGCGGGATACCCTTATATGCAGGTCCGAAAAGTGTTTCAACGTCAATGCCGTTCTCATTTATGCACTCAGCATAGAATTCACCAAGTCTGGCAAGCTGGGCACCGGTCTTATAATTACCTGTATTTACGAAATATGGTGCTTTTCTTCCGCTTTTGAGTGTGAAATCACCAAAAGTGAGCACTCCGCATTCAACCATGAATTTGATAAAGTTTTCCTTATAAGTCATATCAAACGATCCTTTCGGTTTATTATTACATTATAATTGTAACACACATTTGTATTTTTTTCAATAGCAATTTTCTTAACTTATGTGTTGACAGTCCGAAACCGGTAATGTATAATCAAAACGGGTGATAGAATGAAAACACTTTATATCTCAGACCTCGACGGAACACTTTTAAACAGCGAGCAATCTACAAGCAAAACCACAAACAGCATAATAAACACACTGATATCACAAGGGATGATGTTCACCTATGCGACTGCACGTTCGTACTCGACAGCTTCAAAAGTCACAAAAGGTCTATTCATTGAACTTCCTGTGATAGTTTACAACGGTACATTTATCGTCAACGGCACCAACGGACAGATACTGCAAAGCCATTCTTTTTCACGTCATCAAGCTGTTACGATACTCAGTGAGCTTATCGAGGGCGGTATTTACCCGATAGTATATTCTATAATTGACGGTAATGAAACATTTTCATATATACCTGAGCTTATGAGTTATGAACAAAACATTTTTATCCAAACACGCAGAGGTGACAAACGTGAGCGAGCGGTCACTGATATACAGGCGTTGTTTGATGGTGAGATATTCTATTTTACTTGTATTGATAAGGCAGTGCGGCTTGGCAGCTATTTTGATAAATACAAAGACATATACCGATGCATTTATCAAAGCGATATCTACACAGGTGAACAATGGCTGGAGATCATGCCTGAGGGCGCTACAAAAGGCAAAGCAGTAAAAGAACTCGCTAAAATGACAGGCTGTGATGAGATAGTTGCTTTCGGAGACAGCATTAACGATTATGAGATGATGGATACAGCTGACAAAGCATACGCACCGCAAAATGCAGATAAACGGATTAAGCACTTTTCTGACGGTATCATCGGTTCAAACAACGATGACGGAGTTGCAAAATTTCTGCTTGAACACTTTAAATAACAACAAAGCCTTGCTATCGCAATGACAGCAAGGCTCAAATCTGATGACCTCACGACTTTCTTCAACGCTTTTATGCTCATGCCAGCCTGCAATTGGACCTACATCGGGATCTTTGGCATATTCAAAAAGGCATTCTGCATCGCTGAGTTCCGACGGACGAAGAATAAGCCTTGGTGTTTCAAGGAACATTATGCTATCCCCTTTTTAGCGAGCTTTCGTATCCGGCTTGAACGTTTGAGCTTTTTAACATACAGGGCAGTATCCTTTGAGACGACTCCGCTGAGTGATACTAATGCGATAAGATTAGGAACAGCCATCAGCCCGTTGAAAATATCTGCAATGGTCCAGACTTCAGAAACGGTCATATAAGGACCGATTGCGATCGCAAGGATATACAGATACCTGTAAGCCCCGACAACTTTCATTTTACCGCCAAAGAGATACTCAATGCATCGCTCCCCGTAATAATTCCAGCCAAGAATCGTTGTAAACGCAAAGAACACAAGGCAGATCATCAGCACGAACGCAGGAACGGAGCTTGGCATGAACGAGAATCCGTTCTGGAATGCATGAGTTGTGACCTCAACGCCCTCAAAAGGCTTATCTGTAACGGGATTTATAGCTTCATAGCTGCCCATCATAACGATAGCAAGTCCTGTCATAGTACAGATAACGATAGTATCTATAAATGTACCGAGCATAGAAACAAGTCCCTGTCTTACAGGCTCTTTTGTCTGTGCAGCGGCTGCTGCGATAGGTGCAGAGCCAAGTCCCGCCTCGTTTGAAAAGATACCTCGTGCAACGCCCTTTTGCATTGACATGAACATCATAGGGATGGTTCCGCCTGCGACCGATCTTAAATTGAATGCGCTTTTAAAGATCATTCCGAATGCTCCGGGGAGCTTTTGTGCGTTTATAACAATAAGGCTGACAGCTGCAACAGCATAAAGGATAGCCATAAACGGCACAATGACCTGAGCCACACCCGAAATACGCTTTATACCGCCAAGAATAACAAGTGCTGCGCATACAGTTATCAAAGCACCTGAAATAACGACCGACAATGTATACTCATTTCCAAAAACAGTAACGGTGTTTTCATGCTGCTTATCAAAGAAATTCTGTACCGCTGAGGTTATACCGTTTATTTGTGAGAAAGTACCTATTCCGAAAATACCGACACAGGCACCGAAAAATGCAAAGATCTTTGCGAGCCAGCGCCATTTGCTTCCCATTCCGTTTTCTATGTAATAAAACGGTCCGCCGAGAATGTGACCGTCCTTATCGATCTTACGGTACTTTATCGCCAGAAAACACTCGGCATACTTAGTCGCCATTCCGAAAAAAGCAGCGAACCACATCCAGAAAAGTGCTCCGGGTCCGCCTGCAAGTATTCCCACAGCGGTTGCGACACCAACGATGTTTCCGGTGCCGATGGTAGCAGACAATGCAGTACACAAGGCTGCAAATCCCGAGATCTCACCGCCGCCGCCTTTTTCCTTTTTGAACATATAATAAAATGCTTTTGGGAGATGAAAGATCTGTATCAGCTTTACTCTGACCGTAAGAAGTATACCAACGGCAAGTATAGCTATGATAAGAGGCAGCCCCCATACATAATCATCTATCGTTTTTAATAGATCCGCCATAACATAACCCCTTCTAAACAAATACTTAAATATTATATCATATTTTGGTATAAATTAAGTTGATAAAATGCTGTGATTTATTTAACAGATTAAAAACAAACAAAGCTATTGAAAAAAAGACAAAAGTATTGTATAATATCATAAAAGAGTTTTGGAAAGGAAAATTTACTATGCTCAACGGATATTTTGACCTGCCTACGATAACATTTTTCACACAGAAGAATATATGGACAGGGAGCTTATACACAAATTTCAGCTACCGCATAACCCCGATAAATAAGCCTGCTGAGGATGACAAGCCTGCTGTAAAAGAGCTTTTTACTCAGGTGTGGTACGGCACGCAGTGCTACAATAATGTTAATGAGTTTGTTTGTGAATTCCACGAGGATATGACTGCTGAGGGACTTGAAAAGACAAGAGAACACCTTACGGGAGCAGTTGAGGAATTCAAGAAAATAAGAAAGACTATCGAGCCTGATTTTAAACTGCACTAAATGCAAAAGCCTTATGTTAAGAGAGCATCTTAGCATAAGGCTTTTTTATCAGTATTCTTTTTCGTCAGCGTTATAAATGACCGAAGCGGGCTTTTTGCGCTGCGTATCAGTCTTTGAAAGTGCTGTTTTATCAGCGGTAAAGAACGGTTTTTGAGCAGTTCGCTTGCCGTTTTTATCGGTTATCCCCAGATCGACCGAGGTTTTTATAACCGCATCGGCAATAGCTTTGGAATAGTCATCTATATGTTCATCAAACAGCTTGTTATCGCTTTCATCGGTAAGAAAGCCAAGCTCAACAAGGCAGCTGGGCATTTTGGTGTGGCTGTTGACATAATAATTCACATTCTCATCGCCTACATAGCCGTAGCAGACTCCCCTGTTGTTATTGATCCCGACTTTTTCTACTGCACTGAGGATATTCTGCGCAAGGACAGTATCCTCTTTTGGACGGGCATTGCTGACCCAAATCTCCGTGCCGTTCATACTGCCTGTATAAGCATTTCGATGCATACAAACGAAAAGATCACAGTTGTTGGCATTTGCAGTTTCAACACGCTGTTCAAGTTCCAGAAAAGAATCGTCTTGTCTTGTCATAATGACTTTGACGCCGTATTTTTCAAGTTCATCACGCAGCCGGAGCGATATTGCAAGGTTATCATTCTTTTCAAGCCGTGTCGAATCTGCATTGACACAGCCGCTGTCCTGAGCACCATGACCTGCATCTATACAGACTGTAAGATCATAGCTGATCTTTTCAGGTGTTACGCTTTCAGGTCGGCTTTCTTCGGGTTTTTCTGTAGAATGTGCGGTTTGTTCCTGTGCACTGGCTTTGTTCCCCGAGAAAATGCCCGAAGCAATTCTTGTTATCACAAGCAGCAAAGCTATCAGGCATATTGCTGCAATAATTACTCTGTCCCAGTAGATCCTGGTTCTTTTTATTATTGTTTTGTTTTCCATTTCTTTTGCTCTCTATTGTTCTGTTTCTTTTATTCTACAAGTGTTCTCTCATCGCAGTACTCGCACTCAAGCGTTGTGCCTTCGCCACGAAAATAATGCGGCAGATA
Source organism: Ruminococcus sp. UBA3767 (assembly GCA_002371625.1). Classification (GTDB taxonomy): domain Bacteria; phylum Bacillota; class Clostridia; order Oscillospirales; family Ruminococcaceae; genus Hominimerdicola. The sequence continues at coordinate 67,683 of DFFV01000091.1, forward strand.
CGTCTCACGGTGGACGATGCAGTTAGGATTGGAACATTTATGGTGGATATGTTCACAACCGGTGATCAGCGGTGCAGGCTTGTCCGATCCTTCGATTATGGTAAGGATCAGAGCCATTCTGATATACATTCCGTACTTAGCCTGCTTGAAATACATCGCTCTCGGATCATCATCGACCTCAACGGCGATCTCATCCACTCTCGGCAGAGGGTGAAGGACAACAAGATCCTGCTTGGCATGTGACATTTTTTTATTATCGAGTATATAGCAACCCTTCTGCTTCTCATACTCCTCCTCACTGGAAAACCTTTCACGCTGAATACGGGTCATGTACAAAACATCAAGCTGATCTATGGCTTTATCAAGATCCGTTACCTCGGTGAACTTATGACCGCCTGCATTGAGTATATCCTTGATATATGTAGGAAGTGATAGTTCGGGAGTGGAAATAAGCACAAAACTGTTTCCTTGATAACAGGACATTGCTTTAATAAGCGAATGGACAGTTCTGCCGTTTTTCAGATCTCCGCAAAAACCGATAGTCATATTATCAAGATGACCTTTTTCCTCTTTAAGTGTAAGCAGATCGGTAAGAGTCTGCGTTGGGTGAAGATGACCGCCGTCGCCTGCATTGATAACGGGGCACTCTGTATTTAGAGCAGCTGCTTTGACTGAGCCTGCAACAGGGTGACGCATTACAACAACATCGGCATACTCGCTGACTATCTTGGTAGTATCTTTCAGGTTTTCACCCTTAGCGACTGACGATGTTGCCGGATTATCAAAACCGATTATAGTGCCGCCGAGTCTGAGCATCGCTGTCTGAAAAGACATCTGCGTTCTTGTGGAAGGTTCATAAAAGAGCGTTCCCATTATTTTGCCCTCACACGCTTTTGAATAAGCTCCGGGATCGCTTATTATCTTATGTGCAAGCGACAGGAGCTTTTCCCACCAGCTTACAGGATAATCATTAAGGTCGATAAGGTTGAGATTGTTATAGATCACGCAGACCTCTCCTTTCATAGCTCACAGGAGCTTATAATTATAATAGCATATTTACAAGCCTGTTTCAAGGCTGTTCGCTGTTTAATTCAAGTACAATTTCCGACAAGCTGTCGAGATCTGTCACGGTATTGACATAATCGACAAGCGCTTTTGCCGAAAGATTTTTTGGAACGCCGAGCTTTATGCACAGCTTTCTTCTCAGCTCTGAGCTGTCGGGCTTTCCGCTCAGTCCAAGGTTATAAAAGTCATTTCGTGTGATACGCCCGGATACCGAGCCGTTTTCACACAGCAGTCCAGATCTTTCAAATATCTCACGCAGTATACTTATATCTATACCCTCAACGCCGAGCGTGCCCTCTTTGGAGGGTACGGTTTTTCGTTTTTCCTTGCCCTTGATTTCGGGGATATAAAGATTTGTTATATCGCCGTCGGGAATAATGCTTTTGATGTGATTTCGTATTTTCTGTCCTGCGGTATCCGAATCGGTGAGGATAACGATGCCCGTTGTCTGTGCATAATGCCTGATCAACTCGGCTGTATCCTTATTCTTATATATCCCGAATCCGTCTGTACATATTATTACGGCATCTATCACAGATGACAGTTTGATACTGTCATACTTGCCTTCGACGATGACCGCCTGCTTTATTCTAAGTTTATCCATATCAGTTCCTTAATGCCATACATTTTGCAAGCCCTTGTTCAAGTGTGAGCATATCAGAGCTTTTACCGGCTGAATGTGTTTTGAGCACAAGGTCGGTATCGGAAAGTATGGACAGCGTAGATCTTATTCTTTGCAGAGATATATTGCCGCAGTCGTTGAACATATTCTTGACTGCAAATTCTCTGTTGCGTGGATAATCAAAGTCATTGACTACATCGCTTATGCTTCTCCCCGAGGAGCGTGCGAGCTTTGCACGGTACATATCGGTCATAGAAAAGCTGATTATGCCAAGTATCTCAAAAGGCTCATAGTTCTGTTCGGACAGCTCGGAAAGTCTTTTGAACACAAGCTCTGCCCTTGAACGAAGTACATTGACTGCAAGTGAATAACCGTCCGATTCTACGTGCTTTATGCAGAGCAGATCAATATGTTCTCTTGTTATCTCGCCTTTTCCGAGATAATCGGAGAGCTTTTTGACCTCCTGCTTAACAAAGGCGGTATTGCAAAGGCACAGCTCGGCGAGATACTCGGCATTTCTGCGAGAGATAGTACAGCCCGAGCGTGCAAGCTCGGCAGCGATAGCCTTGCCCATTTCGATAGTATTTTTCAATGCGAAATCGCAGGTAACGCCGATCTTATCGCACATTTCACAGAAGCGTTTGTTTTTATCGGTAAGGTTCTTTTTGTTCTTGTAAAGGTCCGCTGCAGTGGCATATATTATGACTGTTGTGCCTTCCTCAATGCCCTTGAGGATCTTTCTTAATGCATCTGCGTCCTCCTTGCCGACAGAATCCATATTAAGATCGTTGATAGTTATTACTACTCTCTCGGCAAACATGGGCAGCGCCTGGCAGGCATCGGCAAGCTCGGGAATATCCAGCTTTTTGCCGTCAAACTTATGCAGGTTCATCGCCTGCGCCTCAGGCGGACAAAGCCTGGTCACAAGACGGTTGGTATAGCTTTCAAGAGTGGAAACATCATGACCGTAAAAATAATAGAGCTTACTGATGCTGCCTTCTCTTATTTGTTTACCAAGAATAGTTGGTGATACCGAGCTCATGATCAAGCCTCCTTACTTTATTATCTTTGACCGAGAAGCATATACCCTGCTGCTCGTTTTTGTATTTTTCATCGTTGATGTAAAAGCTGTCCTGAAACAGCTTATATGTATTATTATCTATCACCAGCTCAAAGCCGTTATCATACTTTGATACCATCATACCGCCAACATTGACAGTTTCATTACCAAGCTCAGCAGTGTTTTCCGTTTCAAGCGCAAGTTCGGTGTGAGAATAAATCCGTTCAGCGTGCGGATAGAGCTTTGAAGAATACACCCCTGCGGTATAATAAGGCTCGTCCTTGATAAACAGTGCATCAACGCTGCTTACGCCGTATTTATCAAGCACTCTCATCACGGCACTTATATGCTTTGCGCTGCTGTGAAGATCAAATACTATCGCTTTATCCGCCCTGACAACAACTGCGGTGGCGTTTTTCTTTTCGCAGAACATATACACCTGAACATCGCTATACGAAATAAGCATATAAATATTTGAAAACAGCACAAATGCAAGAGATGCGATAAGCATAGTGATAAATGCGGAAAACGCTTTCCTGCTAAAGATTATAACAAGTATCGCTGAAGCTGCGACTGCTGAGATCACAATAAACGGGACAACGCCGCTGCCTTTGATATAAAGCACAGACGATTTTGAAACAAACTCCACCACTGCAAACACCGGTTTCAGAAACAACGATGCGAAGTGCAGCAGAGGCTTTGCGATAAAAGGCAGGCAGCCCGTTACGGCTGTGAAAAAGCAAAGCGAGAGCGAAATGGTGCAAAGTGGTATGAGCAGGATATTAAGCAGCGGTGCCACGGCAGAAAAGCCGCCGAAACACACAAGAAGCACGGGTGCTATAAACGTGCTGACGGTAAATGAATAGATAACTGCGTCAAATCGCTTGGAAAAGCTCCCGGCGTTATGCAGTCTTTTACAGATAATCGGTGCGGCAACACCTGCTGCAAAAGCCGAAAGAAAGCTGAGCAGGAATGAGGGCGATGTTATGCAATAAGGCTGTGCAAGGCAGATAACAAAGCCTGCGATGCCAAGTGAATTTGCACTGTCGCCCTGCCTGAGAGAAATTTCACCGAGGCAGACTATCGAAAGCATTATCGCACTACGTGTCACAGAAATGCTAAGCCCTGCAAATACAGCAAAAGCCCATGTCACACCGATAAGGATAACAGCCCTGATGCGCCTGTTTTTGACAGCTCTGCGCAGAAGCGATGAAAGCAGCGAGGTTATTATCACAAGGTGTATTCCCGAAACAGCAAAGATATGACCGATACCGCTGCGATAAAGCATTGCTTTATCGGCAGGCTCGATACAGCTTTTATCTCCGCACAGCATGGCAGCAAGAAAGCCGCCGTATTTTTCCTGAGAATAGGAAATTATAGTGTTGAATGTTTTATCGCTGTAATTTCGTATTTCTCTGAACACAGGATTGGAGTTTGTGCCAAGAGGTTTAACACTTGCAACACCATCGCCTTTTATAAAAACACCATGAGCCGAATAATACTCCTGCGCTGAGAACGAGTAGGTGTCTTTAACGGCAGTTACCTTTCCCGTTACCTCAACATCATCATAATAATGAAACTCGTCTTCGCTCACAAGAAAGGTCACCTTTGTTGAATGTCCCTTGACATCGCCTTTAACGGTAAGATAGCCCTGCCCGTGACCAATGTATTCAGATTCGTCAACGGTGCCTTTTATTGTTAACTCTTTGCCGTCACAAGATAGTATCCTATCCCTGACCTGATACGTATATACAGCACAATAGACAGTTCCCAAAACAAAGAAAGCTGCACAGGTGATAAGATATGTTCTTATACTTTTGAGCACAGCTGAAAACACAGCGGAGATCAATACTGCGCTTACTGCAAATATCCACCACAGACTGATGTGGAGCATATTTGCAGCAAAAAGTCCGAGTAAGAAGGATAGTCCGCACCAGAATCCCTTACGGGTCACAGCTATCACCTCAACAACAATTAGTTTTGCTGTGATAAATCAACAGGCGGATGAATATCCGCCCGTAACGATCAGCCCGCAGGCCACTGGAGCGGTCTGCCGGCGAGAAGATGAAAATGGATATGAAAAACGCTCTGTCCTGCCTGCTCACCGCAATTGGTAACAACTCTGAACCCGTCATCAAGTCCGAGCTGTTTGGCAAGCATGGCAATTACTTCATAGATATGAGCAATAACAGCACTGTTGCTCTCATCTATCTCATCGAGTTTTGAGATATGCTGCCTGGGAATAACAAGATAGTGAACAGGTGCTGTTGGAGCGATATCCTCAAACACATAAACAGTATCGTCCTCATATATCTTTTTAGAAGGGATCTCTCCCGCTGCTATTTTACAAAACAGACAATCATTCATAATATTATCCTCCAATCAGATCATTTTATAAATCCGGCTACTATATCATTGACCTGTGCAAGTGCTTCATCTATCTTGAATCTGTCACCCACACCTGCCATTGCTGTATCGGGTCTTCCGCCGCCCTTACCGCCTGTAAGTGCAGCGACCTTACCGACTATCTTGCCCGCATGAGCGCCACCGGCTACCGCATTTTTTCCGCAGGCAGCAACAAGATTTGCCTTATCGCCGTAAACTCCTGCAATAACGACGACCACATCATCAAACTGAGATTTGATATCCTCAGCCATTTTCTTGAGGGCATCAGGCTTGATATTTGAAAGCATTGCGCTTGCTACCTTTACGCCCTTGATATCAACAGTGCTGCCCATAATAGTCTTTGCCCGGATAGCATTGATGGACGACTGAAGCTCGTCACGCTCTTTTTCAAGATCCTTTACCTCCTGCATAACAGCGGCGCACCTGTTTACAAGTTCAAACGGGTTTGCGGTTTTAAGGATAGCGGCTGCTTTTTTGATCTCCTCGGAATGCTCTGAGATAAGTCTGAGCACGCCTCTTCCGGTAACGCCCTCTATTCTTCTCACGCCGCTTGCAACGGATGCTTCGGAAATGAGCTTGAAAAGACCTATTCTTGATGTATTGTCAACATGAGTACCGCCGCAGAATTCTCTTGAAGCGATCTCATCGTCCTCGCCCATAGTTACAACTCTTACGGTCTCGCCGTACTTTTCACCGAACAGAGCCATTGCACCGAGCTTTTCAGCTTCCTTGATAGGCATTTCCTTAGTTTCAACATCAAGCCCTTTAAGGATATTTGCATTTACAAGAGATTCAACTCTAAGCTTTTCTTCATCTGTCATAGCGGAGAAATGAGAGAAGTCAAATCTTACTCTGTCGGCATCAACGAGCTGACCTGCCTGATGAACGTGGTCGCCCAGCACTTCACGCAGGGCTGCCTGAAGCAGATGCGCTGCACTGTGGTTTCTCATGATATCGTTTCTGTTCCTCTTATCAACGTGCAGCTCGACCTTCTGTCCTACGCTGAGCGCACCCTCTGTGACCTTGACCTTATGGGCAAACTTTCCTGCAACGACTTTTTGTACATCAACTACCTCAGCTTTACCGCTTGCAGTGGAAATAACGCCCTTATCGCCTACCTGTCCGCCGCTTTCAGCATAGAAAGGTGTTTCGCCGCAGACCATGTATACTTCACTGCCCACGCCTGCATTTTCGATAAGCTCGTCATCGGTAGCAAGGTACTTTATCTCGCTCTCGCCGTTGAGGGTTTCATAGCCTGTGAAAGTGGTAGAGAAATTCTTGTCCATTTTATGAAATACAGTTTCATCTGCACCCATATACTTTGAGCCGCCTCTTGCTGTCCTTGCAGTTTCTCTCTGCTTTTCCATGCAGGCATTATAGCCGTCCTCGTCAACGGACATACCCTTTTCTTCAAGTATCTCTCTTGTAAGGTCTATCGGGAAACCGTAGGTATCGGAAAGTTTGAAACAGCTTTCACCGTCAAGCACTTTTTTCCCGCTTGCGTTCATTTCCTCGATATAATCATCGAGTATCTTCATTCCACGGTCGATCGTAGCATTGAAATTCTTTTCCTCAGTTGTGAGCACTTTTACGATATAATCATACTTTTCTTCAAGCTCATTATACTCGCACTTATTGCAGTCAACAACTGTTTTAACTATATCTTTGAGGAACATTCCGTTTATACCGAGCAGCTTGCCGTGACGGACTGCACGCCTGAGAAGTCTTCTCATAACGTATCCTCTGCCCTCATTTGAAGGCAGAACGCCGTCGGATGCAAGGAATGTGACCGAACGGATATGGTCGGTGATAACTCTGATAGAAACGTCTTTTTTATACTCCTTGCCGTACTCACAGCCTGCTATCCCGCAGACCTTATCTCTAATGGCCTTGACGGTATCAACATCGAAGATCGAGTCAACGCCCTGCATAAGAGCTGCAAGTCTTTCAAGACCCATTCCAGTGTCGATATTTTTCTGTTTGAGAGGAGTATATGTGCCGTCCTCGTGTCTTTCAAACTGTGTGAAAACAAGGTTCCAGAACTCCATATATCTATCGCAGTCACAGCCTACTGTACAATCAGGTTTGCCGCAGCCGTACTGCTCGCCTCTGTCAAAGTATATCTCAGAGCAAGGACCGCAAGGACCGTCGGTGCCTGCCTCCCAGAAGTTATCCTCCTTACCCATGCGGAAGATATGATCCATAGGTACGCCGACCTTTTCATGCCAGATCTTTTCAGCCTCATCATCGTCCTCATATACGGAGATATAAAGCCTGTCCTCAGGCAGTTCAAGCACCTTTGTGCAATACTCCCACGCCCAGGCGATAGCATCTTCCTTGAAATAATCACCGAATGAGAAGTTGCCCAGCATTTCAAAATAAGTTCCGTGTCTTGCTGTTTTACCAACGTTTTCAATATCACCTGTTCTTATGCACTTCTGGCAGGTAGTCATCCTCGTTCTCGGCGGTACCTCCTGCCCTGTAAAATAAGGCTTCAGCGGTGCCATACCTGCAACTATGAGCAGCAGGCTGTTATCATTCTGCGGTACCAGCGGATAGCTCTTATGGCGCAGGCAGTTCTTGCTTTCAAAGAATTTGAGATACGATTCTCTCAGGTCGTTAAGACTTGTCCATTTCATATACTTTTTACTCCTTCATTCTGCGACCGATTATTATCACAAATAAAAATGCTCCGCCCCAATGCATGGGACGAAGCAGATACTCCGTGTTACCACCCAAATTGCCTTTCAACTGCATGAAAAGACCACTCGAAGCCTTTAACGCAGGCATACGGCACTGTTTTCACAGCACTGCTCGGGTAAGCCACCGCACCGAACGCAAGGACTTGCACCACAACGCCCTCTCTCTGTGCCGTTCGATCATCGGATAATTCCGTCATCGCTTTTATAATATACAGTTGTATTATAAACTATAATCACAGATTTGTCAAGTACCGTACATAACGAGCTAAGTATTGAAACTTGTGACTGAATATGATATAATTATCAAAAAGAATGAAAGGAACAATTTGCGATGTATATATGTCCTGTTTGCAAAAAAAAGCTCAAAAAGCTGGATAATGTATTTCACTGTCAGAACGGGCACAGCTTTGATATTGCAAGAAAGGGGTATGTCAATCTTCTGACTACAAAAAAACGTGACCCGAGCAAAAGCGGTGACAAAGCTGAAATGGTAAAAGCAAGGACAGCTTTTCTTGACAAGGACTATTACCGCCCGCTTGCAGAAAAGACAGCTTCGCTTTTAAAAGAACTGCTTGACGGCAAAAAGAACGCAGCGGTCATTGACAGCGGATGCGGTGAAGGCTATTACACCTGCATATATGCGCACAGCGTTCCGGAGGCGCTGTTTTTCGGAGTTGATATTTCCAAAAGTGCTATATCTCACTGCATGACCAGAGTTCATATCCGGGGACTGAAGAATTGTGAATTCTGTGTTGCTTCATCATTTGAGCTTCCGTTCAAAAATGAAATGGCAGATGTTGTTGTAAGCACATTTGCGCCCGTTTCCAACGATGAATACGCAAGGGTACTGAAAACAGGCGGAAGAATGATCGTTGTTTCTCCGTCACCAAAGCATTTGTTTGAGCTTAAAAGTGCAGTTTATGACAAGCCTTATGATAATGCTCCGAACAACTATGCGCTGAGCAAATTTGAACTTGAACGAAGTGAGATATTTGAATACACCCGCACACTTGAAACAACGCAGGAGATCACCGATCTTTTTACTATGACTCCGTACTTTTTTAAAACATCGGTACAAGGACTTGAAAAGCTGAAACGGCTTGATTCGCGTGAGGTTACCTGCGGATTTGATATCCGCATCTACAAAAGGATCTTCTGACATTCAGGCTTTTTGCTTATGAAACATCGAAAAGACAGCCAGCGGTTTTTCTTTGAAAATATGCGATCTGATCCACTCATCAAAAAGCACGCCGACAAGCGAAAGAAGATACCATGCGAGCGAATACTCAAGGCATATCTGTCCGTCATAATTGAACGGTACCGATCGGTAGCTCCAGATCTGCATACCAAGTGCTCGGTTGAGTATTTCTCCCGAAAGAAGCTCGCTTGCAACTATAAAAAGATCTGAGATCAGAAGCACGAGGAAAAGCGGAAGCTGCTTTCTGCGCTCATCATTGAGAAGATGTATCATGACCATGCATACTCCCCCGACAAATCCCATGGAAATGTAGGTGTGACCTCTGCATATTATTTCAAGCAGACCATAAACTAATCCTCCTGCTGTAAAAACTGTAAGCAGCTTTGCAATATTTTTCAACGCATCACATCCATTATCATATACTAATAATAAGATGCTCAGAAAATATGCTTTTTAAACAGCCATTGCTGCGTAATATAATGAAACGGTACCTGCAATATGGCAGATACCGTTTTTATTATAAATATGTGAGCAGTTACTACATTCTGCCTTTATACTTTGTCTGATAGCCGTGGTTCTCTTCGGGACGAAGATCGTTGGGATACATGGTATCGGAATAAATATCGGTCTGCAGCTGCTTTACCAGCGAAAAAACCTCCTGATACTCGGCAATATCGGTTATTGTAAGTGAATTTCCCGAGCCTACTGCACGCCCTGCATACACGACCGAATTCTGCGAGCTTAATACAACATCACCGACATTGAACATCTGATCGAAAATGCCACGATGGATATTAACATTAGAAAGCTCTGTAAAAGGTTTCATGCGGCAGTTGTATGTAAATGTTCCGCCCGAAACATAAATGCCCTTATCTGTAATTATATACGCAGTGTTTTTATATCTCCTGAACGAAAGCAGAACTCCGCCGAGATACATCCAAACCGGCATAAGATGTATCGCAAAGAAAAATAGCAGAAATATACCAACATTATTATCTCCGCCAAACTGACTTGATGATTTGGAACTTACTACGATAAAACCAATATCGATCGCTGCCCACAGTATTGCAAACGGCAGCATGGGATTGAATATGCTTTCAAAAATAAAGCATTTCTTCAGCGGTGTTCCTCTCCAAAGCACCTGCTCACCGCTGCCGACCATAGCTTCAAGATCAGTTCGTGTAGACATATTTAATTACCCCTTTCTGTATTTCAGTTAAGCAGCAGTACATCGGTAACGTTCCAGACGCCGTCGGCCATTTCAAGATAGATCCTGCTGCACGCTCTGGTCTTATACGAATCGACACACTGCTGATATGCTTTATCATTCTGCGTTGGGATTATGGTATACTCAAATGCGATGATAGCACGGTTATCCTTTTGCACAACGGCGAACTCACTGAGGTCTTTCCACTCGATATTGTTTTCCTTAACGTTCCTGTCGGGATCTATCAATTCAAAATCCTTTTGTGAGATCTCTATATCTGTTCCGCTTTCTTCAAGCGTTTTGCCGTCTATATGTGCATAAAGCAGCTTCAGGGCATCATCACGCAGTTTATCATCCTGTGGTCTGAGCTTTTCGGGATCAAATGCCTTGACCGCCAGAAACCTGACATCAGAGCCGTATGCGGTATTGTTCTGCACCCAATACTCATTATACTTATCTATCCCGAATCCGACAGCTTTAACTATCAGGAACACTACCGCAGCGACGCACAATGCGATAAATCCGACAAGCACAGGCGTTACGCCGTTATTCTCCTGCTGTTCCAAGAAGTTTGCCCCCTTATCTTGTTTGTTACTTTCAATTATAAAACTTTACAGTGCAATTGTCAACAGCAGCTCAGATATTGGTTTAGTTCACGTCAATCTGCACAAACGGCATCCCGGCACGTTGCAGCAATGTTACAAACTTAATATCCGGCGAATATAGGTCATTTTCGCAAATAATCACCCGAAGCTCCCTTTAGTTAAATACGCACACAATTTAAATTTATTTTTTCCAAATAAAGAATAAAATATCAACAAAATATAAAAATTCTCATTGACTTTGCACTCGGGGGTATGATATAATAATTAAGATATAATATGTATCATAGCGCATTGAGGTGAATTCTAAATTGAACAGCAGAAAAAATATTTGCTTTATTACTGCAAGGCCTGAAAAATCGCACGGAAAACGTGTGCTTGAAGGCATTTTTACGCAGTGCGAGAAGTACGGGTACAACGTTACTGTTGTATCATCGCTCACGCATTTGCAGAACTTTGCAAAGACATTTAATACCGGCGAGCAGAATATCTTCAACCTTATAGATTACAGCAATTTTGATGCTGTTATTCTTGACACGGTAACTCTTACGGAAGACTACTCGGGAAATACGATAAGCAGGATAAGCGACAGGATAGAAAAAGAATGCAAAGTGCCTGTTGTCGGGCTGATAGTTCCCTACCGTGATTTTCCTTACATAAGAAACTCAAATGAGCCTATCCTCAGAGAGATGTGCAGGCACGTTATTGAAGTGCACGGAAAGAAAAATCTTTGTCTGCTCACAGGCCCGCAGGGGCACACCGAGGCTGAATCAAGGCTGGCTGTGTTTATAGATGAGATAAGTCTGCACGGACTGAGGGTGAGCGATGAGCATATCATTTACGGCGATTTCTGGTACACAAGCGGAACTAAGCTCGCCGAAGAGATACTTGACGGTAAGGTATCGATGCCTGATGCGGTTATTTGCGCAAGCGACCACATGGCACTGGGACTTATGGAAAGGTTATCGATAGGTGGTGTAAAGATCCCCGAGGATCTGATAATCGTCGGCTACGAGGCTACCTCGGAAGCTGTACTGAGCAAGATATCACTTACATCATTTGAGTCAAACGAAAAACAATCTGCTGCAGAGGCTGTTGATTTCCTACGCAGATTGATAGAGCCTGATGCTGAGATAATGCCTTATGTAAGCAACATGGAGAATATCACTCACCTTGGTATGAGCTGCGGCTGCCGTCCCGAATCCGAGAGATATGCCGATATATTTAAAGATGCATTATACCTTACGATAAGGAATTACAGTTCAAAGGACTTTATCGAGAACATCGACATCGGTCAGCTTATGGAGAGCTATCTGTTTGAAAAGCTGACAAGCTCGGTTACACCACAGCGCTGCATTGATAATATTTACGAAAACACGAACCTGATAGAACCTTATGTGAACTTTTATCTTTGTTTGCTGGATAACTGGCTTGATATTGATGAGGAGGTCGTTTCGGGATACCCCGACAAGATGAGACTGGTGCTGGCAAGCTCAAACAACGGTGAGATGAGCTTCCACAATGCCGACCGCAGCTTCACATTTGATACAAAGCTGATGATACCACGAATGCATGAAGAATGTGAAAAGCCTTATGTTTTCTATTTTTCTGCTGTTCATTTCAACGAAAAAACGCTCGGTTATGCCGTTCTGCAAAGAGAGCTTGACAGCAAAAAGCCGATAAACCTGGTTTACCGCAACTGGCTGAGATTTGTAAACAGTTCGCTTGAAATGGTCAGAGCTAAGAACAAATACATGGTCATGTCGGTAAGAGATGAGATGACAGGGCTTTACAACAGACGTGGAATGTATGAGCAGCTGGAGAAAATGCTGACGCTTTCCCGAAGCTCAGATAAGCTGTTTGTTGCTGTTGTGGATATGGACAGACTGAAATATATCAACGATACCTACGGGCACTCAGAGGGAGATTTCAGCATAAAAACAGTTGGCAGCGCTGCACTGAAGATAACCGGGGCAGGTGAAAAATGCGTAAGAGCAGGCGGAGATGAATTCTTTATCATCGGTGTCGGTGATTACAGCGAAAGCGACATTCAAAGCAGAGTTGAAAAGTTCAACGAGGTAATGAACGAGCTCTCCGATAATTCGGGCAAGCCATATATCATCTCGGCAAGCATAGGCTGCTATATAGGAACTAAGGACAGCTTTGATGAAACGCTTTCTATGGCAGACAAGGCGATGTATGATAGCAAGATCAAAAAGAAAAACCACACACGGTAACTAGACGATCGCAAGGTAAGGATAACGAAATCAGGACCTAAGCCTGAAATAGACTTTGCCGGTATCTGCTATGTGCATGATGATCTATATGGCACTTAACCTGACATATAAAAAGAACGCCTGACGGCGTTCTTTTTTTTGCTTAATATTACAATTGCCTCAAAAATACATCAAATGTCGGTCAAAGCTCTGGTTTTATCTATTCGATCAGGCAGCAGAACACTACCACTCTATCAACGGAATCACCGTCAGAACAGGTCGAAAGCGCTAAGATCCTGCCTTGAGGCTCCTGCACTCTGACTTTAGCATGGGAATTGATAAACTCTTTGGTATTGCCTGCGGTAACGTTGAACACGCTTTCCTCATCGGCTCTCACAGAAGCACTTGCAAAAACTTTGAGCTTATACTTTTTCTTTCCTTCCCTGCCGATCATGAGTTCACCGCTCGTATGGCTTTTCAGATAATCCTCATCAAGAAAATCATCAAGTGCGCCGAACATTTTTCCGTATTCCATGTGATGCCCGTAAACAAGCGAATACTCATCAGTGAAATCAGGGCTGTTTCGGCTATCAAGAAAAATACTGCCAGTAAGCGAATAACTCCCGTAGGGATCGGTATTAAGGAACTTGATATTATCCCCCGACTGCATTACAGGGTAATCGATATTGGTATTATCAACTGTCAGCCACGCTACCATTTCATTTGTTATCGGCGAATCATCGGGATCATAGTTTTCACTTCCCGGCTTATACTTGAGTATGCTTTTATCTATCGAGTGACTGTAGACCCAATAGTTATCGTACATACAATAGCACACGATAAGCAGAAGAAGCACCAGGAAAAGCATTATGATCCTGTCATACCATCGGTTCGCACCCTTCCAGAATTTCAGCGCTGTCATAAACTACTCCTTATCTTTCACATAAATGCCGTATAAGGTCTATATCTCCGTTTCAGTTTCTCCTCCAAGGAACTTTGGCAGGCTCTTGCCTTGCTTTTTCCAGCTGTAATACTCGGCTGTTGCGGTAAACAGTGCATCTGCCGAAGAATTGATGGCTGTTTCCATTGAATCCTGTATAACGCCTATAATAAAGCCTACACCTACGACCTGCATTGAGATAGAATCAGAAACTCCGAACATTGAGCAGGCCATCGGGATAAGAAGCAGTGAGCCTCCCGTTACTCCCGAAGTGCCGCAGGCTGCGAGTGCCGAGATGAACGACAAAAGCATTGCAGACGGGAATGACACGTTGATACCGAGAGTATGGACTGTGGCAAGTGTCATTATGGTTATAGTTACAGCAGCGCCGTCCATATTTATTGTTGCACCAAGGGGGATAGAAACACTGTACATATTACGGTCAAGGCCGAGCTTTCTGCAAAGCTCCATATTTACGGGGATATTTGCGGCAGAGCTTCTTGTGAAAAACGCTGTGAAGCCGCTCTCACGCAGGCATCTGAACACAAGCGGATACGGATTCTTACGCAAGGTTATCGCAATTATCAACGGATTGAGTACAAGCGATACAAACAGCATAGTTGCAACGAGAAGGAGCATCAGCTTTCCGTATGTAGTGAAAATATCCATTCCGTTTTCGGAAACTGCGCTGTACATAAGTCCGAAGATACCGAACGGAGCAAGGTTGATTATCCACCTTACTACCTGTGTTACGGAATCAGAAATATTTGAAAGAACGAGCTGGGTATTATCGCTTGCAAATTTTTTCAGCGCCAAACCGAGCATTATCGACCAAAAAAGGATACCAAGATAATTTGCTTCTGTGATAGATTTTATCGGGTTCTCTATTATGCCGAGCAGTATGCCGTTGAATATCTCCCCTATACCGTCCGGCACAGCATTCAAATCACTATTTATAAGATCCGATGACAAAGTGATGTCCTGCGGGAAAAGAAAGCTGCTCACCACAGCGGTCAGCGAGGCAAGATAGGTTGAAATAATATAGAGGAAGACAACAAGTGCAAATCGCTTGTCCAGCTTGGAGTTCTTCTGGGAAAGAGAGGCGATTATAAGCACAAAAACCAGCAACGGAGCAACTGCTTTTAACGCTCCGACGAAAAGCTCACCGAATGAGTTCAGTGCGTGCGCCCCCGGAAATAGAATTGCACACACTACACCAAGCAGCATACCGATTATAATACGAATTATCAAACTTGTTTTATTATACAAACGTACGATCTTGATCATTTCTAACACCCTTATACAATGGACATGAAAGAATGCGCAGCAGACATACAGCTCTTACTGCTTAGCCAACAAATCCATTTTATACTATACTTTTATTATAATATACTACTTATAACAAATCAAGTATAATATTTTAACAACATAAAAATACCGACATTTGGATCAGAAAATGCCGGTATTTTCAATACTTAGTCTTCACGTTCTTTCCTGCCGTTTTTGTAATACAGCGCCCAGCCTGAAATAATACAGATAAGTGCTATAAATACCATTTGTGCGGAAAGCTTGACACCTGTCGGGATAGCGCTGTTAAGCGTATTGCGTACCTCGAGCTGAGCATTATGTTCAAGGGTAAACGTTTTGGAATCAGCCTGCTGCAGCGCTTCGCCGTCAAGGCTGAACTGCGATGTATAATTCTCGCTGTTTTCTGCAATAGTTATTTCTACGCCCGAAGGAACGCTGATAACAACTGTATCATCGTGCTTCATTTTGAAGGTTCCGCCTGATGTGAGCGGCTGCTGCTGAATTTCACCGTTTAAGGTCCACTCATAGCTGTCGGTTTCTTCAGCGCCGTCTACGGTCAGAGTGAAAGTAAATTCCTTATACTTATTGCCCATATTTCCGTCAACGGTCTTATGGATAGAAAGGTCAGCATTAATGTTCACCTTGGTGTTTGGAATAGTGAGAACATAGGAATCCTCGTTTTCGCCCTTTGTATAAACAAACATAGAGCTGAACTCGTCATCAACGGAAACCACGCCATTATCACTGATAGTAAACAGGATATCCTTATCGATATTTCCGTAGTTCATAGCCGGCTGCTTTTCACACAGATAATATGTTCCGGCGGGTATACTGCTGTCTATCTTGGGTATAACACCTGCTTCGACATTTTTACCGGTGTGCAGAGCATCATAACCACTTATTGGATCACGGTCTTTTACTCTTGAGCCAAAAGCAACATAGCTCCTATTGAGTGTAAATATCGCATCGTTTATAGGTTCGCCTGTCAGGTCATCTACCTTGACAGCCTTGAAAACAAACGGTTTATTGTAAATATCGATCTGTGCTGCGATGCCGTTGCCCGGTGCATTGATATACTCAGCCCAGTATTTACCGTCGCTCCTGTCATTATCGTTATCGGTATCGTTGGCATTGGTCCATGTAGTGATACTATAAATGCCATCGTTATCGGTAACAACGAATTTAACAGGTTCAGAAAGTCCTGTATAGCCTGTTGGTGAAACTGTCTGGGTAATAACATACTCTTTTCCTGTTTCAATTCCGTAAAGCGTGGCGACATTACCGCTGTCATCGGTAGTATAAGTACCTATCACCTTGCCGTCACAGGTTATAACAAATTCGCCGTCGCTCAGAGGAGTATCCTGTGCATCGGTATTATTCCACCTGTGCAGGTCGATATTGATACCGCCCTTGCGGATATTTCTTATGGTATCTGTTCGTGCATTCATCACTCCGCCATCCTGACCGGAGGAGGCTTTTTCCTGTCCCTTGGTATAATCGGGCTTATACGTCTGAACAGATTCCACTCCCTTATTATCGGTAGCAGAAATGTCGATAGTCGTATTAAGAGCAACAACATCTTCGATAGTTGAATATAAAGTTACATTGCCGTGCTCATCTACAACTGCGTCAGTCAGTTTTACCTCGTGTATCTCATAGTCGGAAAGCACTTTTCCGCTCTGCAACTGCGGGAAGAAATATGTTGCTGAATCATTTCCCGAGGTGATAGCCTTAACAGAATCTTCAAGCAGCTCGCCGTTGACATAGACTGCTACAAATACATTATCGTGAGATCTTGTGAAGCTGCTGTCGCTCCACAGCTTATTGACTTTAAGGCCAAAACCTCTGCGGTTATTGATTATCATTGAGGGATCATAGCCTGCTCTGATAGTACCTGCGCTGTTGATGTTTTCAACATTGTGTGTTACACCGTCAATGGTATATGTAGGATCTACGATATATGTAGATTCCTCTACATCACCCTTTTTAGCCTTAACGCAGTCATAATCGATAAGCTCATATCCAACAGGTGTTTCATTTTCTCTTTCTTCAACGTAGAACCTTGTTCCTGCGGGAAGTCCCGGAACTTTAACTGTATATCCTGCCGGTACATTAGAGATAGCACCAAATCTTGAAGTATGGTTTGTCAGCTTATTCTTTTCTGCTTCGGTAAGCGCTCTTGGTGTATCGGTGGTTATCTCCTTTATCGGAGAACCTTCGACTTTGAACACTTCAAACCTCTGCTCATCGGCATTCCAATAGCAAAGGTTTCCCTCGGGATCGCAGATATAATATCTGCAAAGGTCTGTAAGCTTCAGTGCGCTGTCGGTTCCGTTTGAGAGATAAAGCCTGAAATCAAACGTTGTTTTATCCTGCTTTGAAGCATCACTGCTTTCATAGTAAAGCTCATTGCCCTCGCCCTTGCCGTTTTCGTTATAGAGCTTCTTGGTTATGCTCAGAGTTCTGATATTACCCTCGTTGACGTTATTTACAAAATCAACCGACGGACGTTCTGCGACCTGATCATAATCTATGCCGAGATCCTTGATAGCGCCCTCTACCTCATAGACCTCTGCTTTTTTATTATCATTAATAGTTGCGCTGCCATAAATGTTGGTGTTTACCGCACACTCAACTATTCTGTAATACATTGCTTCATCAGGGAAGCTGATCTCGACATTCTTTTTCGGATGAATGAAGAATACGTTGTTGTAAACCAGTCCTTCAGGCGATGTATATGTCGGTTCATATCTTACAGTCTGAGTTGAGTTCTGATACTTGGCACCGATACCGAGCAGATCATTCTTGGTAAGAGGTATCTCAGGTCCTTTCTCGGTAACTTTATAGAATATCTGGAAAGGATACTGGATAAGGTTGTAATCCATATCGTTAAGGTCTTCGTCATTGCCTGCAAGTCCCTTTGCGAAAAGAACATGACCGGGTGTTACAGACGAAAGGTTAAACCTCATGTGAAGATTTGAAGCACCCTTTCCTCTTTCCATATAGTAGACCTTCATTGAATGCTCGGAATAATCCTTGAACACATAGCATTCCTTGCCGTCAACTGTTTTCTTCTGGAAGATCTCGTTGACCTTATCGGTCGCTTCCTCAGTAGTCATAGTTTGCTTATAATGATCAAGGAAGATATTATAAAGAGTTGTTGGGTTTGCGCCCTGATAATTCACCTCACCTGTACGGAAGTTTACCTTTCCGCTGAGTGCAGAATGTACACCGCCGAGATCTATGACAAGTTCGCCGTCGACATAGAGCCAGAAATCGTCATCTCCTGTGAACTCAAAGATAACATCATGTCCCCACGCATCGAGTCCGTTAGGTGTCTGTACAAAGCTAGCACTCATTTCCATGCCCAGATAATAGTCAGGATTCTTAATAAGATGAAGCTTTTCATATTTCCTCGGATCATCGTCCGCAAGCACACCCTTGGCCTCGTTAGTATAATCAGCGTCAAATCCGTATAGATTCTCAGGATTGACCTTTGCATAACTGCCAGCAGTGATAGTATTATAAGGGAAGAACTGACCATGTCTCAGAGTAGTCTTTCCTTCGGTATCGTGTGTGCCGAGCTCGCTGTAAACGGTGAAATCATATACAGTTTTTCCGTCATCGTTCACATAAGTTGTAGCCGTACCGTTTTCGCCGCCGTAGAGAGTTGCAAAGTTCTGGCAGCTGTCATATTCAAAGTATCCGCTTGATTCGTGTATGCTGTGGATAAACAGGTTATTGACCAGCGCAGCATCGTCAAACTCCGCACCGAAATCATTTCCTATTTGTGATGAATTGCCTGAGTACTTGACAGTCGGATGACCATCTTCATTAAGGCTGTCTGAAAGCAGACCTTTTTTATTATCCTTGTTTCCGCCAAAATAGTTGTCGGTTATCTCGCTTTTATCAGATGTATCAGATTTGTTAAAATTCTTCAGCTTCATTGTTATACCGTAATCCTCGTTGTTTACGGTTTTTACACGATGAAGTGTGTCTGATGTTTCATCACTTACGATATTGTCAAGAGTTGCAAAATAGAACGAATCGGCAGATGCAAAAGCCGAAGCGGTAATTATTCCGCTCTTGTTTTCGCTGTCGGTAACCACACCATCAAGTGCTGCATAGTCATAGTAGCTCTTATCCCAGGCGATGATCGAAGAATAGTACTCTCCGATATCGTAGAGCTTTTCACCGCCTGTTTCGGTAACTTCATATTTACGTCCCGGCATCTGGATACCGATCTTCTTATCGGAAAGGATCTGATTGCCTTTGAGCTGAGGAGCAAGATACTTGCCCGAGTATGTATTTCTCAGTTCGTAATAGCCTGTTTCCTTACCGTCTGAATCTTCGTAGACTGTCAGCTCCCAAAGCAGCGAGTTAGTTGCATCATCAAGCCACATCAGCTTATCACCGCTGGCATAGCATAGCTTGAGCGAACCGTCATGGTCTACGGCATAAAAATCGTACTTTTTATTCACTTCATCCCATATACGGGTATACAAGATGAGCTGTTTTCCGTTTGAAGCATTCACTCCGTCGGAAACACTTATCCTGTTAGCTGTATATGTGATACTATCGGTGCTGTTGATGGTAGTTTTTTCAACAAGATACAGGCTTTCTTCTGTTTCGGAAAGAACGAACTTATCCGAAGCACTGTCATAAGTAATATATTTATCCTCATACCTGAGTTTAATATTTTGATTACTGCCGGGTAACAGCTTTAAAGCTGCTGCCTCGCTCTCTGAGCTTGTTAAAACAAGATCGTTGCCGCTTACCTTGAGATACTTTTTTTCGCCCCCTGCCTGTGCCGTCAGTCTGTAATTATCCTTATCAACATTTTCAAATGTCCACATTGTGATATCCGAGGACTGATCGATATAAAGGGTTCTGGAATTGTTATCAGCATCTCTCACAACGAGCTGACTGAGCTTGGAATTTTTTACACCATCATCAGCTACCATAGCATTTCCGACAGGACCGCCCTGATAATCGATAATACCGTAGGTCTTCCCGTCAAGTTTATAATAATCATCGGGTATAACACTAGTGTCGGCAAAATACGCTTTTATACTACCGTTGTTATTTTCTCCTGGTCCATCATAGTACCTTATACCCTTGCCGCCGTTTGAATGCTGAAGATACTTATTTGTTCCTTTTTTCTCGAAATTAAAGCTGTCAGTAGTACCATTAACCTGTGTGATAGTGAATTCATCACCAACAGAACTTAGCTCGATCTCATTACCGCTCTTTGTGTGGATATATTTCTTATCACCGTTGATAAAAGTATAAATTTTATAACTATCACCTGACATCTCAAAATACCAAACAGCTGCATAATCGATATTGGTGGTCTCTATCAGAGCATTTTTACTATTCAAAGCTGAAGTGAAATAATTGGAAGAACCATAAAATAGCAGGAATCCATCCGCAGCTCTTTCGCCCGTCATTTCACTTATTGAAGAAACGTTAACAGGAGTATACGATGAAATGTTTTCGCTAACTATCTCATAGACACTGAAGCCTGTTGCATAGAAGCTGAGCTTTCCGCCCGAAACTGCAACATTCTCGATCTTTTCTCTTTCGCCGTTATCCTTGATATGCCAAAGAGAGATATTTGATGTCTTTTTCAAAACAGGATCGGCTATCTCAACACGGATAGGATTGCTCTCACCCGGCTGATATTCCTTTTTGCCGTCCATAATGGTTATATCATAAGCTGCGATACCCGAGTGTTCATCGGTAACGTCAACTGCCTCGGCACTTGCGCCCTGAGGCATCATACCCTGAAGCGATACTGTCTTTTCCTTATCGCTGCTGTCGGGATAAAGCATTATATTCTGACTGCTGAGCTTATCGGTCACATCGGCGCTTGCGTTCATAGGCATAAGAGGCAGCGCAAATGTAACAGCTAACACGATAGCCGTGATACTGCTCAGTATTCTTTTAAACAGCTTGTAATTCTTCACAGCGCTGACTCCTTTCCTTAAAAAATTGGGCATTGGTAAACAATGATATAAAGTGCATTCGCCGTAATAACATGCGGCGGTTTGTGGGAGAATATGCTGCACACGGCTGCATATCTCCCGTTTTCCGTCACAAAGTTTCACAGATCATAAGATCCGGATAAGTTCAGGATCAATCCTGCTCTTCCTCTTTCTTCCTCTTGAGTGTCATGTAAACGATTCCGCCTACAACTGCTATACCAAGCACAGCTGGACCTGCGATTGAAAGAATTACGCCTGTCGGGATAGTACCGTCCTTAGTGTTGGTGAAACCTGTTTTGATATCGTTATCTCCGATATTACCTGTTTTGTTATCTGTGAACGCATTAGCGGAAGTACCTGTTCCGAAAGTTGCGCCGTCCGCTGCTGTATACTCCTCTGCGTCCTCGGACACGGTATAGGTAGCACCCTTTGGCAGACCTTCGAGAGTTATGTACTGACCGTTCTGGAGATAAAAGTCATACGACTTTTCATTACTGTCGATAACAAGCTGCTGACCTGCGACCGTATAATTATCATCTATGCCGTTTGCTGTTGCCATAACCTCTGCGGTATATACCGTTGCGTTGTTTACTGTCGGAGCTGTTTCAGCGTTATCCATAAGAACTTTAAGGTTAGCGCCCAAAGCGTTCTCGATCTTTACGGTGAACTTGAAGTACTTATCCTTTGAGCCCTGATTACCCTCGACCTTTTTAGCAAATGAAAGGCTCTTTGATTCATACTCATTTACAAATCCGTCGGTCTTAGCTGTGTTTGTTGTATCGGTCCTGTTTACCTTATTATTAAGCGCCTCGTCATTGCTGATATCAGGAGCTGATTCTATGATGCTGTTGTAAAGTATATAGCGTTCAACGCCAAGTGTTCCGTCGTTATCTGTAACATAAACATCAAGTGTTTTCCGGTAATTACCTACGTGCTTGATTCCTGCGCCGAGGTTATCGGTATCGCCTGCTTCATTCTCGGCAAGAACATAGCGGTAAACGCCCGGCTCGGGGAAGCTGACACCTGAGAAATTAAGATCAAATCCCTTTTTAACATACTTCTTATCGGTGCTGTTGGTTATGCCGTCATCTATTGCGCCATTTACAGTTGTATCACCTGCGGCAAATGAAACTGTGCCTGTGATACCTGTCGTACCGGACGGCATGATACCTGCATAAGCTGCGATAGAATCCTTTCCGTCATATTTTTTCTCAGCACCTGGGGTGATAGTGTAGTTGAATGTTGCGGTAGGAACTTCTGCGTCCTTATCAAGTACAAGATATTTCTGTATCGATGTCGTTCCGCCTTTTGCCTGTTTGGTTGCATCATAACTTGCAGCGCTTGCAGGCATTGCTGCGAGCATTGAAGCTGCGATAGCCATAGTTGAAAATACAGCTAAGAATTTTTTCTTTTTCATAGTTTTATCCTCCTGTAATAGTTCCCTTTCATATTCCTCGTCTTCTCATGATAAAAATGACTTTTCCTTTGCAGTCACTGAGCGGTATCCCGCCGAGCGTTCTGCTGTCAGATGTATCACTTCTGAAATCGTTAAGAACAAAAACCGTTCCTTCGGGCACTTTATAAGGGTATTTTATCTTTGAGCCTTCTGCGGTAGTACCATAGACTGTATCATCAAAGATGCCTGTTCCGTTTACCGAAACAAAGTCGTTTTTGATCTCTACCGTATCACCTTCAAGTGCAATTACTCTTGCGAACCTTACCTCACCGTTTTGTTTTATCGCTGCCACATCGCCCTTATCGAGCTTGCCCAGCTTATAGGTCAGGCAAAGGTCGCCGTCCTTTATCATAGGATATGACGAATTGTTATGGTCAACATAAACTCCAAGAACAAATGTCAGTGTAAGGACTATGACCAAAGCGGTTATTCCCAATCGGACGAACAGCCTTATGGCATGATCCTTAGCGGTTTTTTTCTTCTTTTTGCTCTTTTTCGGAGTTTCTTCTTTTTTTTCGGTTGAAAGATCTTCGGCTCCTTCAGCCGATTCCTGCAGTTCCTTTTCCTCCTGCGGAGATGCGATAATGCTTTCCTCTTCCAACTATCCGCTCTCCCTCTTTATCCCGGGCGGAGCATTTATCCGATCACATTCATCATCGCTGCGCCGCCTGAACAATGCGATAACAGCCAAAACGATAAGTATCGGCAGCAGTACAGCAGGATAAGCATAGCTCAGATCTGCGCCTGTCTGCGGTTTTTCCTCAGGCACACTGCTTTGCTGCTCACTCGGGTCATCCTCATTGCCGTGCACATCAAATCCGCTGTTTCTGAATTCAACGCTTGTAGGTTTAGCAGTACTGCCATGCTTGGTAAGTGAAAACAGTCCGACCATTTCACCCTTATCGTTATACATCGCAGCTGCATGGACATCATACACGGTATCATCGGTTATGACCTTATCCTGCGTGACTTTATGCTCACTGATGGTGTATTCATAATTGCCCGGCTCGTCAAATAATATCGGTCCGAACTGACAGTTACCCGAAACATCGACTGTCAAAGTCGTTTTTTCAGGTAATGGAGCGCCTGTTTCGCTTTTTATCTCAACGGTAAATATCGTTCCTTCAGGAACATTGCCTCCGCTGTCGCTTATAACGACAGGGATATAAAGCTCACAGGTATCTCCTGCTGCAAATACAGGAAAACACATTATTGCTGCCGCAAGGATAACTGCAATGGTCGCTGCGGCAATGCGGCCAAGCATTTTCTTGATCATATAAATACACCACCCCCTTTACCAGTGGAATACCAGGAAAAATAATTAGTAAAATGATCATAGGTATAATTCACCTATTCTAATTATATATATAATTATTATACAACAACTTACTAAAAAAGTCAATCCAATTGCAAATAAAATTTGAATTTTTTGTTTAGAAATCAAGGCGAAAATATGCATACATGAAAAGGCGGGTATTCCACTATTATAAAGGTATCATTCACATATTCATTTCCCGAATTTATTCAGCAAACAAAAATACCGCCGTGGAAAAAAACCTGCGGCGGTTTGATCATTACTATGTACCATGATACTCATACTGGCGGCTTATGCGCTTTTCGGGACATCTGTCAAATAAATACAATGCGAGAATAAAGAACCATTCAAGCGGTTTCATTATATAATACACAACATCTGCTCTCAAAGGCGTTGTTATGTGCTTTGAAACGGGATAGCCATACTTATCATAGCCTGTGCGGACAGTCTTATGGAAGCGAGGCATTTTCTCTTTTATCAGCTCCTCAAAAGCATTGGCAACGCAAAGCTGACGGTTAACGATGATCGTTTCACCTAGCCTTGTACCATAACGAAGCGGTTTTACAACTTTTCCGTGACCGCCTGCGGCAACGGTGCAAAGGTAGTGGCCTTTTTGTTCCATAGGCGGCGGAGGGATCTGCTTGGAGAATGTCCAGTCAGCAGTATCGGTAAACGCTTTTATAGGTGCATCAAATCCCTGACCGAGCAGAACAAAAATGATCTCAAGCACTGCGATAAGGATGAACAAAGCTACAAAAACAAGAAGCGAATACTTTGAGAACTTTGTCATCATTGCGTAGATCCTGCGGTATTTAACATTCTCACTTTCATCCATACCCTTGCTCTTTGCAACTAAAAGCATCTCACGAATATGCTTTCGCAGAGTTGTCGCTGAAATAAGCAAAAGGTTGGCGTGGTAGACATAAAGCAAGATCGGACCGTCCAAAGAAACGTCTCTCACATTGTTAGAGATCTGTACAGCGTGTGCGATTTGCAGAATATTTACCATTATTACCGCAGCAACACAGAACACTGAAACAAGCGGCGGCAGTTTTTCCGCAGAACCTAAAAGCAGAGTAAAATAACCTACAAGCCCGACAACAGAAAGTATCGCAATAGCGGGCATGTATTCCGAAGAGATGCTTTGATGCAATTGATCGGGGTATATCGCCTCATACCAGTCATCGCTAATGTTAAATCCAATTACGAACAATAGTAAGTAAAAAAAACCACCAACAAAGACTGTAAGTGTAGATGATATTCTAATAGCTTTCACAGACAGCCTTTTGGAGCAAAAAGAAACAATATTTACGCAGGTCAAAACTAATGTTACACAAATAAAGAATACACCTATCAGTAGTAGTATTATCATATTTATCTCTCCAATCAATAAGAATACACATAGAATCTGATCATTTATTATCTATATTATCTGATCATATAAAAAGCAAAATAAAAAAGTCCGCAAACGGCGTGTTTACGGACATATTGGCAGGGGCAGAAGGTTTCGAA
>DFFV01000063.1 GCA_002371625.1 Ruminococcus sp. UBA3767
TCGAGGGAGATTCTGCGGGCGGTTCCGCAAAGGAAGGCAGGGACAGAAAGTTCCAGGCTATCCTGCCTTTGTGGGGAAAAATGCTCAACGTTGAAAAAGCAAGAATAGACAGAGTTTACGGAAATGACAAGCTGTCGCCTGTTGTTACCGCACTTGGAACGAGCATCGGCGAGGACTTTGATCTGAGCAAGCTGCGCTACGGCAAGGTCATCATCATGGCGGATGCCGATGTTGACGGTTCTCATATCAGAACGCTGCTGCTGACATTCTTCTTCAGATTTATGCGTCCGCTTATCGAGCACGGTCATGTTTACCTTGCACAGCCGCCGCTTTTCAAGGTGCAAAAGGGCAAGCAGTTCAGGTATGCCTACACCGATGCGCAGCGTGACAGATATATCGCAGAGTTCTCCGCAAACGGCGGAAAGGTCAATGTGCAGAGATACAAGGGTCTTGGTGAAATGGATCCTATGCAGCTGTGGGAAACTACTATGGACCCCGAAACAAGAACTATGATAAGAGTAACTATGGAGGACGCTGTAAAAGCTGACGAGATATTTACTATCCTTATGGGCGATAAAGTCCAGCCAAGAAAAGAGTTCATTGAGAAAAACGCAGAATATGCTAAAGAGTTGGATGTTTAATATCCGAAATTATCACGGCGTATTGTCGGATAATTGAGGGAAACCCTTTTGAAAAAGGGTTATCCCTCAAACTCCCTTCCTAAAACTTTTAATGATTTTTCGCCGCAGAGAGTCTGCGACTCTCCGCAACGAAAAATAACTAAGGGTCAGAAAAGAGCATAAGAACAGCACTTTCAGAAGAATTGCCCTTAGTTATCAGACAGTATGCCGAAATAAGCTCGGATATCAGATATCAAATCCTTAGCATACACCACATTGTTTTCAAAAACAAGGAAAGGTCTTTTAAATAATATGGCGGAGAAAAACGATTTCAAGAGCTTTGAGGAAAAAGAACTCGAAGAATACGAAAAACAGGCTCAGCAGGAAGCCGACAGCTTCAATGAGCCGCCTATGCTGACTATCGACTACGATGTTAAAAACGATGAGGAGAACAGGGCTTTCAAAGCCTATCAGAAAAAGTTCGTTTATCCCCACAATATCAAGGTAACAGCCGCTTTCAGCGTTGTTGCCGCAGCTTTCATCGTTTCGATAATCAAATACCCCAACAGCTATCTTAACTATGTTCTGCTTGCCGTGTGCGTTATGGCTATCGTGCTCACATGGTATAACAGCTTCAGGATAAGAAAATACCTCGTAAGAGCTTTAAAGGAGCTTGAGGGCGACAAGTACCGCTTCACCCTTTACGAAAGCGGATTTACTATCGAAACGCTCGTTTCCGAGGAGGAAAAGCAGGCTGAGGATTATGTTCCCATAAAGCCACGCAGAGTCCACCTGGGAGATAACAGCGATATAAACAACGATACCGTCGAGGTCATCGAAAATGACGAGATGTTTATAATAATTCTTGAAAAGGAAACCTTTTATGTGCTGTGCAAACGCCTTATGAGCGAGCAGGAGCAGACTATCCTGCGTGATAAATTCACAGGCGAGCTTGCCGAGGGTTACCATCTTATAACTGATAAGTAATTCAATTTTTATATGCTTTCTTTCTACTAAATATGCACCCGAAGGGGTTTGGACGGGCGCAAATTTGCGGAAAGCCCCCAAGATTAAAGAAGCAAATTATGATTAAAACAATAATCAGGATAGATAATTTCCGTAAAAGCGGAAGAATGGAGTTGAAATTTTTTGAGCGATTACAATGTTATTGACACAGATGTCGAAAAGATAATGAAAGAATCGTTTATCCAGTATTCAATGGCTGTTATCGTATCCAGAGCACTGCCTGATGTCCGTGACGGCTTGAAGCCGGTACACAGGCGTATCCTGTATACGATGTACGAAAACGGGCTAACACCCGATCAGCCGTACAGAAAGTGCGCTGATACGGTAGGTTCTGTGCTGGGTAAATACCACCCTCACGGTGATGCTTCCGTTTATGATGCCCTTGTGCGACTTGCACAGAGCTTTTCACTGAGGTATCCGCTTGTTGACGGTCACGGTAACTTCGGTTCGGTGGACGGAGATCCCCCGGCTGCATACCGTTATACCGAAGCAAAAATGGCGAAAATGTCCGTCAATATGCTTACCGATATCAACAAGGAAACTGTTGATTTCCAGTCCAACTACGATGACAGATTGAAAGAACCTGTTGTTCTGCCTTCAAGGTTCCCTAACCTGCTTTGCAACGGTTCAACGGGTATCGCCGTTGGTATGGCAACAAATATACCGCCGCACAACCTGCACGAGATAATCGAGGGCATGAAGTGCGTTATGAAAAACCCCGACTGCACGCTTGATGAGCTTATGGAGCACGTCAAGGGACCTGATTTCCCGACAGGCGGAATAATCATGGGCAGAGCGGGCATAAGAGCAGCCTACGGCACAGGCAGGGGCAAAATAACTCTGCGCTCACAGACATCTATCGAGGAGATAAACGGCAGGAACTGCATCGTTGTCACCGAGATACCGTATATGGTCAATAAAGCAAGGCTTTGCGTTTCTATCGCTGATCTTGTAAAGGAAAAGCGCATTGACGGCATACATGACCTCAACGATGAATCGGGCAAGGACGGTATGCGTATCGTCATCAAGCTCAAAAAGGACGCAAATCCGCAGGTAGTGCTCAACAAGCTGTTCTCATATACTCAGCTTCAGGATACCGTCGGCGTGAATATGCTTGCGCTTGTGAACGGCATACCGAAGATACTTACGCTCAAGGAGTGCCTTGAACAGTATATCGACTTCCAGGTAGATGTAATAACCAGGCGCACAAAGTTTGACCTGAGAAAAGCCAAAGAGCGTGAGCATATCTTAAAAGGCCTTGTTATCGCACTTGATAATATCGACGAAGTCGTTGAGATAATGAAGTCCTCAAAGAACGTTCCCGAGGCTAAGGAAAGACTTTGCGAAAGATTCGGACTTACCGAGATACAGGCAGATCATATCGCCCAGATGACACTGGGAAGACTTACAGGTCTTGAAAGACAAAAGATAATCGACGAGCTGGCTGAGATAGAGCTTAAAGTCGCAGATCTTGAGGATATCCTTGCAAATCATCAGAGAGTGCTGGATATCATCATTCAGGAGGTCGAGCTGATACAGGATAAGTTCGGTGACGAGAGAAGAACAAGGATCGAAAATGTCAGCGGTGAGGTGGATATCGAAGACCTTATCCCCGAGGAAGAGAGCTTTGTTACCTATACCAAGGACGGCTATATCAAGAGAACGCCGATAAGCGAGTACCATGCTCAGAAGCGTGGAGGCAGAGGCGTAACAGGTATGAAGCAGCGTGAGGACGACTACGTTGAGGAGATGTATACCTGCTCAACTCACGACTTTATGCTGTTTATCTCCAACAAGGGCATTATGTACAAGCTCAAGTGCTATGAGCTCCCCGAAGGCTCAAAGGCATCAAGAGGTACAAATATCGTCAACGTTCTCCCTCTTGAAAACGATGAGAAGATCGCCGCAATGATAAAGACCGACTCGTTTGACGAGGGTAAGTTCATCGTTATGGTCACCAAAAACGGCAAGATAAAGAGAACTCCGCTTTCAGCCTATAAGAATGTCCGCAAGAACGGACTCAGAGCTATCGGACTTGACGAGGGCGACCAGATAGCAGGCGTGAGAATGACCAGCGGAAAGAACCAGCTTATCGTTGCAACATATAACGGCTACGCTATCCGCATAAATGAAACGGATATAAGAGAAATGTCAAGAACAGCCCACGGCGTAAGAGCAATAAAGCTGCGTGAGGGCGACTATGTCGTTTCTATGGCGAGAGTGCGTGACGGTGCAGCAGTGCTTACCGTATCCGAAAACGGACTGGGAAGACGTGTCGCACTTGAAAGCTACCGTGTGCAAAAGCGTGGCGGCTACGGCATGATGAACTATAAAAACGGCAGTGTCTGCGGCATCAAGGTCGTTGATGATGAGGACGATATCATCATGATCTCCACCGACGGAGTCGTAATAAGGATAAGAGCCTGCGATATAAGCATCATGGGCAGATATTCACGAGGCGTAAGACTTATGAAGGTCGGCGAGGACGGCAAGGTAGTTGCGTTCACAAGGACCGAGCATGAGGAAGATGCCGAGATAACCGAGGTCGAGCAGGCATCAGCCGAGGACATCGCACAGGCAGCCGAGGAGGAAGCAGGCGAGGTCATCACCGAGGACGAAGAGCCGGACGACGAGGAATAATTATTTTCAGGGATATGGAATAACAGCCATATCCCTGTATTTGATTGAAATAAAGTTTAAACTGCAAAAAATGCACAATGCATCACGAAAGGAAAAGCTATGACAACAGTAAAAGACATCTATGAGCATATCAACGGGATAGCACCGTATTCGTTGCAGGAAAGCTACGATAACAGCGGACTTTGCGTGGGCGACAGCGACCGAGAGGTAACAAAGGCGCTCATCGCACTTGATGTTACAAAGGATATTATCGCTCAGGCGCAGCAGGAAGGCGCACAGCTGATCATCACCCACCACCCCGTTATCTTCCGTGCCCTTAAAAGCATAAGCAGCACAAGCGCAGTGGGAATGCTGCTCTCATCGGGAATATCTGCGCTCAGCGCCCACACCAACTTTGACAGCGCCGTTATGAACGATATACTTTGCAAAAAGCTATCTCTCGTTCCCGCAGGAGCTATCTGCGAGGAAAACGGCGTAGGTATGGGCTGCGTGTGCGAGCTTGAAAAGGAAATGACTGCAAAGGAGCTTGCAGATCACGTCCGCAGCAGGCTGGGCAATGTTGTGGTGCGCTATAACGACCTTGAAAAAACAGCGCAGTATAAGGGTAAAAAGCTCACCAGAGCAGCCGTTTGCTCGGGCAGCGGAGCGAGCTTTAAAGGGGCAGCCATAGCCAAAGGCTGCGATGTCCTCATAACAGGGGATGTAAAGCACGATGTATTCATAGATGCGCAGAACGAGGGCTTTTGCGTAATGGATGCAGGGCATTTCCACACCGAGAATATCTTCTGCGAGTTTATGAAAAACGAGCTTTCACAGCATTTCAAGGAAGTTGAGTTTGCAGTGGCGCAAAACAATGTTGATGTAGTTTCATACAGCATTTAAATTAAAAAGCATCCCGAAAGGAAAACCTACAATGGCTTTAGACGGAATATATCTTAGCAGGATAAAAAACGAGCTTGGTCAGCTTATCGACAGCCGTGTCGATAAAATACACCAGCCGTCAAGAGAAGAGCTTATCATCAGCATGAGGACTCGTGAGGGCGTGAAAAAACTGCTGTTCAATTCAGCCTCAGGCTCGGCAAGGGTGCACCTTACCGATGCCGAGATAGAAAACCCACGCACACCGCCGAT
Organism: Ruminococcus sp. UBA3767; assembly: GCA_002371625.1. Taxonomy (GTDB): domain Bacteria; phylum Bacillota; class Clostridia; order Oscillospirales; family Ruminococcaceae; genus Hominimerdicola. The sequence continues at coordinate 5,418 of DFFV01000063.1, forward strand.
GTTCTGTATGCTCATGCGTAAGCATCTCAGCGGCGCACGCCTTGCTGCTGTGCGGCAGGAGGGCTTTGAAAGAATACTTTTCTTTGATTTTGATGCCACCAACGAAATGGGCGATAAGGTCGCATTAACGCTGGTCTGCGAGATAATGGGAAGAGTATCCAACCTTATCCTTGTCAGCGAACAGGGTAAGGTCATCGACAGCATAAAACGTGTCAGTCAGGAGCTTTCTTCTGTCAGAACGGTGCTCCCCGGCGTTATGTATACCACACCGCCCAGACAGGACAGGCTCAATTTCTTTGAATGTACTGCACAGCAGCTTTCGCAGCGCCTTGCGCTCTCGGGCGGCAGCGAGCTTTCAAAAGCCCTGCTCACCACCTTTGAGGGAATTTCCCCCGTATTTGCAAGGGAAATGAGCTTTGCCTGCACTCACGGCAGCGACATCGGCGCAAACGAGATAACAGGCAGCCGTTTTGATGACCTGTGGGCTTATATCGGAAAAATACGCTCGCAGCTGCTTGAGGGAACAAATACCTATACCCTGCTCAGCACCGATGAGGGCGTGATGAAGGACTTTTGCTTCTGCGATGTTGCCCAGTACGGCAGCCTTATGAAAAAAGCGTCATTTGACTCCCCCTGCAAGCTGCTGGACAGGTTCTATACACAGCGTGATGCCTTTTCCCGAACCAAGCAAAAAGCAGCCGACCTTTTCAAGCTGCTCACCAACGCTATCGAAAGAACACGCCGCAGGACCGAGAACCAGCGCCTTGAGCTTGAGGAGTGCGCAAACAGAGATGAACTGCGTGCAAACGGCGATATGATAATGTCAAACCTGTATCTGATAAAAAAAGGCGATAAGCAGCTCACCGCACCGGATATTTTCGGTGACAGCTCTAAGACCGTGACTATCCCCCTTGATGCAAGGCTCTCCCCCGTTGAGAATGCGCAGAGGTATTATAAAGAATACCGCAAGCTCGGCGCTGCAAAGGAAAAGCTCACCGAGCTCGTCAGAAACGGCGAGGAGGAAGCACAATATCTCGACAGCGTACTTGAAGCGCTCACACGGGCAAGAAGCGAAAGCGAGATAGCCGAGCTTCGTGAGGAGCTTGCCCAGCAGGGCTATGTGAGAAGACAGAAAAATAAGACCAAGCTGCCGCCCGCACAGCCGCCTATGCAGTTCGTTATCTCCGGCTTTACCGTCAGGGTGGGAAGAAATAATAAGCAGAACGATAAGCTCACCTGTAAGGATTCCGAAAAAACTGATGTCTGGCTGCATACCAAGGATATCACAGGCAGCCATACCGTCATTTCCGCTAAGGGCGAGAGCGTCCCCGATGATGTGATAAGAACAGCCGCACAGCTCGCAGCGCATTTTTCCAAAGCCAAGGATTCCTCTCAGGTCGGTGTAGACTATACCCTGATAAAGTATGTCAAAAAGCCTGCCGGAGCAAAACCGGGCATGGTCATCTTCACGAATAATAAAACTCTCTATGTCACACCGCTCAGCGATGAGCAGGCACAGCAGCTGAAAAAATAAGCACACGGCGAATAAATTTTTTCTTTGAACAAAGCTGTCGAAAAAGGACTTGTGTATCGGTAAAAATGTTATAAAACCGCTTTAAAGCGGTACTTCGATTTGTTGAATTAGTATGTGCCGATAAAGTCGTATCTCTATTGACTTTTAGAGGAAAAAGCGGTATAATTGAAATTGCCGGAAATCAAATTAATTGGAGGTTTTTCAAATGGGAAGAGTTTACAACTTTAGCGCAGGCCCGGCTGTACTTCCTGAGGAAGTGCTCAAAGAGGCTGCAGAGGAAATGCTCGATTATAAGGGCACAGGCATGAGTGTTATGGAAATGTCACATCGCTCAAAGGCTTATGATACTATCATCAAAGAGGCTGAGCAGGATCTTCGTGATCTTATGAACATTCCTGATAACTATAAGGTCATCTTCAGACAGGGCGGAGCAAGCCTTCAGTTTGCAGAGGTACCTATGAACCTGATGAAGAACGGTAAGGCTGCATATATCATCACAGGTCAGTGGGCTAAAAAGGCTGCTGCCGAGGCAGAAAAGTACGGTGAGGTAGTAAAGGTAGCATCATCTGCCGATAAGACCTTCTCCTATATCCCCGATTGCTCTGACCTTGATATCCCCGAGGATGCAGACTATGTTTATATCTGTGAGAACAATACCATTTACGGAACAAAATATAAAACTCTGCCCAACACAAAGGGACATGAGCTTGTAGCAGACGTATCGTCATGCTTCCTGAGCGAGCCTATCGACGTAACAAAGTACGGCGTAGTATACGGCGGCGTTCAGAAGAATGTAGGACCTGCAGGCGTACAGATCGTTATCGTTCGTG
>DFFV01000078.1 GCA_002371625.1 Ruminococcus sp. UBA3767
TGTTGTTATCCTATACTGCCTTTCGTTTGAAACCTATCATTTCCGCAACTGCGCCCATCGCCTTCATGCGCTGTTCCTGAAAAACGTGAGTGTAAATGTTCAGCGTCGTGCTTGTCTGCGAGTGACCAAGGCAGGCGGAGACCGTTCTCGGATCGACACCGCTCGCAATCAGCAGAGTTGCGTTCAGGTGCCTGAATGAGTGTATGTTGTGAAATGGAAATCCGTACTTTGTGCAGAACCTTTTCAGATACTTGTACGGTGCCGTGCCGTCCATGGGCTTGCCGTTCCATTGGGTGAACAGGCGGTTGTGTTCCTCCCACTTTGAGCCGATGCGCTGTGCCTCGTTTTGCTGATACTGCATCAGCTTTTTTACCGACTCGATAACCTCCATCGGCAGAATAAGAACACGGCGGCTTGACTCGGTCTTGGGCGTTCCCGTGTAGTTGCCGATCTCCTTGCTGCCGATTTTGTTGATGACCTCAAAGCGAGTGTTCGTTGACGGTCACATAGACTTTGCTGCCATAGATATTCTATAGCAGACAGTTTGAACTGCGGAGAGCAGCAGGACCTACTGACAACGGCTGCAATTGCAAATAAACACCACCTCAGGCGGCAGCCGACTGCTCGAAACATTACTCTGCGAAACGAGCAGTTCTTTGATCAACGGGCATCAGAGGACTGATACTTTTCGGTTTTAACACCGACAAGTATACCCAGGAAACAGGTCCCAATATAGTTCGGAGTTTTGTGGAACATTGTTGACAAATGTGATGTTTTATGGTACAATTATATGAATAAAGATTTAACAACGTATGAGCGCATCAAGAAGTACGGTGACTTGCAAACCGTGCTGTAAACTATGATATGAAAAGGAGATGGAACTATGGGCAAAAAAGCATTGGCATTGCTTATCGCATTGATGACAGTCGGACAGTCGTTCTCACTGACGACCTTTGCCGAAAGTGAAGCTGCCCCGCAGCCGTCAGCTGTTGTCAGCAGCGGAAGCGGTAAAGGTAAAACGTTTGATATCACCGTAACGCAGGAAGATATTGAAAAAGCCGGCAGCGGTGAAAAAATGTCATCTAAGCCGCTCGTTGTGTACAAATCAGGGGCAAATCCCGCAGCGTCCGAGCTGACAAATGGATACAGCATCGACTCATCAAAGTTCGATCTGCGTGATGTCAACGGGAAATGCTACTCAACACCTGTACGCTCTCAGGCACCTTTCGGCACCTGCTGGAGCTTTGCAACAGCGGCAGCACTTGAAACAAGTATTCTTGGAGCCGGACTCAAAGGAGCTGACGGCAAGCCTGCTGAGGCGGATACTCTGAATCTTTCGGAAAAGCAGATAGCGTGGTTCTCTGCAAGAGCGCTGAATGACCCGAACAACTCGCAAAATGGAGAAGGACAGTTCGTTGCAGACTATATGAACACTCCCTCAGGCCTTACCAACTTTATGAACAGAGGCGGAAATGCGATGTTCTCGACCTGTGCTCTTACGCAGGGTATTGGACCGAGCCACGAGAGCAGCAACAGCTATTTTGAGTATCACGGCAAAGAAGCTACGGTAGTTTCAAGGTGGATGGATGGTTCGATGCAGAAGTATTCATACAGCGATGTAGATGACTGGACTATCCCTGATGAATACCGCTTTGACAGCGATTACTCGATAAAAGAGACACATATCCTTCCCGATACGCATTATATCGACGAGAACGGATACTACACTTATAAAGAGGAAGGCACGAAAGCTATCAAGAAGGAGCTGCTTGACCTCAGAGCTGTTCAGGTCTCATTCTGGGCAGATACGGCAATGCCCGGTACTGAATCGGACGAAGCGTATATAAGCACAAACTGGGCGCACTATACCTATATCCCGACATTTACCAACCACGCCGTGACCATAGTAGGCTGGGACGACAATTATCCCAAGGAGAACTTTATTGAGGGAACTATGGAAATGAAAATGCGAGACGGCAAGGATGTTGTTATCAACAAGCAGCCGCCTGCAAATGGTGCCTGGCTGGTGAAAAACAGCTGGGGAAGCGGCGCAAATTCATTCCCCGATAAAGGCGGCGGAACCTGGGGTATCGAGGAAAACGGCATACATACGGGCTATTTCTGGCTCTCATATTACGACAAGTCAATGGCATCACCTGTAAGCTATGTCGTTGAGGAAAAAAACAGCGATGTAAATAAGATAAAGCAGTATGATTATATGCCTGTTGCATTATCTACTTCAAGCGTTTTTGACAGCGAAACAAAAATGGCAAACAAGTTTATGGCTCAGCACGATGAGGTGCTCAGACAGGTCTCGTGTTTGACTTGTTTTCCAAATACCGAAGTGACTTATGAGGTCTATCTGCTCGATGATTTCTCCGATAAGCCCATAGAGGGCATCAAGGTCGCTTCAAAGACGATAAAGTACGAGTACAGCGGTTTCCACAAGGAAGACCTGAAAGACTTTGATATCTATTTTGATGTGAGCGGAAACGGATCAAATGATTTTCTGCTGACAAAATATCAGAATTACTCAGTTGTGGTCACACAGAAGAACAGTGACGGCAAGTATGTGATGAATCTTCCAAATGCACTTAACACGCAAAGCGGTCAGGGCTCGTTCAAGGGCATCATCAACAGCGAGGAAAGCTATGTTTTCAAGGACGGCGAATGGTGTGATTACGCAAGTGAGGAGGACTTCAGAAAGGAAGAATATCTCAAGGATGTTCCGGGCGGTGAATTCAATGTAGATGAAACGAGCTTTGATAACTTCCCGATAAAGGCTTATGTTCAGGAACTTGACACCGATACGGTGCTTGAGATGAAAAACAATAATGAGCTCTTTGCGTGCACTAAAGACCATAGCAGTACCGTTCTGCGCTTTGTTATGCACACCGCAGGCGACAAGATCCCTGATATAACCACAGATGACGTGAAATGGGGAATACTGCCGTGCTATGAAGACGACAGTGAGGTCTACCTTGACGGTGAAACAAGAACGGATCCGACAAGCTATAAGGTCACGAGCAGGGACACCGTTGATAAAAGTTCAAGAGTTTATTTTACCATCAAGGACATAGGTACTCTGCCTGTACGTATAAGCATCACAAAAATACCTTTTACCGATATTGCTTTCCCGTATGACGGCGAGGATTATATCAGAACATTTGCATACACCGGCGAGGAGGTAAAACCCTGCACAGGTGTTATGGGCGAAAGCATAGTTGAACCTCTCGTTGAAGGCGAGGATTTTGAGCTTATCTACGAGAACAACATCAAATGCGGTCTTGCAACGGTAACAGCCAAAGCAATGGGCAATAGAGTCAGCATTTCTATGGACCCGAGGGATACATTTGTTATAGTTCCCGCAAAGCCGGTTATCAAGAGTGCGCAGGCTGATGGCTCACGGCTGGTCGTTGAGATCGAGGATCAGCGTGATAGCGATCCGTCGGGATACCGACTTCAGTATCGCATCATGGGTGAGAAGGATTGGCAGGAGATCAAAACACAAGGTGCCTGCCCAATCATCTGTGCGTACGGTATCGAGCCTGATAAGACTTACGAGGTGCAGGTGAGCGGTTATACAAAGATCGGCGAGGACGAGGAGTGGTATTTTGATCCCGTCAATTACGGCGAGACAAGTGATATCAAGACGGTCAGGACAAGTGCGTATGACGCAGTCGTTCGCATTGCAGGCACGAACCGCTTTGCAACGGCGGCTGATATATCAAAGCAGACATTTGCGGCAGCGGACACGGTCGTTATTGCAAACGGTATGGATTTTGCAGATGCGCTTGCTGGCGTTCCGCTTGCAGCAAAGCTGAATGCTCCGATACTTCTTACAAGAGCGGACAAGCTTGCAGATGAAACTGTTGCGGAGATAGACAGGCTCAAGGCTAAAAAGGCTGTTATCCTCGGCGGTACGGGTGCTGTCAGCGAGGACGCTGAAAAGGCACTCAAGGACAAGGGACTGAGCGTGGAAAGAATTTACGGTGAGACGAGATTCTCCACTGCTGCACAGATAGCGGGCAGGCTGGATGACGAGCCTGAAGATATTTTCCTTGTTTACGGACTTAACTTTGCAGATGCACTTTCGGCAAGCACAGCTGCAGCGATAAAAGGTTCACCGATAATCTACCTCAATACCAAAGGTGAACTTGACAACACAACTAAAAGGTATCTTGAATCTGTCAAGGGCAATGTCAAAACAGCTTATGTCATCGGCGGCTCGGGAGTTATCAGCGATGATATGATGAACAAAGCTGCTAAGGCACTCGGTCTTTCAAAGGCAACACGTATCGCAGGCGCAAACAGATTCGCTACCTGCGTAGCAGTCAACGAGAAATTTGCTGATGTTCTCAATGGTGATATGCTCTGCGTTGCAACAGGTATGGATTTCCCAGACGCACTCGCAGGCGGCGTTTACGCAGCACTCAACAAAGCACCGCTATTCCTCATCAACGGCAAGGCAAAAACGCCACAGCTGTCAGACGAGCAGAAGGCTTATCTCAAAACTAAAGCGGCAGACAAGATAACCGCTTTCGGAGGAACAGGTGTCGTACCAGACAACCACATCGCAGATATAGCCAAAAACTCAATCTAACGCAACAAAGCTCCTTTGCTCACGCAGGGGAGCTTTTACATTTGCAGAAAAACAAAGCATCAATTGAGTTGTTGACTAATGCATTCCGATATGGTATAATAAACGCAGAAAATGCGGGGCATCAGCCTGTCTGCGTCATTTGACAGCTACTCTAATGCCCTTGCAATTAATCATTTCTGATAGGATCGAGGTGAGCACATTGAAATATACCCTGATGCACAAGAATACCTGCGTTGCCGATGTTGAGATAGACGAGGATACCGGCGTTATTCTGAATAATGATAATGTTATGGCACAGGAACATTTCCCGATCGGTGTCGTTCACCCACTTAGGCATAAAGAAACCGTAGATAAAGCGGCGCTGAACAAATGGTGGACGGGAAGATCTATCCCTGTAAGCCGAATGGGAATCAATGATGCTCTTGAAACGCTTGGTATACACAACTCACAGATGCTTCTGACAAAGTGCCTCGGTCTGAGCCTTTCAGATCACTACTGGGTAAGACCTGTGGGCAATGATATGACATGGGAGAACGTCAACTTTTTTGACAACGATTTTTCCGACGACATCGGTGATGTTCTTTTCGGAACGACCGTCAAGAGCCTGAGCTTTGACTACTCTTCCCCGGACAACACCTCCGACGGAAACCTGCAGAAGCGGTGGAAGATAATCGGCGGAAAACGCTGCCTGCTCAAATCTGGCTCAAAGCCTTACAGACAGCAGCCGTTCAACGAAGTCATTGCATCAGCTATCCTTGACAAGCTCGGTATCGATCATATACCATATACTCTGATGTGGATAGACGACAAGCCGTACAGTGTCTGCGAAAACTTTGTGACCAAGAACACTGAACTTATCAGTGCGGCAAGGCTTTTGCAGATTAGACCAAAAGAGAACAACGAAAATGAGTATCTCCATGTGGTTAATATCTGCAAGGAACTCGGTATCGATATTGTACCAATGCTTGACAGAATGATAGTTTTTGACTATATCATCGCCAATGAGGACAGGCATTTCGGGAACTTCGGTCTGCTCCGTGATCCCGATACCCTTGAATGGCTTGGTGCTGCACCACTATTTGATAATGGAACATCTCTGTGGTATGACAGGCAGACATTTCAGTTCTTAGCAGATGAGATAAAGTGCAAGCCGTTTAATAATACTCACGGCGAACAGCTCAAATTAGTGACGTCATTTGATTGGCTCGACCTTTCAAAGCTCGAAGGGATAGAAGATGTTTTCAGCTCGGTTATGTCTGATCCAAGAACACAAAAGTATGTCGATGCTCAGCGTATGGAAATGCTATCTCACGAGTTAAGACAGCGGATAGACAGACTTGCACAGATCATTCAGAGTCAGACACCTGTCAATGAGATGGATATGAACGATAATGATGTAGACGAAGACGAAGCAGAAAGCTATGGCATGGAAATGACATAGCAAAACAAAACATCACGCATTAAAGCTCCTTTGCAGATGCAGGGGCACTTTTCCATTGCCCACGCACAAAAGCGCCTCAGGGTGCTACGCTATCTGTTTCATATTTTCTGCTGATAATTTCAAGCAGTTCGTATCACTCAGGGCACTAAAAAGGCACTATTATTTCAAAAGCAGCATAAAATCAGCATAGTTCACAACAAGTTCAATTTGCAAATTCGCCGTAAACTTGCGATCATTTGAAATTGCCACAGTTTAAAATAATTGCACACGGTCACTACGAACCAGTAGGTCTGGGGTTCGAGTCCCTTCCGGCGCACTGAACAAAACGCCGTAAATGCGGTAAATACCGTTCCTGATGAAAATCGGGGACGGTATTTTTTATGTAAAAATTGGTGCTCAGGGCACTATTCTGACAGCTGACACGAAAGCAGCGACACCAAAGTACCGCTGCTGCGCTGTTTTGTCAGTTTCATATTTTCATATTGTGTTATCCTGCCTTTGTAGTCGCCTTTATATTTTTTCGTCTCAGCATCACCTCTGCAAGCTGCTCTGTACGGCGTTTTCGGGCAGAAGCTCGGGTAACTTGTCGGCGCAAACAAGGCGCTCACAAATCGGCTCACAGTGCACTTCTTTTTTGCTTGATACTAAAGCAGATGATAAAAAACACACCGACAAAAGCCGGTGTGATTTTTGCTGGAGTCATTCAGTTATTCCGCAGGCTTGCTAAGCTCGATAGGCAGGTAGTATGCCAGCTTACCCTTATAAACGAAAAGTATATCGTAGCTGCCTGCTTTTCTCTCCTCAATAGGTCCTACATAGAAATCAA
>DFFV01000010.1 GCA_002371625.1 Ruminococcus sp. UBA3767
GCTCGGACTTTCCTCATGAACTGTAAAGCGTTCACGCTACCGTACAGCCTGCTCACCTAAAAAGCGTAAGTTATTCAGTTTTCTATATCTTCTTCGTCCTCAAGGATATATTCATCATCATATCCATCGCTTTGCTGTGCAGCTTTCTGCTCATTGCAAAGGTCATTATTTTCAAGCACCAGTCTTAAGGCACGGTGATGATTTTTAATAGTTACCTCTTTATGTATGCCGCCCGATTCTCCGTCAAGGGTCCAGGGTATCTCGTTCTCGCTTTTGAAGATGATATTGGACGCTTTGAAGGTAACAAAGTTCTTATCGGTGAGCTTGTTCTTTGCGGCATTTCCGATAAGGCTGTTAAGCTCAAGCGCATTTTTAGGTGTTTTGGCAAGCACCACTTCAAACAGTCCGTCGTCAAAGGCTACATCTTTGGAAATGAGCTTTTTCATTCCGCCGATAGAGCGTGAATTTGAAACGAGCCCGAGGATAAAATTGCCTGTAACGACTTCATCATCATGCACAACTGTAACGTTCTGCCCCGAAATTTTAGGGAGTCTTTTAAGTGCCTCGGCAATATATGCGGCGTGACCGAAGCGGTTTTTCATAGTCTGTGAGGTCTCGTAGGAAACATCGGTGAATGCGCCGAAGCCTGCGACATAGACATAGTATTTGTCATTGAACTGACCGATATCGCAGTCATAATACTCGCCCTGCATTATATCATCGGCTGCCTGGAGCATTTTTTTGGAGATGCCCAGCGAATTTGCAAAGTCATTTGTCGAGCCTGCGGGTATATAACCCAGCGGTATCATAAGCTCGCTGTCCTGTTCACGCAGCTTCATAAGTGCGCTGACCGATTCGGACAAAGTACCGTCGCCGCCCGAGCAGACGATAAGATCATAGTTTTTGCCTATCTCAAGAATTTTTTCGTAGCCATCGCCCTGTGCCTGCGTTGCATAAGCCAGCACCTCATATCCGCCTGCTGTGAATATGTCTATTATAGCGCAAAGATTCTCTCTGATATGTCCTTTGCCGGCGTGCGGATTAAAAACAAACAGCAGTTTTTTCATATCCTGCATTGCCCCATATCCCCTTTTCTGATGGTAATATCTATTTATCTGTTGACATACAATACAACATGATTATAACACAAAGTACGGTAAATTGTCAATATATGCGTTGGTTTTAAAAATTCGGCTTTACATTTCTGGGGAAGTGTGATATAATATTTTAGCAAAATTGCTTGAACGGCTGCATCTATTTATTAAATGCGCCTGAAACAGCTTTTCTATCAATACAAAAAGGAGTTTTTTATAGTGCTTAAAAAATACATAATAACTTTTCTTATATCCATGGTGCCGCTTGTTGAGCTGAGGGGTGGTGTGCCTTTCGGTACGGGAATGGATCTGCCGTGGCACTGGTGCCTTATAGTGTGCATGATAGGCAACATGATACCTGTACCGCTGATCTTCTTTTTTGCAAGGAAGCTGCTGGTATGGGGCAGCGACAAAAAGCTGATAGGAAAGTTCTGCACGTTTTGCCTGCAAAAAGGCGAAAGGGGCGGAAAAAAGCTGCAGGAGAAAGCAGGAAAGGGCATTTACGTTGCACTTTTGCTTTTTGTCGGTATCCCTCTGCCGGGAACGGGTGCATGGACGGGAACACTTGCGGCAAGCATACTTGACCTTGACTTTAAAAAGAGCATTATTTCGGTTATCGGCGGCGTGCTGCTCGCAGGCGTGATAATGACTGTTCTGAGTCAGGTGGTCAAAACGGGCATCAGCTTTTTCTGATATGAAGAAGGTTTAAACTTATTATTTCACGGAGTCGGGAAAATGGAAGCAGGAGCAGTAATAGGAAAACAGATAATAATAATGTTCATCATTCTGCTGCTGGGCGCAGTTTGCCATTTGCGTGGACTTATCACAAAGGAGGGCACAAAGAGCCTTTCTATCGTTGAACTGAATATTGTGAACCCTGTTCTGATATTTATGTCCTACCAGACGGATTATCAGCCTGCGCTGATGAAAGGTCTGCTGTGGGCATTTTTATTGTCTGCCATCAGCTTTGCACTGGCGATAGCGCTTTCATACACGCTGGTGAGAAAGAGCGAGAGGTACTGCGTTATACAGCGTTTTTCGGTGATATACTCAAACTGCGGATTTATGGGTATCCCGCTGATTTCAAACATCTACGGCAGCGAGGGCGTGCTTTACCTTACGGCTTATGTTACGCTTTTCAATCTTTTAGTATGGACGCACGGGTACATGATGATGAAGGGACAGCGTGACTTTTCATCTCTGATAAAGGCGCTTCGCTCGCCCTCGGTGATAGCGGTATTTGTGGGATTTCTTTTCTATGTTTTTGAGGTGCATCTGCCTGAGATACCATACAGGTCGCTTGAATATATAAGCAGCATAAACACTCCCATGGCGATGCTTATAGCGGGAGCAACGGTCGCACAGACAAATATTTTCAAGGCGCTGACCAAAAGCATACAGATATACAAGGTGTGTATGGTAAAGCTGCTGATCGTTCCGCTGGTGACGCTGGGTGTGATAATGCTGATACCTGCGCCGAGCATGGTGAAAATGGTAGTCACCATTGCCGCAGGCTGCCCCGTTGCGACAACGGGAACGATGTTTGCGATAACTATGGACAGGCATCCGCAGAAATGCTCGGAGTTTTTCGCTGTTACTACCGTGCTCAGCGGACTGACACTGCCGCTTGTTACGATGCTGGGTGACAAGCTGCTGTGATGACGGCTGCCGTTATATCTTTTTTATTCTGAAATACAAAAAGCCCACGGTTTGTCACCGTGGGTGTGGAAATCATATAAGCTCCTTGTTGTCATACATCAGGGTGCTTTTTTAATTTGCACGTGCTTTTTGCTCTCTCTTTTGCTACTCTCTATTAACAGTTAACACATATTCTACTGGTACAATGACAGTATAGCACAATGGGTATGATGTGTCAATGATTTTGAGGCAAAACGATTTCAAAATTGTAAACTTGTTCAAAAAGCGTTGTAAAAACTTGTTCAAACTTAGTTAAAAACGTACATAAAATTAGTTAGTCTCAGGGATCTCCTGCCCGGCAGTTTCCTCGTCAGGCTCGGCTTCAGGCTCCTGAATATCATCAATATCATCAATATCATCGGTATCGTCAATATCTTCGAGTTCTTCGGGATCACCCTGATCTGTCTTGTCTTTGCTTTCACCGCTATGCGAAGCCATTTCCTTGATATGCTTCAGGCGCATTCGCTTATTGAAGCGCTCGTTGGTGATGACCGAAAGCGCACTGTAAATGATAGCACAGGCAGGAACTGCAAGGAACATTCCCAGCACTCCGAAGGCTCTTCCGCCGACAGTTACGGCAAACAGCACCCACAGGGACGGAAGTCCCACTGAATTTCCTACGATGCGAGGGTAGATGAGGTTGCAGTCTATCTGGATAAGTATGAGCAGGTATACCACGAACCATACAGCTTCGGTTATGCTTGTTGCACTGATTAGCAGGAAGCCTATGAGCATCCCTATACAAGAACCGAGAACGGGGATAAGCGCTGCAACTGCGACAACGACACCTATCAGCAGAGGATAGGGGAAGCCGAAGGCGAGCATTCCCAATGCGCAGAGAGTTCCGAGCAATGCGGCATCGGTACACTGTCCCGTAAGGAACTTGCCGAACGTTTCTACCGAGCGGGCGCCGATGCGCTGGAGCTTACTGTTTGCACGGTTAGGCAGGAATGCGCCGAACACCTTTTGCGCCTGCCTTTTAAGTGTTTCCTTTTGCGCAAGGAAATAGATAGAGAAGAATATGCCAAGCACTGTATTGACTATCGAGTTGAATATTGCCGATGCCATAGAGCCGGGCGAATTCATTGACCGCAATGCGCTTATGCTGTTTTTAAGGAAGTCCAGAAGACCATCGGTAAAGGACTCCTTGGTTATATTGAACGTGTTGAAAAGCGATTTGAGAGCGCGGTTGTTCTCAACCTTTTCCGAGATATTGTTAACTATCGTCTGTGCGCTGTCGGAAAGCGTTGAGAGAGTTGCTGCAAGCGAAGGTATTACCAGCGCTGCAAGAAGAACGACAATCCCTATCGCTATGAGCAGTGTGAGCACTATCGAGCAGGGACGCTTTATTGCGCACACTATTCTTTTGCGCTTTTCATTTTTCGGAGTTCTGAAAAGTCTGCGCTCGATAGCCGACATCGGCACATTGAGGATAAATGCGAACAGTGCGCCGAGCATTACAGGATAGAGCACATCTTCTACATAGCCCAGAATATTCAGTGCGATGCGGTAATTGGTGAGTGCGAAAAACAGCACAACACCGATAACTATGAGCATCAGGTTTTCTCTGAAGCGTTTTGAAAAGAATTTCATCTGTGCCTCTTTTCAGACTGCTCAAAGTGCAGTCACGGTTTATGGTCTCAGTTCAGCTCAATGTCCATTATCGGCTCTGAAACATCAGCACCGGCAGGCACCATAGGGAGAACATTGATATCCTTGTTAATAACTACATCTACAAGGCATGGTCTGCCGCAGGAGAGCGCTTTTTTGAGCCCCTGCTCTATCTCGCTCTTTTTGGTTATCCTTATGCCCTCAATGCCGAAAGCGTCAGCGAGCTTCATAAAGTCGGTGTGGCGCTGGATATCTGTCTGCGAGAATCTCTTGCCGTAGAAAAGTCTTTGCCACTGCCTTACCATTCCCAGAACATCGTTTTCAAAAACAAGCTCGATGACGGGGATATTATGCTTTGCAAGCGAAGAAAGCTCGTTGCAGTTCATAAAGAAGCTGCCGTCGCCTGCGATGTTTACAACTGTTCTGTCGGGGTTGCCGAGCTTGCTTCCTATCGCTGCGCCCAGACCGTAGCCCATTGTGCCGAGTCCGCCGCTTGAAGCAAAGCTCCTTTCGCACTTGAAATTATAGAACTGTGCAGCCCACATCTGATGCTGTCCTACCTCGGTAGTGATTATAGCCTTGCCCTTTGTGAGCTTATCGAGCTGCTCGATAACGTCCTGCGGCAGTACCTCGTCTTCGCTTTCGATAGGCACCATTTTAAGTGCATACTGCTTTTTCCATTCCATTACCTGATCGAGCCACTTTTTGTGGTTTTGCTGAGGCAAAAGCTCGGTCAGCTTTGCGATGACATATTCAAGGTCGCCTGTGATGTGGTGATAAACGGAGATATTCTTATCTATCTCGGCAGGGTCTATCTCGATATGTATTATTTTTTTGCCGTTTGCAAAGGTGTTGGGGTTGCAAAGCACTCTATCGGAAAAGCGTGAGCCGAGAACTATCATCAGGTCGCACTCGCTCAGGGTCATTGCGGCTGTTTTTGTGCCGTGCATACCCAGCATTCCGATATATTCTTTCTTGGTATTATCAAATGCGCACTGTCCCATAAGCGAAAGGGAAACAGGTGCATTTACTTTCTTTACAAACTCAGCCATCTCATCGGCTGCATTGCAGGAAACCACGCCGCCGCCTGCATAGATGAACGGCTTTTTGCTTGCCTTGATAAGCTCAACGGCAGCAGCTATCTCCTCACCTACGGTATCGGGATTGTGGTTGATTATCTTTTTGGGCTTTTGCTTTTTGAACTCTATCATCGCAGCGGAGATATCCTTTGGAACGTCGATGAGGACAGGTCCTTTTCTGCCTTCGTTTGCGATATAGAAAGCCTCTCTGATTATCTCGGGCAGCTTATCGGGATCCTTGACGATATAGTTATGCTTTGTAACAGGCATGGTTATGCCGCAGATATCTACCTCCTGGAAGGAATCGAGTCCCAGCAGGTTTCTTGGCACGTTGCCTGTGATAGCGACGAGCGGGATAGAATCCATATACGCAGTGGCGATACCTGTTACAAGGTTGGTAGCACCCGGTCCCGAGGTAGCAAAAACCACGCCTGTTCTTCCTGTTGTTCTTGAATAGCCGTCAGCGGCATGGCAGGCAGCCTGCTCGTGTGCGGTGATGACATGATGTATTTTATCGGAATATTTATAAAGTGCATCGTAGATGTTCAGCACTGCTCCTCCGGGGTATCCGAAAACCGTATCTACACCCTGTTCGAGCAAACATTCCATTATAACGTCCGAACCGTTGAGTTTCATTAAGAAACACTCCTTTTTTGAACAATATTTCAATTTATCATTATACTACCAAGCCCCCGTTTTGTCAAGCATAAAGGCTTTTTTTACCGAATTGTCACTTGACAGAAATGTGAGGTTGTTGTATAATGTTAGCGTATATTGATATGTTCTTTTTAAGAACTGCAAATATGTAGGAAAGTGAATTGATATGGATAAGATAAAAAGGTCACTTGTTGTTATAACAGCGCTTTGTATGATGCTCGTTTCGGGCTGTTCAAAAAGCAGCTCCTCGCAGGATGATACTTCTTCATCGGCAGCTGAAAGCTCATCTGAGGCAGTCAAGGAAAGCGGCGATCCAAGCGCTGCTGATTCATCCGAAACGCAAAGCCCCAAGCAGGAGGGACTCAGCGATAGGATCAAAAAGGCTGCGGCTTTTTTTGACAATGAAGAATACGAGTATGTGTGCAAGGTCAACGGTACAGGCATCGATGCGACGATCACCCTTGTAAAGAACAAGGGTATGTATCGCCAGACTACCGATTACGGCATCGGTCAGGCTTATGTGATATGCGACGGCTCAAATACCTACTGCTACGATACGCTGACAAAATGCTTTATAAAAGAGGTAGGCAAGATACAGACCGAGCCTGCGGGCAACATCATCACCGAAACCGTAAAGAACGAGCTTCAGCGCACGAGCACACACATAAATGCTCAGGACGCAAAGACCTATGATGCTGAGGAATATACATACACAGGCGGAACATATATTACAGTACTGGACTTTTATTTTGACAAGACCTCGGGCGACCTGAAAAAATACACTGCGACATACAGTGTTGAGGGCAGGGACGACGATGTTGAAACAAGAGAGATAGTAAAGATGTCCACCAAGGATATCACGGCGCTTTCTTTTAAGGAAAGAGCACTGAGGGAGGAGTACGCTGATTACAACTCGCTCACTCAGGACAAACGTGAAGAGCTTTGCAAGAAGATCATGACGGAAAGAAAGATGACAGATGATGATCTTTACAACGCAGGGCTGACCGTTTACGACCTCAAGAACGTATCTTATGAGAAATTCTTCACAGCGGTCGTGGGCGCTGCCGCAAAGAAAGCGTGAGAGCCTTACAAAAAGGGGAAACAAGGTAATGAATATTATACAGCTGCTCCACCCAAAGGCACTTTTAGATTATATCTATGATGACTCCACCTGCCGACAGGCACTGGAGATAATGGGGAACCACGGATTTACAGCGATACCTGTTATAGACCACGATGGCAGGTATGTCAAAACGCTCTCGGAGGGTGACCTGTTGTGGTTTATGGCTGATAACGGCATAAGCTCGAAAAGAGAGCTTGAACAGACTCTTGTAAAAGACCTGAAGCAGAAAAAGAGCGTGCTGGTCAGACCGGTCAGCGTTACTTCAACGATAGATGATGTGATACTGATGCTGGTCAACCAGAACTTTGTGCCTGTTATTGACGACAGGAAGGTCTTTATCGGGATAATCACGAGAAGCGATATTCTTAAATACTGCCACAAGCGGCTGCAGGATACTGCTGTTGATGAGGAGATAGATGCGGTCGCTCAGTGGGAATGATAAAAGGGAAATAATGAGGAAAGGGCTTGAAAAAAGTGAATAGGACGAATAATAAAGGAAACGCTGCACTGGTGGCGGTGCTGATAATGATAATAATCATCGGCATTTCGGCGATAGTTCTGATACTTGTGGGAAGAAACAGCATCGAGGAACCCGGCGAGAATCCGCAGGTGAAAAACACAACGGCAAATGTCGCAACTACGCAGCAGACTCAGGCTGTGCCGGAAGAGCCTAAGGAGCTTGACCTTTATCCCAAGCAGGCTTCTGAATTCAAGGAGACCAACATCAAGGACTTTACCGCAGATGCTTCGATACTTGTTGACTTTGACGATGACACGGTGCTGGCAGGAAAGAATATGGATAAGCGTATTTTCCCCGCATCGCTGACAAAGGTGATGACGATACTCGTTGCTGCCGAGAACCTGAAGTCGTACGATGATACATATACCTTCAAGGATTCGGACTTTACAAAGATAAGAGAGGAGAATGCTTCTGTTGCAGGTTTTAAGCCGGGCGAAAAGGTAACGGCAAAGGATCTGATGTATGCGGCTATCCTACCCAGCGGCGCTGATGCGTGCGTGGGACTTGAGAACCTTGTTGCAGGAAGCGAAGCTGCTTTTGTTAAGATGATGAACGACAGAGCCAAGGAGCTGGGACTGAAAAACACCAACTTTGTAAACTCCTCGGGACTGCATAACAAGGATCATTATTCGTCTGTAAACGATATAGCGGTAATTATGAAAGTTGCAAACCACAACATGACCTGCCGCACGGTGATGAGCACTACCGATTATGTTACCGCAAAGACTACGCAAAACCCTAACGGCATAAAGCTGCCATGCACACTGACCGGCAGGATAGGCGGTTTCTACATTGATAAGAACGGCAACGGATCAAACGATGATCCTGTAAGGATAACCGGCGGAAAGACCGGCTTTACCGATGAGGCAAAGGCGACTATAGCAACGACCGCAAAGGACAGCGACACGGGACATACATACTGCTGCGTTCTTGCCAAGTGTAAGGATGCACTTACATCGGCTTCGGAAACTATGTCGATGTATGAAAAGTATCTGCCCGGAAGCAAGGCAAAGATAGCAGATGCAACACCTGCGGCTGCTGCGGCAACTACCACTGCGGCAACAACAAAGGCTGCATAATGTATAATTGAACAGGCAATAAATTACGCCGACAGCAGAATGATGCTGTCGGCGTGTTTTGTTTGTGCTGTTATTCGTTTGCAATTATCTGTGCGGTGAAATCGGTGCCGTCGTAGTCAACCTTGATGAGCGAATCAGGCTCGATATCCTCGGCGATGATCTTTCGTGCGATAAGTGTCTCTATCCTGCGCTGGATAAACCTTTTGAGCGGCCTTGCACCAAAGCTCTGGTCATAGCCCTGAGAGATGACCGCTTCCTTGGCTGCCTGTGTTACCTCAACGGAAAGATGCTTGTCTTCAAGGCGCTTGGTGAGCTGAGAAAGCATAAGATCAACTATGCTGCCTATCTCGGACTTCATCAGCGGTTTATAGTAGATTATCTCGTCAAGTCTGTTGAGGAACTCGGGGCGGAACTGCTGATGCAGCAGGGAATCGACCTGCTGCCTTGCCTCCTGCGAGATCTCGCCCTGCTCGTTTATGCCTTCAAGTATATACGGCGAGCCGAGGTTTGAGGTGAGGATTATGATAGTGTTTTTAAAATCGACTGTTCTGCCCTGAGAATCGGTTATACGTCCGTCATCGAGCACCTGGAGAAGAATGTTGAACACATCGGGGTGTGCTTTTTCTATCTCGTCCAGCAGTACGACCGAGTAAGGCTTTCTGCGAACGGCTTCGGTAAGCTGTCCGCCCTCCTCATAGCCGACATATCCCGGAGGCGCTCCGATAAGTCTTGAAACGCTGAATTTTTCCATATACTCGGACATATCTATCCTGACGATATTGTTTTCATCGTCAAACAGTGCCTGGGCAAGAGTTTTTGCAAGCTCCGTTTTGCCCACGCCCGTAGGGCCTAAGAACAGGAAAGAGCCTATCGGCTGGCTCGGGTTGGCGATGCCTGCCCTTGAACGCAGTATAGCCTGTGAAACAAGCTCAACAGCTTCGTTCTGCCCGATGACACGCTGATGCAGTATTTCGGGAAGGCGCAGCAGCTTATCCCTTTCGCTTTCAACAAGGCGTGAAATGGGGATACCTGTCCAGCGGCCGATTATTTTAGCGATCTCCTCCTCGGTGACTTTATCACGCAAAAGGGTGTTCTTTTCGCCCGATTGCTCGGCTTTTGCTTCTTCATCTTTAAGCTGTGCCTGGAGCTGAGCCATTTTGCCGTATTTAAGCTCTGCGAGCTTGTT
>DFFV01000019.1 GCA_002371625.1 Ruminococcus sp. UBA3767
TAAATTCTGATTTATTATTCAAACGCTTTTGCGAGGGTTTCAACATTTTCCACATTCACAGCCCTGACGCCGTCAAGGGTTTTCTTTACAAGCCCCGTCAGCACCTTGCCCGGCCCCAGCTCAATGTAATCGGTATAGCCTGCCTGCTGCATCTGTGCAAGCTCGCTTGTGAACTTAACGGGCGAAACGATATGCTTTGCAAGCATTTGCGGCATTTGTGAAAAGTCGCTCAGCTTTTCGCCCAGCACATTGGAATAAAACTCGCACTTTGGTGCGGCGAATGTAACTGTTTTTGCGGCTTCAAGGAACTCATCTGCCGCAGGGCGCATTATCTCGCTGTGGAATGCAGATGCAACGTTGAGCTTAACGACTTTGACACGCTTTGCGGTGCTTGTTTCGCTTATCAGCTTCGAGGCTGCCTCGGCAGCTGCACTTTCTCCTGCTATGACTGTCTGCACGGGGGAGTTATAGTTTACGGGAACAACGTACCCTTCGGTCTTTTCACAAGCAGCTTCTATCTCCTGAGGTGTCGGACCTATGATAGCATACATAGCTCCGCTGCTTGTTTCGGCAGCTTTCTGCATTGCTTCGGCTCTGGCTTTTATCAGCCTGAACCCGTCCTGAACGCTTACCATTCCCGAGGCAGTGAGCGCTGCATATTCACCCAGCGAGTGACCTGCCACGCCATCGAACTTCAAGCCCTTTTCCTTGGCACATTCAAGCGCCATCAGCGAGCACAGCATTATTGCAGGCTGCGAATTTACGGTGAGCGCAAGCTCCTCGGCAGCGCCCCCGAACATTATCGGGCATATATCCCTGCCAAGCACCTCACAGGCGGTCTTTGCTATCGCCCTTGCACCTTCGCTGCTTTCGTAAAGCTCCTTTCCCATGCCCACATACTGCGAGCCTTGTCCCGAAAATAAAAGCATTGTTTTTGACATATCCATTCTCCTCACTATATATAATTGCTGCGGCGGTAAAGCTGCTTTTTTTGCCTATTAAAAAACATTTAACTTTTGCAGCCGTTTTTCAAAATCGGACATATTTTGTTAATCTTCTCCCTCTTTATTGTGAAAAATTCCCCAAATGTTTAAAAAAGCAAACCGTTGTTCACAATTTGTTATTGAATGAAAACTCAAAAGAGAGTATAATTATTTGTATTGATGGGCAGACGGAGAGCTGATTTGCGCATAAAACTATGAATTGGTGCACGCATTTTACTTAATTCTCACTGCCAAAAACATTATAGCACATTTTTTTCAGTTTAACAATATATATTGCAAATATATTTGCAAAAAAGACGGAGGTAAGTTTAAATTGGCTGGAAACACGACAACAGGAGTCAAGGTACTTGGGATCGGTATGCACGTTCCGCAGCTTGTGGCAACGAACGAGGATTTCACAAAGATCGTTGAAACGAGCGATGAATGGATAACTCAGAGAACGGGCATAAAGCAAAGGCACATCACCGACGGTGAGCCTACATATCAGCTGGGAGCTGAGGCTGCTAAAAAGGCACTTGCGGACGCAGGGATAGATGCTTCGCAGATAGGGCTGATAATTGCCACAACGGTAACGGCGGATTACTATACGCCTTCGCTCGCCTGCCTTATCCAGAGGGAGATAGGTGCGCAGGGCTGCATGGCGATGGACGTTAACTGTGCCTGCTCGGGCTTTGTTTACGGCTTTGATATGGCAAAGAGATACCTGCAGACACAGGACGATCTGAAATATGTCCTGCTGGTAGCTTCAGAGGAGCTTTCAAAGTTTGTGGATTACACTGACAGGACGACCTGTGTGCTGTTTGGCGACGGAGCTGCGGCTTTTGTGCTTGAAAAGCAGGAAAACACGCTGTATTCGAGCTTTCTGGGTGCCGACGGCGACGGTGCGCAGTATCTTGCGGCAAGAGGACTCAGGTCGGTGAACGCTTTCAGAAAAAACAGCGAGGAATTTGATATGGCTATGCCGCAGACAAAGGAGCATTATCTTTTCCAGAACGGCAAGGAAGTATACAAATTCGCTGTAAAGGCGCTGCCCGAGGCTGTGGAAAAGGCTTGCGCAAAGATAGGCATACAGCCAAAGGAGCTTGATGCTATCGTTCCGCACCAGGCAAATATCAGAATAATCGAAACAGCAGCAAAGAATCTTGATGTTGAGATGGATAAGTTCCCGATGTACATAGCCGAGTACGGAAACACTTCGTCGGCTTCGATACCGATAGCTTTCTGCGAGGCTGTAAAGGACGGCAGGATAAAGCACGGCGACAAGATATGCCTTGTAGGATTCGGCGGAGGACTGACCTACGGAGCTGCTATATTTGAATACTAAGGGGAGTAAAAAATGAAAACGGAAATAACCGAACTTCTGGGGATAAAGTACCCGATATTTCAGGGAGGAATGGCGTGGATAGCTGAGTCGACACTTGCTGCGGCAGTCTCAAATGCAGGAGGACTCGGCATTATCGCAGGAGGCTCTGCGCCGATAGACTATCTGAGAGAGCAGATAAGAAGATGCAAGGAGCTGACCGACAAGCCTTTCGGTGTGAACATAATGCTTATGTCGCCAAATGCCGAGGAGCTTGCAAAGCTGGTGATCGAGGAAAAGGTGCCTGTTGTTACAACAGGTGCGGGAAATCCCGGAAAATACATGGCTGCCTGGAAAGAGGCAGGCGTTAAGGTGATACCTGTTATACCTTCGGTAGCTCTTGCTGTAAGAATGGAAAGAGCAGGCGCTGATGCGGTCATCGCTGAGGGTACCGAATCGGGCGGACATATCGGTGAGAACACTACTATGTGCCTTGTTCCGCAGGTGGTCGATGCGGTGAAGATACCCGTTATTGCGGCAGGCGGCATCGCTGACGGCAGAGGTATCGCAGCTTCGTTCATGCTGGGTGCAAAGGGCGTTCAGGTGGGAACAAGGTTCCTTGCAGCAGAGGAATGCCGGATACACCCGACATACAAGGAGCTGGTAGTTAAGGCAAAGGACACTGACAGCGTTGTTACGGGAAGATACACGGGACACCCGTGCAGGAATGTGAGAACGAAATTCACAAAGAAGCTCGCAGCAGGCGAAAAGGACGGAAGCCTGACACCTGATGAGTTTGAGCAGCTGACACTTGGTTCGCTGAGAAAAGCTGTACAGGAGGGCAATCTTGAAGAAGGCTCGTTCCTTTGCGGTGCGATAGCAGGCATGATAAAAGAGGTAAAGCCTGCAAAGGAGATAATCGAGGAGATGTTTGCACAGGCAGACAAGCTGCTCGGAAAATAAAAGCCGTAAGGTCGGAGGGCAAGATGCTTTTTTCTTACCGCTGACTTCTACGTCTGACATCTGACAGGGAGGAAAAGTAAAATGGCAACAGCACTGATAACAGGTTCGGCAAGGGGTATAGGTGCGGCGGTCGCTATGCGGCTGGCAAAGGACGGTTATAACATTGCGCTCAATGACATAAGCGAGGCTATGTTTGAGGGCAACAGCATTATTGATGATATAAGAGCGCTGGGAGTGGAATGTGACAAGTTTATCTGCGACGTTTCCAGCTATGAACAGGTAGAGAAAACGGTAAAGGAAATAAAGGAGCGCTTCGGCTCGATAGATGTTCTGGTAAACAACGCAGGCATCACCCGTGACGGACTTATGGCAAGAATGAGCGAGGAGCAGTATGACACTGTTATCTCCGTTAACCAGAAGAGCGTTTTCAATATGTGCAAGTTCGTGGGAGGCATTATGATGAGACAGAGATCGGGCAGGATAATAAACCTGGCTTCTGTTGCAGGCGTTTACGGCAACCCGGGACAGATAAACTACTCGGCTTCAAAGGGTGCGATAATTGCGATGACAAAAACTGTGGCTAAGGAGCTCGGTTCAAGGGGAGTTACCTGCAACGCAGTAGCACCGGGATTTATAAAGACTCCGATGACGGACAAGCTGACGGACGAGCAGAAGAACATGATGCTCGGACAGATAGCTATGAAGCGCTTCGGCGAGGTCTCGGACATCGCAGGCGTGATCTCTTTCCTGGCATCGAAGGATGCAGGATACGTTACGGGACAGGTAATAGAGATCTCGGGCGGAATAATGATGTGAGCAATTGAAAGGCAGGGTATTTAAAGATGAGGAGAGTCGTTGTAACAGGAGTTGGCACAGTTAATCCGCTGGGAAACAACGTTAAGGATTTCTGGGCAAATATAAAGGCGAACAAAAACGGTATCACTGCGATAGATCAGTTCGATGCGAGCGATTTTGACGTTAAGTATGTCGGCGCTGTAAAGGACTTTGATCCAACGCAGTATATAGATAAAAAAGAAGCAAAGAGAATGGACAGGTTCACTCAGTTTGCGCTTTGCTCAACAAAGCAGGCGCTTGAAATGGCAGGGACCGATCTTAAAGATCTCGATCCTTTCAGAGTGGGCGTTATTATCGGTGTCGGCATCGGCGGACTTCTGCTGACGGAGGCTGAGGTAAGAAAGTTTGAGGTAAAGCCGGATAAGGTGTCGGTATTTTTCATTCCGATGATGATAGCTAACATGGCAGCAGGTACAGTTGCTATGAACACGGGCTTCAAGGGCGATAACTTCTGCACGACCACTGCCTGCTCATCGGGTACGCACGCTATCGGTGAGGCTTTCAGAAAGATAAAGGACGGCTACCTCGATGCTGCTATATGCGGCGGTGCAGAGGCTTGCATCTCACGTTTCAGCCTTTCATCGTTCAACAATATGCACGCACTTTCAAGGGCGACTGACATTAACAAGGCTTCAACACCGTTTGACCTTAACAGACAGGGCTTTGTGCTCGGCGAGGGCAGCGGAGTGCTTTGCCTTGAGGAGTATGAGCACGCAAAGGCAAGAGGTGCGAATATCATTGCGGAGATAGCAGGATACGGCGCTACCTGCGATGCTTTTCACATGACAAGCCCATCACCTACGGGCGAGGCTGCTGCGCAGGCAATGAAGATGGCTTACACCGAGGCAGGACTTGCTCCTGAGGAGGTAAACTATATCAATGCACACGGCACCTCGACAAATCTCAACGATAAGTACGAAACTACTGCTATTAAGCTGGCACTTGGCGAGGACGCTGCAAGAAAGACGGTCATCAACTCAACAAAGTCGATGACAGGACACCTGCTGGGTGCGGCAGGCGGAATGGAGGCTGTTGTTACAGCACTTTCCGTAAAGGAAGGCTTTGTGCACAGGACGATAAACTACACAACGCCCGATCCCGAGTGCGACCTTGATTATGCTGTGGATGCAAACAGAGATGTGAAGATCGTGGGTGCGCTTTCAAACTCGCTGGGCTTTGGCGGACACAACGCAACTATATGTTTCAGAAAGTATAACGGCTGAGGAGGATCATTTCGATGAGCGATAAGTCATTTTATCTTGATACAGTCAAGGAGCTGGTCAAGCTCGTTAAAGACAACGACCTCGGAGAGATAACCGTTGCTGAGGGAGATAAGAAGATAACCATCAAGGGAAAGGTCGCTGTTGCGCAGGCACCTGCTGCTGTTGCACCGGTGCAGCCAAAGGCTGAGGCCAAGGCTGAGAGCGATGAGGGCAAGCAAAGCGCTGCAAGCGGCGGAAAAGAAGTCAAAGCACCTATCGTGGGCACATTCTATGCTGCACCTTCACCCGATTCGGAGCCGTATGTTCGTGTGGGACAGACGGTGCACAAGGGCGACACTATCTTTATTATAGAATCTATGAAGGTCATGAACGAGGTGCTCAGCGAGTACGACGGAACGGTAAAGAGCATACTTGTGAACAGCGGTGATCCTGTTGATTTTGACCAGACGGTTATGGTGATAGAGTGATGAAAACTGAAGTTAAAAAAAGACTTGCGACCTGTATTCTTCTATGGGGAGCTTTTGTGGTGATAAAGTGGATAATGCTGCTCAGTCCGTCCTCGATACTTTCGATGCTGACACCGTTTGCAACGGTATTTCGTGATGCGAGAAAGGATTATGTGGTATCGGGCTGGATAGGGCTTTCACTGGAAACGGTGCTGCTGGGAGTACTGTTTCTTGTGAGAGCAAAGAAGATAGTTCCGCTTTACTTTGTGTTTATAGTATACTCGGCATTTTATATCCCAGCGGTAGTTTACTGGATAATAATGCTGGAATTTGAGGCTTGGAGATATATTCAGTTCCTGCCTGCAATAGCTTGCTGCGTAATGATGGTATTCGGCGCTCCTGCTTATATTTCGCAGGTCAAGCTGAAAAATCCCGGAAAAAAGCCACCTGAAAGCAAGGAAAGTGAAGATGCCGAAAAAGAGGAGAAGAAGTAAATGGCTGTTGTAATGAATAAAGAGCAGATCATGGAGGTAATACCTCACCGTGATCCGTTCATGCTGATAGACGAGATAAACGAGCTTGAGGTGGGAAAGCGTGTAAAGGCGACAAAGTATATAAAGGCTGATGATTTCTGGTTCAAGGGACATTTTCCGCAGTACCCCGTAACACCGGGCGTGCTGATGGTGGAGATGTGTGCGCAGGCAGGTGCTGTTGCGCTGCTCTCGCTGCCGGAGAACAAGGGCAAGATAGGCTTTTTCGGCGGCATAAACAACTGTAAGTTCAGACAGC
>DFFV01000085.1 GCA_002371625.1 Ruminococcus sp. UBA3767
TGCCTCAAGCCGCCTGCGAAAAGGCGGCTTGAATATCAAATGTATTTTCCTTAGGGGGCTTTCCGATCGCCCCCTATAACCCCTTCGGGCACACATCTTATAGTTTGTAATAAACTAAATACTGATTTATCTTAGCAGTTGTATAAAATACAATTCCCCGAAGCACTTTGAGGTGCTTCGGGGCAAACTTCTATATGGGTATCTGTTTTAATTGCCTCTCTTTTTTTACTTTATAGAAATAAAATCAGGCTTGTGCCTGCGATAATATGCGATATATCCAAAGCCGCACTCTTTTGCAAGTTCTGCTCCCCTGCTGATACCCTGCCCGACATCAGCACTGCAATGTGCGTCAGAACCGAGCGTGATGATCTCTCCGCCAAGGTCTTTATATAGCATCACAAGCCCTTTTGGCGGCATAGTGTCATTCAGGTCGTTGAACAGTCCCGAAGTGTTTATCTCAATGCCTTTGCCCGAAACGATAACAGTTTTGAAAATTTCAGCGCAGATATCACGGTATACCGACAGATCAACACGGATCTTATACTTTCCGCAGATATACCTCAGCGGATATGTCAGATGCGAAAGTATATCAAAACCGCCCCACCTGCACATTTCAAGCACTTGTTCAAAATAATCATCAAGCAGCTTTTTTATCTGAGCGCTGCTCATTTCATCATATTTCAGATAATAAAAATCGGGCATATCCTTGTTGTTGTGCAGCGAACCGAGAATTATATCCAGCTGCGGCTCACTTATCAGCTGTTCGGCAATGTCCTGTGCCTGCAGCGGCTGACCAAGCTCTATCCCCCTGATGAACTCGATATCATCGGGTATTTCCAGCTTATCAAGCACGCTGTTCCCGTTTTCATGGAACTTTTTGCAGTTGTACATTATAATATCGTCTTTTTCCGCCGCAGAACTGTCTATCCCGTAATATTCAGCCTCAAACCAGGTGTTGCACTCGCAGTGATCGGTTA
Source organism: Ruminococcus sp. UBA3767 (assembly GCA_002371625.1). Taxonomy (GTDB): domain Bacteria; phylum Bacillota; class Clostridia; order Oscillospirales; family Ruminococcaceae; genus Hominimerdicola. The sequence goes on from DFFV01000085.1 coordinate 978, forward strand.
TTGCCAGCGCTTTAAGTCCAAGCTCCTTTGCTTTAAAGATATGCTTTATCGGCTCGTCCTGCGCATCGGGTGAAAACATACAATGTGTGTGGCAGTCCGCAAGACCTTTGATATCTAACACAGGCGCCTCCTACTGCTGACGCATTTCAAACAGCTTTTTAGCTGCATTAAATGCCCTTGAAAGATACTCCTCATCATAAACATCAGCATAGCCTTCCCATCTCGGCTTCATTATCTCCAGAGTGATCGTTCCGTAATAATCAAGCTCTACCAGCTTTTTAATGAATCTGTCATAATCCACATTTCCCTCAAAAGGTATCTTATGAAGATCATAAACGCCGTCGTTATCGTGAAGATGCAGCGCTTTGAGCCTTTTGCCGTACTTTTCAAGTATATCATAATCATAGTCAAAGCAGTTTTCATGACCTATATCATAGCACAGTTTAACGTTGTCATCATCGCACTCACTGAAAATAGTATGCAGGTATTCAGGGCGCTCGATATTCTCAAAAGCAAGGTCAACATTCATACTTTTGGCATAACGAATAAGTCCCTTGAAGTAATTTATTCCGCTCTCGCTTACAGGAGGCGGAGTTTTGGTATCAGTCGGGTGGATAACGAGAGTTTTTATTGCATAGTTGTGGCAGCAATCAATTGCTCCGTGTAGCTTTATAAGGCTTTCAACAGCGTTTTCGTCCGTCCACAGCGCATTCATCATGTGAAAAGGTCCGTGAACATTTTCAATTCGAAGTCCGTTTTCTTTAATGCAAAGCAGCTCTTCCTCAAATCTGTCGCTTCCACGCCAGAACATCATTACGCTTTTGAAGCCTGCCTGCTTGATCAGTTTAATGCGCTGTTCAAACGGCGTATCCAGCCTGAAATCAGCATTTATACACAAATTCATATTTTTACCTCTTAATAAAATGTTTCACGTGAAACATTTGTTCTACAAACAAAATGGCAGAATAAATGCAAAACAATCAGTTTTTCAGCGAATGCAGCGGTGCAGGTATCTGTCCGCCACGATTGATGAACTTGCTCGGTGACTCTTTCTTCAGAGGCATAACGGGTCCGCAGCCGAAAAGTCCGCCCCAGTCAAGCTCATCGCCGACCTGCTTTCCTATCGCAGGGATTATACGAACAGCGGTAGTTTTGCTGTTTACCATACCGATAGCAGCTTCATCTGCGATTATAGCTGAGATAGTATCCGCAGGAGTATCTCCGGGAACACAGATCATATCAAGTCCGACCGAGCAAACAGCTGTCATAGCCTCGAGCTTTTCGATGCAAAGTGCACCGCTCTTTGCAGCATCTATCATTCCTGCGTCCTCGGAAACAGGGATAAATGCGCCTGAAAGTCCGCCGATTCTTGAGCAAGCCATAACTCCGCCCTTTTTAACTGCATCGTTGAGCAGTGCAAGTGCAGCTGTTGTTCCGTGAGTACCGCACTTTTCAAGTCCTATCTCTTCAAGGATATGAGCGACCGAGTCACCAACAGCAGGTGTTGGCGCAAGCGAAAGGTCAACTATGCCAAAAGGCACTCCGAGCCTTTCGGAAGCGGTAGTTCCTACGAGCTGACCAACTCTTGTTATCTTATAGGATATCTCCTTGATAACATCGGAGATCTTTGTTATATCGGCATCAGGATACTTTCTCAGGGCTGCTCTTACAACGCCCGGACCGGAAACGCCGACATTTATCATGCAATCAGGCTCACCGACTCCGTGGAAAGCTCCTGCCATAAACGGATTATCCTCAACAGCGTTACAGAAAACGACAAGCTTTGCAGCTCCGAAACAAGCCTGATCCACTGTTTTTTCAGCACACTCACGTACTATCTTACCCATGAGCTTGCAGGCATCAAGATTGATACCTGTTTTTGTCGAACCGATATTTACCGAAGAACAAACTCTTTCGGTAGTAGAAAGAGCTTCGGGGATAGATCTTATCAGCTCTATATCTCCTGCGGAAAAGCCCTTTGGAACAAGTGCGGAATAACCGCCGATAAGGTTAACTCCAACTGCCTTTGCAGCTTCGTCCATAGTTTTTGCAAACTTGACAGGCGAACATTTGCAGGCAGCAGAAACGATAGCTATCGGGGTTACGGAGATACGCTTATTTATGATAGGTATACCGTATTCCCTTTCTATCTGCTCACCGACCTTGACGAGATTGGCTGCCTTTGTGGTGATCTTATCATAAACCTTTTTGCAGGCTTTATCTATATCACTGTCGATACAATCAAGCAGTGAGATGCCCATTGTTATCGTTCTGATATCAAGGCACTCATCCTGTATCATTCTGATAGTTTCAAGTATATCATAAACATTTATCATTATTATAGTTCCCTCTCATCAAATATGGTGCATACAATTGAAGATATTCTCATGCATAACCATTACTTTAAGTCCGTTTTCCTCGCCCAGCTTTTCAAGCGATTCTGCCATTGCTGAAAAATCACTGTTGAGCTTTGATATATCCACCATCATTATCATAGCGAACATTTCCTGCATAACAGACTGTGTTACCTCGATAACATTTGCATTGAACTGTGCACACTTTGTGCTGACCTTTGCAAGTATACCTACGGCGTCTTTTCCTATAACGGTTACTACTGCTTTCATATTTAATACCGACCTTTCTTATTCATTTGTTTTCACAATATAACATTATAACATAATATCAGCATTTTGCCAATAGTGATTTATAAATATTTTATTAACGCTCACCATTTTTGCTTTCAATCTCAGGATACGTCTGCTTTTCACGGCGCTTTTTCGCTGCTTTTGCTTCAAGCATAACCCCGGATACCGCTATAACAGTTCCCAAAGCAATAAGCATAATGATAAAACCGTAGTGTGAGGCAGTTTTGCTGCTGTTCTCACTATTTTGCCCGATACCATGAACGACTGCCTTTACCACGCCCTCATTTGCCTCAAAGCGCTTGAATTCTTTATTTTTGCCGTTGTTGGTGTTAAGTGTTTCAGCGAGCTTTTGGGCACGTTTTATTTTATCATTTTCGCTTTGATCGGCTGCAAAGCAGTTATTTACACAATTCTTATCCTTATCGATAAATGATCCTACTGCGCTTTGTGTTCCCTCGCAGTCCCACCAGCAATCGCTAAGTGTTGAACATTCAGCCTGTCCGATGATACCACCGCAGCTGCCTCCGCCGAGCTTTCCGCTGAAACCGCAGCCTGTTATTGAAGCACCCGTACACTTTCCTGCTATGCCGCCTGCGTTATCAGAGGTGAAAGTGCAATTGCAAAGCGAAAGGTCACGCACGCAGCCATACTTGCCGACAGTGCCGAAAAGTCCGCAGGAATCGGAGGTTATATTGCTGATAGAGTGTCCGCAGCCGTCAAAGATACCCTCAAAGGAGTTATCTTTCAGATCGCCTGCGCATACAAACTCTTTATCCTTAAAGTCGATATCCTCAGAGAGAACAACTATTTTATTGGCATAACGGCTTCCCGAGCAAACGCTTTTTGCAAAACTGTTCCAGTCATCTGCGTTTGAAATGACCGTGTAACAGCTTCTGTTAGCGGCTGCTTCAAGCTGCGATTCTGCCTTTGCGAGTAAAGTGCTTTCAGGATCATTAAGCTCAAGCACGCTTTTTGCTAAAGCTATCTCCCTGGCAAGTGCGGCATTATCCTCATGCTCTTTTACAAGCCGCTCGAGCTTAGTTTTGTCGGGCTTTGAATCGTTGACTGTATAAGCGTTTATGTAAGCGTTTTTCATGGTGGTCTGCGTGCAATCCTGCCATTTGCCTGTTTTTTCACTGAAATAGTAGCTTTCGCCCTTTTGCGCTTTGCAGCCTGCGTCCTCGGCAAGAAAATAATGATGCCCGTTAGCTGCTTTGAGAGTAACGACAACAGAAAACCTTTCACCCTCAGACAGCTTTATATCATCGGGCATTTTTACGGTATAATAGCCGTCAAACGAAACGCTGCCTTCCTGCTGTGCACACATAATGCCGTCAACAGGCGAACCTTCTTTCAGCTCTTTGAATATGCGGACTGAATAATCAGTCCCCTTGCCCTCGCTGCCCTCAACAAAGAAAGAGATCTCTTTAAGCGTTTCGTCCTGCTTTGCTTTGAAAACGTTTGCTGCCTGTACTGAATTTTCAGATGAAGCATAGACCTTATCCATTCCAGCATTGTGCGTATAGACGTTATCAAGAGAGGCATTCCTGAGCTTATAAAAATAAAAATCCGTCAGTTCTTTTTCACAGTAGGATATCCAGTAATAGCCGTCCTCATGACGTGTGCCCCACACGCTTTTAACAAGCCATGCACCGTCCTTATCGGGCTTAACAGTGAAATTATCCCTGCTGTAACCGTCATTCCACCCGATGACTGTAATGCTGTGGTTCACGGTTTGAGAATCGTTCTGATAATAGCTTTTATGGTCACTGCTGAAGCCTTTTTCATCGTTATGATAGCACACGCAGCCACCGCCGTATTCCATTATGTTCTTTTTTATCTCCTCAATGTTTCCGCTGACTTTTATAGCACTGACAAGCTCATAGTCGCTGACCGAGTCCTTTGAATAAGAAACAGGTTCAATATATGGTTTATCAGGCATCATTGGCTCCTGTGCCTCATCGGCAAGTCCATTAAGGCGGGACATTGCAAAAATGGGTGCGGTGATATAGTTGGTGGTAAACCTCTCGGCAGGCTCAAAAGTTTTTTTCTCGGACATTGAGGAGAACCACGCAAGCTGTTTTTCGGAAAGGTCCACACTTGCGTTGTCAAGTCCGCTGAAAATAAGACTTTGTTCCAAAGCCCCAACGGTTGCATAAGCCCAGCAAAGATCATATTTATCCGGAGTCTGCCTTACAGGTGTCAACTTGGCATCCTGCCTTGGATCAAACTCCTTTGGAACAGTTCCCTCCTGCGCAAAGGCATAAAAAGGAACGCACAGCAAAAAAACTGCAAGGGAAAGTATCACACTTAAAGTTTTTGCTGAGCGTTTCATAAGTAATCACCATTATTTCGTTAAAACGATCTTTTTTGTATATTCATTTGAAAAAGGTTCGCCGCTGCAAAGCTCCCTGAGCCTTACCGCACACTTTTCCGTCATAGCAGTTCTTGTGCCCTCTGCTGTTCTTTCAAGGTTTTTCAGTGAGGTATCATAGCATAACGTCTTATTCTGCGAATGTGCAAGTATCTGTGCACCTTTTTCATTTAAAGCAAGTATCCGCCCGTAAGGAACGGGAGAAGTCATATCGCTGTGTGTTATATCAAGCAGGATATGCATTATCAGTCTGCGCACCCTTGCCATCGTCATATCTCTGCTTTTGATGAGCTGAGCAAACTCGCTGATACTTTCGGGGCATTTTTGAACAGCTTTGAGGTAACGGTTAACCATGCTCTGATTGATAAACGGTCTTTGAGCGATCTTGTTTTCATCTGCTGACAAAAGCATCATCAGCAGTGCCCTATCCTGATTGTGAAGCTCGGCAGGAGTATCTTTCAGGCAATATGGAACGTACTTTTGAACATCTTCATGATGCCTGAGCATTTGCCTTATCACAGTTGCACTTGCAAAGCTGCCGTTTGGAGCGGTATCCGAATGGAGCGCACCGACTCGCTGTACGCTAAGCGGCTTTATCCACGGGGCAATCTCGGCTGCAGCTTTTATATATTCAACTGCAAGCACGTTGTTAGGCTCGGCAAGAATGCTTGCCGTTTGAGGAGAATACTTCTGAGCTGCTTTAGCAACAGCAGCAGGATAGCTTACACCCGATGAAGTGAGTTGTTTTACGCTTTCGCTGTTTTCAAGTTCACGGCAAAGCGAAGCAGCATTTTCAAGCGATTTTGCATCAGCATCAACGCTGCCAAAGGAAACCGCCTCAACAACTCCTTCTCCAAGCCCTGCAAAAAGCCTTATTGCGTTTTCTGCAAACACCTGCGCAGGTGCGCAGGAATAAGGTGCGCTGAGCTCGATAACAAGGTCTGCGCCGCCTGCAATCGCAAGCTGAGCACGCTTGTATTTAGAAAAAGCTGCGATCTCACCTCTTTGAACAGCATCACCGCTCATTACCACAACAATGCGCTGTGCACCGAGCTTTCGTGTCTGTTCAAGGTGATACTTGTGCCCGTTGTGAAAAGGATCGTATTCAGCAACAACACCCGCACAAAACATAAGCTCACCTCCAGGAAGATCGGCAATTATTAAAATAATAAAAACTTTTTTTGACAAAACTTCGCAAAATGTATATTTGTAAAAAATGTACTTGAAATTTTATTCAGAAATTGTTATACTTATTATATTATATTGTCGCTTCAAAGTCAAGCAACAGTAAAAATGCAAATCATTTTTGAGAGGAGTATTTCTTGATGAAAGTATTGGTAGTAAACGCAGGTTCGTCATCGCTGAAGTATCAGCTTCTTGATATGACTGACGAGTCTGTTATCGCAAAGGGAAACTGCGACAGGATCGGCATTGACGGTCATGTCAGCGCAAAGACAGGTGACGGCAGAAAGCTGGAGGCTGACTGCAATTTCCCTACACACACTGAGGCCTTTGAAAAGCTGGTAGAGATCCTTACAACAGGTGACACCAAGGTCATTGATTCTATGGACGAGATCTCAGCTGTTGGACACAGAATAGTGCAGGGTGCTGAGGTATTCTCAGAGGCTTGCCTTGTTACCGATGAAGTAATCGACAAGATCGACGGTCTTGCTGAGCTTGCACCTGTTCACAATCACGCTCACGCACTTGCACTCAGAGCCTGCAAGAAGGTAATGCCTGCAACAACTCCGCAGGTAGTTGTATTTGATACAGCTTTCCATCAGACAATGCCTCCTAAGGCATATATGTTCGGTCTTCCTTATGAGGACTATGAGCAGCTGCACGTTAGAAAGTACGGCTTCCACGGAACATCGCACAGATTTGTTTCTGCTGCACTCGCTAAGGCAATGGGCAAGGACGTTAAGGATCTCAAGATAGTTTCCTGCCACCTGGGCAACGGTTCTTCAATAACTGCTGTTGACGGCGGAAAGTCAGTTGACACAACAATGGGATTTACTCCTCTTGACGGTGTTATAATGGGTACACGTTCAGGCTGCGTTGATGCTTCGGCTGTTACATTTGTAGCTGACAAGCACGGCTTTACACCTTCACAGATGAGCGACTATCTGAACAAGAAGTCAGGATTCCTTGGTATTTCCGGTGTTTCCTCCGACAACAGAGATATTATCGCAGGAGCTAAGGAAGGCAACAAGAGATGCGAGCTTGTTAACGATATGCTCACTTACGAGATCAAGAAGTACATCGGTGCTTTCGCTGCTGCAATGAACGGACTTGACGCTGTTCTGTTCACAGGCGGTATCGGTGAGAATGAGTCACTTGTTCGTTCAATGGCTTGCTCAGATATGGATTTCCTGGGCATCAAGCTTGACGAGGAAGTTAACGCTTCGGTAAGAGGCAAGCTGTGCAAGATCTCCGCTGCTGATTCAAAGGTAGAGGTATGGATCGTTCCTACAAATGAGGAGCTGCTTATCGCAAGAGATACTCTGGCGCTTGTTAACAAGTAATATTCTTTTCAAACATAAAGGGGCTGATGCTAAATCAGCTCTTTTTCTTTTGTATGCACAAGCAAAGCGAAAGACTTGTCACGAAAGCGGCAAGTCTTTATTGCAGTTTATTTATCTTCATCGAGCTTAGCTTGTATCTTTTCGATGATAGTTTTCATCGCCTGGATACGAGCATATTTTTTATCATTGCCCTCAATTATCGTCCAGGGGGCTGCCTTGGTCGAGGTCCTTTCTATCATTGTGTCTATATACTTTTCATAGATATCCCACTTTTCACGGTTACGCCAGTCCTCATCGGTTATCTTCCACTGCTTTTCGGGTGTATTCTGGCGAAGAGTGAAACGCTTCAGCTGCTCCTGCTTATCAATATTTATCCAGAACTTGATAACGACTGCGCCCCATTCCATAAGCAGCTTTTCAAACTCGTTTATCTCCTGATACGCTTGCTCAACTCTATCGGCAGGAGTTATATTTTCGATCGGTTCGACCATTACTCTGCCGTACCAGGTACGGTCAAAGATAGTGAAATGTCCGTCGTTTTCAAGCCTTATCCAGAAACGGTAGAGGTAATGCCTTGCAAGCTCATATTTATCCGGTGCTGCGATAGGCTCTACCTCGTATCCTCTCGGATCAAGGGCATTGGCAACTCTTCGGATATTTCCGCCCTTTCCTGCTGCGTCCCAGCCCTCATAGCAAATAATTACGGGTATCTTATTCTGATAGCAAAGGTTTTGCAGTTTGAACAGCTTGTCCTGACACTTTTCAAGCTGCTTTTCGTATTCTTCATCACTAAGGACCTTATCGTGTGATGCCTGTGAAACTTTCTGTGTTTTGGACATTTCAAACTTCTCAGGGCTTACATCGGCAAACGGGAAACGGTTGGCAGGAACAAACTTCTCGCCCTTTGCCATCGCATCGAGCTTACCCTCAACTGCAAGCACAAGAGTTTTTATCATTTCCAGCTTTGCGCCTGTTTTATCATCTCCGCCGATAACATTCCACACGCCAGCAGGTGTATTGGTTTTTGTTATCATTTCCTCATAATACTTGGCGAACTTTTCACGCTTTTTAAGATTATAAAGGTCGTGCTCATCTATACGCCAGCTGGTATAATCTGATGATGTGAGCTTTTTGATACGCTTTTTCTGCTCTTCCTCAGTGATATGCAGAAAGAACTTTACTATAAGATAACCGTCATCTGCAAGCTGCCTTTCAAAAACATTTATGTCATCAAATCTTCTGCGCATCTCGCTCTTGCTTATTTCATCATAAAGATATGCGTTTGCTGTATCACGATACCAGCTGCGGTCAAGGATCAGAAAGTTGCCCTGCATCGGCATTGCGCAGGCATAACGCCACAGCCACGGCTTTCTGCTTTCGACCTCATTAGGCTTGCCAAAGGACATAACTTTATAAAATCGAGGATCAAGGCATTTGATAAGCTGGGCTATCTGCGAGCCTTTACCTGAGGCTGACCAGCCGTCGATAGTGATGATAACAGGTAATTTGTTTTCTTTGATCTTATTCTCAAGTGCGCTCAGGCGTGCCCTGAACGTTTCGATCTGTTCGGAAACAAGTTCTTTATTGACATTGTTCTGCTTGATATCTTTCAGCATGATCGTATCACCTCATTGATCGGATTTTAAGCATCAGCTTAATTATATTATAAAATAAATCGTCCTATAAGTATATTGACAATATCACTAAATTTTATGTCTCCATTTTGTTAATAGGCAGTTCACAAAGATTTTGTATACTTTTATGGTCAGCGAGGTGATAAAGTGGCAAACAAGGATAAAGACAAGATAGAAGATCTGCTTGATGAAAGCGATTACGAATACGAAAAAAAGATATACGATGAGCAAAAGCAGCGTGAGCAGGAACTTGCCGATAAAAAACAAGCGGCTATCGCAGAGCGAAAGCAGCGTGAAAAGCAGGCTAAGCTTGAACGTGATAAACAGCTTGCAAGAGAGCGGATAGAGCTGATGAAACAAAAAAACTCACAGGAAGAAAACGCTGCTGAAACACAAACCGAAGAAACAGCCGAAGAAGTCGGCGAGATCGCAGTAAAGAGATCATTAAAAAAACGGATAGAGAGCTTTATTTACCTTAACAAATGGTGGCTGATACTTGCAGGATTTGCACTTTTTATTGGCGGATTCATTATTATAAGACAGCTTCAGATAAAAAAAGCCGACCTTACGGTCATGCTTATTGCAGACAATGATCTGCAGTTCCACCAGAATGAGTTACAGAGTTTTTTTGAGGAGTACGTTGACGATGTTGACGGAAACGGCTATGTTCACGTTGATGTTGTTATTATGCCGCTTGATCCGACCTCGGGTTCGCAGGATCAGAAGGATTACAACTCTAAATTCCTGGCTAATCTGTACAGCACCGATAGTATGCTGGTAATAACAGATTCAAACACGCAGGAGGATTACCTTGAGATAATGGACAGAGAGCTGCCCTCAAAATTCAAGGGAAACAAGTATGTTGATGAAAACGGTTTTTCGCTGAACATGGAACTTATTGCGGAAAAGCTGAATTGTAAGGATATGCCAAACGATGTGCATATTTCGATAAGGCAGCCCGTTGCTACTGTTGAGGATAGCTACGAAACAGCAAAGAAAAACTATGATAAGCAGCTGGGATACCTGACAAAGATGATAAACGACCTTACCGAAAAGGCTGAAAAAGCAGGCGACAAGGGACTTACGACCGAGCCTAAAAAGAAAGCGGCTGATGCGGTTGAGGACAGCAGTAAATAAAGCATAAACACAAAAGACCGATGCAGGCAGATATGCACGCATCGGTCTTGCTTTTTAATTATCAGTCACCAAAGGAAATGCCGATATCTCTTGCGGTCTTAACGAGCTGGTCGTCCGCCGGAACGAACTTGGTCTTTCCTGCAACCTCTGAAAGCGGATTTTCGCTGACATTATCCTTTATCATTGCAACGGCGTAGCCATACTTCTCCTTAGAGATGAGCTTTGCGGCATGAACACCGAACTTTGTAGCAAGCACTCTGTCATAAGCCGACGGGCTGCCTCCTCTGAGCATGTGTCCGGGAACGCAAACTCTCGCCTCATTTCCGATCATTTCCTCGATCTGTTTAGCGATCCTGCTTGTAGCAGTGGTTATTCCCTGCTCTGCTCTGTAAGCCGCACGCTCCTTCTTTTTCATCTTAGCTTCCTTGATATCAAAAGCACCCTCGGCAACTGCAAGGATCGCAAAGCGCTTATCCTTACGCTTTTCGCAAGCCTCAGCCAGCTTTTCGATATCATAAGGTATCTCGGGGATAACGATCATATCAGCACCGCCTGCGATACCTGCATAAAGCGTTAACCAGCCTGCCTTGTTTCCCATGATCTCGCAAACGAGTATTCTTCCGTGAGAATTGGCAGTTGAATGAAGTCTGTCTATAACATCGGTTGCGGTATTTACTGCGGTATGGAAGCCGAAAGTAACGCTTGTGCCCCAGATATCATTATCTATCGTTTTTGGAAGTCCAATAACGTTCAAGCCTTCCTCGGAAAGCAGATTTGCGGTTTTGTGCGTACCGTTTCCTCCGAGTGTGAGCAGGCAATCGAGCTTCTGCTTTTTATATGTATTCTTCATCGCCTTTACTTTATCTACGTTATCGTCCTCAACGATCTGCATTTTCTTGAAAGGAGTTCTTTTTGTTCCGAAAATAGTTCCGCCTGTGGTGAGTATTCCCGAAAAGTCAGACTGATTCATTTCACGGCACATATTATTTATAAGTCCGAAATAGCCGTCCTCGATACCTACTATCTCGACATCATTGCCGAATCTTTCATAGCAAGCCTTGGCAACACCTCTGATAGTGGCGTTGAGTCCCGGGCAGTCACCTCCGCTGGTAAGGATACCTATTCTTCGCTTCATATTCATTCCTCCATTATATCAATATTTATCGTCATTATCATCAGTAAACTCCGAAACATCATCAGTTTCTACGGGCATTTCCATTGCTCCGCCCGTTCCCTCGGGATCAGGCATATCAAAAGGATCGCTGCCTGAATGAGCATTTTCCTCAGAGAGCCTGAACCTTGCGATCATATTCTTGAGTATGAGCGACTGGCTTGAAAGCTCTTCACTCGCAGAAGCAAAACCGACTGCTGTAGATGTATTCTTTGAAACGACAGCCGAGATCTGATCTACGCCGGTATCTATCTGCACGATAGCGTCTGCCTGCGCTTCGGAAGCCTCGGTGATGTTTCTCATAAGAGTTGTTATCTCTTCGGATCTCTGAACTATCTGCTCAAGTGACTGGGCAGTATCCTCAGCTATCTTCGAGCCTTTATTTACAGCGATAGACGAATTTTCAATGAGCTGTGCGGTCTGCTTTGCGGCTTCAGCCGAACGAGATGCAAGTCTTCTGACTTCATCGGCAACTACACCAAAGCCCTTTGAACCTTCTCTTGCAGCCTCAACAGCGGCGTTAAGCGCAAGGATATTTGTCTGGAACGAGATCTCGTCGATGACCTTGATGATCTTAGCGATCTCGGAGGAAGCTGCGCTTATCTCGTTCATTGCGTTGAGCATATTTGACATATCATCGTTGCAGTTATTGATAGCCTCGGTATTATCCATAACGATATTATAAGCATTCTTTGCGTCCATCGAGTTCTGCTGCGTCTGCTTGGAAACATCTGTAAGCGTAGCAGAAAGCTCCTCGATAGCCGAAGCCTGTTGGGTTGAACCCTGCGAAAGAGCTTGTGCAGAATCAGATACCTGAGCTGCACCGGAGTTCACCTGCTCGGCAGAGAGATTTATTGCAGCGAAAGTATCGGAAAGTGCATTAAGGATATCATTGAATGTGCTCTTTATCTTATAGAAGTCACCCTTGAAAGTGCCCTCCATCTTATGGCAAAGGTCACCCTCGGAGATCTTGGTAAGCGAAACAGTGATAATATTGATATACTGTCTGAGGCTGAGAACTGTTTCATCAAGAGAATTAGAGAGAACTCCCAGCTCATCGTTTGAATACCATACATCTACCGGATCTGTCAGGTTACCCTGTGCAAGGCCTCTGATCCTGTCGGTAGTGGATATGATCGGCTTTGATATTCTCTGTGCAAACAGCGATGCTGCGATCATTACAACGCAAAGAAGTATTATTCCGACAAAGAACAGACTTTCAAGTGCATTGAGAGCAGTCTTGGTATACTCGGAAGAATCGGTCAGAAGCAGAAACTTTGCATCAAATGTAGATACACTTGCGTATCCGCCGATAAGCGAATCCTCTTTCAGATCAAAGGTAATGTACCCTTCCTTTTCCTCTGCGAGCTTTTCAAAGGCATTTGAGCTGTCCTTATAATCCTTATCGTTCTTTGCAAGCTCAACCGGGTTCTCGTACTTAAAGTAAGACGAGGTACTTGTAGGATGGATCAGGATATTGCCCTTATTATCAACTATATAAAGCTCGCCCATATCCTGAACAGAATTCCTTTCAAGTATCTTTGAAAGTGCATATCCGTTGATAGCTGTACCTATAACGATCTTTTCAGTCGGTGAAGCAGGATCTGCTGCGGTAGTCAGTATAGCAAAGCATACCGAGTTGTCGTTGTTCACAAATTCGGTAACAACAGGCTTGGTTGAGGTAAGAGCATTGCTTACATCTTCTGCATTGACTACCTTCCCGATCTCTATGGAATGATCGCCGAGAGTTTTGACTGCATTGCCGTTTTTATCAAAAACGTAGAACGTACAGTACTCGGAGATAGCAACATTGAAACGCTCTTTTATCATAGTCGGGAAGAATTGCTTAAGCTCGGTAAGCAGATCATCAGCAGTCTTTTTACCGCTGCTGCTTGAATTGATAGATTCGGTAAGGCTCTCACCAAGTCTGCTCATAGTCTGGTCAAAGCTGTTTGCAGTGCTTTTGGCTATTGGCATAATGGTATTAGCAAGCGTTTCGATAGAAGCCTTTTTAACAAAGTGGACTGATACCACACTGATAACAGATATCAGAACGACCGCAAGAACGATCACCGCTATCGTCAGCTTGGATTTCAACGATTTCAGGAATTTATTTCCTCTGAATGAGAAATAGAACGTGACTCCTGCCAGTATAATAGCAGCTATCATAAGTATAATTTTTATATTATTGGAAAACCAACTCACTGTATACCACCCCTATATTTCGGATAAACAAAAACTTCGTCCAATATTTTATTTATTATATCACAATTGCACAAAAAATGCAATAGAACGAGTTATATTTTTTTGTAATTTTATTTATTTGTTCATCATAAGATTTAACTATAACTGAGAGGTGAATAAAATGAAGACAGGAACTAAAATTACACTCAGGATAGTTTCTTCACTGACGGCGATAGTGCTTTCGCTACTGCTTATCAAGGATATTTCGGCAAAAAGCGGAAATGAACCGAGAAAGCGCCTGCTGATGCTTTGCTACGGGTGCGGAGGAAACGAAGTTGATATCGATATACTATCACAGGACATTGACCTGCTTACAAACAAAGGGTACTCACCTGTTTTCGCAAGCGAGGCAATTGATGCCGTTCTTGGCAGGACCGAGCTTTCAGAAAAATCTGTTATGATATGCATTAATGGTAAAAACGCCCGATGCCAAGAAACGGTATATAATAAGCTGAAAGAAAGCAGGTTCAAAGCTGTTGTAGCAGTGAACGGTGAACTGACCGAGTATGCTTCGAACAGCGCCGACGACAACACGCAATATCTTCGCTGGGAAGAGATAAAAGAACTCCACAGCACCGGTATATATGAATTTGCCAATGCAGGCTACTCGGCTGACAGCGATAAGCTCCTCACCCGGCGTGATGACGAAAGCGATGAGCATTACAGAGACAGAATGCTTATAGATATTGATAAAATGCAGAGCTTATGTGAAAAGAACTGCGGTTTTACACCAAGCATTTTTGTCCATGACAGCAGTACGAGCGAACAGCTGAGAAGCGTGCTTAAAAGCCTCGGCTTTTACGGTGCTATCGAAATCGTAGGAGAAGATGGCGAAAAATTCGATATAAGCAGCTGTGACAGATTTGAACTTGAATGTATTGACAGAGATAATATCGCAGAGCTTGAACAAATTCTGTAAAGAAGCAAAAATGCCGTACATCCGATCGGAGATGTACGGCTATATTTATAGTTTTAAAAACTGAGCAAAAAAAAGCAGCCCCTATTGGAGCCACCCTTCTACATGTTAAATTATATTACACTGTAGCGGTCGAAATAAAGCAAAAATTATATAAAAAGTGTAAATAATCTTGTATTATGTTCGTTACAGTTAAACAAAACGAGTATTTGACGTATCAGAAAAAATAGTGTATAATTATAATAGTACTATTAAAGGAGTCAACAAGGATGAAAAAGGCTATCGGGATGATGATCGTACTCATGCTTGCAGTGTTCTCGTCACTATGCGTTTATGCAGTTGATGATAACACGCAGGTGAATATCGTTATGCCCGAAAGTATGGCCATCGGTGAGGAGATAACGGTCACGCTGAGTGTTTCATCTCCACAGGATATAGCAAAGGTATCAGCAACAATAGCTTATGATGCCTCACGGTTAAGTTACGTTTCAGGCGATGGAACACAAACGGAGAATGGAAGCATAAGCATAGAAAAAGAATGCAGTGCAAAAAAAGCAGAGGCAGCTTTGAAATTCAAGGTAATTGCACAGGGAAATACCAGCGTCAGCGCTGTTACCTGTTCACTTTATGATGCCTCAGGCACAATGACATATATCGGCTCGGCTGCAGCAAGCGGTGTAGTTACTGAACAAAAGCAGACTGAACAAACTACAGCTGCAACAGAAAAGAAAGAGGCCGGTTCAATTCCAGAACAGGGTGTGCTGAAAGACCTGAAGATAGATAAGGGCACGCTGATACCGCCATTTATGTACAGCATACACGACTATACAGTTACCGTTCCTTACGAAATTGACAAGATAGAAATTGAGGGCACTACCGCAAGCAAATACGATAATATCTGGTACACAGGCAATGCAGACTGTGTTGTAGGGACTAATTTAAGAACAATAACCGTAACTGATATTAACGGCAATGAGACCGTATACAAAATCACTATAACAAGACTTGATAAGGAAGAAGATACGCAGTCGCAGGCTGTATCGGCAGCTACATCAAAACAGACTCAGGCAGTATCCTCTGCTGCGGATGATAACGGCAACGACAAGAACGATGATCTGAAGAACAAGCTGATGCCTGCACTTTACATAACGCTTATAGTATTGATCGTGGCTTTGTTCATAGTTATAATGTGGATAAAAGGCAGGATAAAAAGATCGGGCAAAGAAAACGATCAGCAGGAAAAGAAGACTCAGAAACAAAGAAGCAAGATAAAAGTTTCAAGCACAAAGAAAAAGTAAATCTCAATATCTTATATAATGTGCTGTTAACGGTTAAATGTCATGATGACATGGGCTTTGACAAATGTTTGCCAGAATTAAAACTATATTACACCATAGCAATTTTGATCAGCAGTAGTATTGTATAATTAGACAAATAATAATTTACGTTTTTGTTGATAAATTGCGTATTTTTAATTGACATTTTCGGTTTTAAGTGTTATAATTAAAAAGTAAAAAATAATACCATGGTTTACATGGGTGTTATATAGTTTATTAAAGATAAGCATTTTTAAAAATGCGCTGATCATTATGGGGAGGATTCTTATGGCATTCATGCTCTACAGCATCGATGAAGCTATCGACTGTAAATTCATTATTACAAAAACTATGAGCGGACAGGCTAAAGTCGGTTCACTTATACACGTTATGGATACTAAAGAGAATTCTGACGGTATCACTGTTTTTTATCGCATCACCAAGACAGGACAGAACTTTGTTGCAAAGTTTGAAACATTAAAGGATTTCTGCAAGTGGTGCACGCCTGATTCATTCATCGCAAGACACTATGACCAGTTCTCCAAGAAAGAGATACTGCACTACCTCAGTGTCAGCAACAGAACGATGTCATCATTCTATCTTCCCGTTATTATAGTTCTTTGTCTTATCGCTTGGATACTTATGTTTGTAGTATTCAAATCACTTGCTATACGCATCCTGTTAGGACTTGTATTTACAGCTTGTATAGCAGCTGCGGTTTTCTTTATCGGAAACAATCAGAAAGACAAAATGCTGATGAAATTCTACAGCCGAGTCAATTCAAAACTGAAATTCAAATAACACACAAAGGCCGCTTGATCATCAGGCGGTCTTATTATATCTGCACGAAAAAACAGCCGATGAAATATCATCGGCTGTTTTGTATAAAAGAGCAAATTGAGAGCACTTACTTTCTTCTTCTGAAAAGGAAATTGGATCTTGCGACCTTTTTCCTCTTTTTTGCCTGAGCAAGAAGCTGTTCGGGAGTAAGCTCGGGATCGGGTATATCCGTTTCCTTGAGTCCCTTTTCATCGTTCTCGTCAGCAATTATATCCTCAGGCGGTTTGACTTCCTCTGATTCTTCATAGAACGGGTTGTTTTCATCAACATTCACACCGGTGATAATATTTGCAGAAACCTCAGGAGCATCAGCTTTCTGCGGAGCAGGTGAAGGCGCATCTGCCGGTTTTGCAGGAGCATCTCCCATATCAAAATCAAATCCGTCCATCATGGACAACGAATCGCCGAGCCTTATCAGCATAATGGTTTTAGAGTTTCCGCCTGCAAGCATCACCGAACACTTATCGTTCTTGGGATTGAGTGCAAAAAGCTGATTCAGAGCCTCAGCAGAGGGCTGGATAATGATACCTGTTTTGAGATCTATCATAAGCACAGCCGTGGCAATTCTGCTGCCTGCTGCTTTCATATATCGTACAGCTTCAAGATCAGCGGGAGTCTGCACGATAGCACCATCTTTGAGCGCAAGTCCTGAAACACCCATAAATATATTATCCGAATCATCAGCTATAAAAGCTGCTTTGCACTGTGAATATGCAGCAAAATCATTTTTTATCTGATCACACAATTCATCTGCTTTTTGTTTTAATGCGTTAAGCTCCAAAACAAACACCTGCCTTGATAAGTTTATTGTTTAAGAAGATTAGCCCTTTTCATTGCGGCAACTCTCTTATTCTCCTCTATCTTAGCCTTTACAGCTTCAAGAGAAGATTCGGCAAGCTCGGTATTATAAACGCACGAAATAGAAATATCGTCCTCAGTTCCGAACTTCGTCCTTTTAGTGATATTATTTGTGAGTGACTGCATGAATCTGTCAACGTTAGTGAGCTGTCCTGCTATTATGGTGTGGTAATCAAGGAAATCCTGATCGCTGCCGAAGGAAGTATAAAGTCCATCGGTAGAAGCGCAGACACACAGCACCTTTTTCTTATCCACATAGAAAGAATTGAACATAGATGCGGCATTAGGATTACACATCGAGGCTGTGATATTAGCTGGATTAGACTCCTCATAATCCATTATCATAGATGTATCGCCGTCTTCAAACACGGTAACAAGTGAACCGTCACCGATCTGGAAGCCGAACATATAACCTCTGCACATTACCGCAGCGATAAGCGTTGTTCCGTAGTATGATACCTGTGGTATCTCTGCCAGCTCACCGCTTTTGAACCTTGCCTTTTCGGCATTAGTGAGTTTTGTGACCGCAAGATGCTCAGTGATCTTTTGATCCCACAGCATCATAACGTATTTCTCGATCTTTCTTACGATCCTTTTATGCCCTGTTTTGAAATTAGCATCAAAGTCATCAGGATCCTTGAAGAATACCTCCATAGTTTCAAGCACAGCTTCAACAGCAAATCTTGAACCGACATCGCTTCTGAAATGCTTTTTGCTTCCGTGCCCATCGGCTACAACTGCGACGGCATAACCGTTTCCGACCTTAAAAGCAGAGCTGTCCTGACAAACTATGTTTCTTCTTTCGTGGCTTGCACCCATTACAGAGAGACTGAAACCATCAAACATTTTAGTTCTTCTGCTCCTTTCGCATCAATTATATGCGCTGTATCGTTTACCAGCCTGAATCGAAGGATATATCATCCGAATCGTTCTTGTTGACAAGCTCCTGTATCTGCTGTCCGAGCATTTTCTGCTTGGAAGCATAAACGTCCTCATCGCTCAGCTCTGCATCGTTCTGATCGGCAAGAGTCATACTCTTACTGCCTATCTGAGAAGCGGTGACCGCAACGATCTTTATCATCTGAGCGAGCTGGTTGCCCGAATATGCATGAACAACGGTATCAGGAGTACCTGTGAACTCAGCAAGCATTTCATCGTTCGCTTCGTTACCAATACCAAGAGCAGCTTTAAGGCCGAACTTATACCAGCTGTTTGCTGAAAGCACCTTCAGACCTTCCTTATAGTCATCGGACGGATAACCGTCTGTCATAAGGAAGATGACCGGTGCGAACGAGAGTGACGGAGAATTAAGGAAGCTGTTTCTTGACATTCTAAGTGACAGCTCTTTAAACGCTTCACCCATACTTGTAACTCCCGATGCGCTGAGCCTTGACCACTCAAAATCCTCTATTGCAACAGGCTCGGAATACATCCATTTAACGCCTGTTGAGAAAGTAAGCACAGCGACCTTTACCTCGGTATCAGCCTCACCTACACGGCGGATCTCGGGGATAAGCTCTTCCATAACGGTATTAAGCTCACCTATCTTTGTGCCTTTCATACTTCCGGAAGTATCTATCACGAAAAATATAACAAGGCTTTTTCTTGAAACACTTGTAGCACTCAGCGGATCATCGTCAAAGTCATCAAACAGATCAAGATCATTATCCACTGCTGCCGGTTTTACATCATTTTTATTATCTTTTGAATTCTTGCTCATTATGATTTGCTCCTTACATCATTTTAACTTACTGCCGATCGTGATCTTGCTCACGGTTCAACAGATGCTGTTATCATTCCGTTTTTGAACTGTATCTCAAGTCCCTGCCATATCGGGCAGCCCTTACCCGGTTCTATATCATAGAACATTCCGTCCGGCATCTTGACTCTCCACGGAGTATCAGAAACATTTTTAAGCCCCAGAACTCCGGGTTTGAGCTTATTCTCAACAAGCTCGCCCACTACCGTGATAAAATCATCTGTTTCGGGATCAAGCTCGCATTCATAGATCCTTGAACCGATATACAGCGGCATACGAGATTCTCTGTTGCTGAATTTGAGCGTTGAGAAAACAGTTCCGCACTTGGGACACTCATAAGTCGCATCATCGACTTTTTTGAACATTGAAGTATAGTTCTTTCTGCCGCACGGGCAAGCGATAACTTCTGAGCGCAGTCTGATGAACAGCTGCTGCCATTCTTTTTCAATAAGTCTCTTTCCCGGATCTGTCAGACCGACTGTAAAGGATCTTATAAATGCGTCCTTAACGTAATCGGGATACATTCTCCAGAACTTGATAACGTTATCGTGGATACCTCTTACAGGTCTGTTGGAGTCATCATCCGGATCGTAGACGAACTGAGCATTTGCACCATAATGACTAAGCTCAGCAGCTTCGGTAAGGCAAACGTCCTTGACCACCTTTTCGCCCTCAAGCGGATCACCTCTGAACAGCAGCTTGAAAAGTACAACTGCAAGAGAATACTTATCCGTCTGTACATCAGGTCTTGCAACGCCTCTTACTATTTCGGGTGCCATATAGCCCGGTTTACCGCCGATACCGAAATTGCTTCCGTCAGGAGCGATATTATCGCAGTCGCACACGAGGACAGCACCTGTATCAACGTTTATAAAGAATCCTCCGTCGTTAAGATCCTGATAGCTCTTACCTGCTCGGTGCAGCTGTCTGAAAGCATTAGCAATATTTATTGCCGCAGTTATCATCGAGGTCAGGTTAGTGAATCTTACGTCCTGCTTCATAGCCTTGCCTGTCAGCGGATCGACCTTTAGCTTATATGTATTGAGGATATCGACAAATGTATCAAAAGTATCGGGCTTGAGCTCCATAAGATACCCGAAGCTGCCGTCAGAAAGGCTTTTGGTAAGATACCTTGGCCACAGGAACTTATTGCTTGGTGCTCCGTCATCAATATTCTTTTTTATATTGTTCTTGAACTGCTGCGGATCTTTCATTTTGGTTATATCATACCATTTGAGCGCCCAGCTGGTGCTGTTATAATCAGCACTGTAAACAACGCCCTGACCACCGCTGCCGATTATGCCTGTTATGGTGGCTCTGCCGCCATACTCAAGCTCGACTTCCTGTCCTATTTTCAGATCTGTCATAAAAGATCAATCCTCCACCCCGACCTCATCGGGAAGCTGTGTTCCCAGCGGTGAGGTCACATATTTGATTTCATTTTGCATACAATATTTATGAATATATGAGCCTTCGTGGCAATATACCGTCAGTTCGGGGCAATAAGCAAACGCTTTGCTGTCAATGAACTTAACGTTGGCAGGTATAACGAGCCACTTTATGCTCCTGCATCCCGAAAATGCATTTTCACCAATGCTGCTTACAGTATCGGGCACTCTTACGCCCTCAAGAGAAGTACAGCAAAGAAATGTGTTATCACCAATATCAAGAAGTCCCTTTGGCAGCTTGATCTGTTTAAGGGCAAGGCAGGCGTTGAACGCACCCTTTTCTATCTTGATGACATTTTCAGGTATCTCTATCTGCTCGATACGCTTGCAATCTGAAAAAGCATACTCCCCTATAACCTTGAGTGTAGAAGGCAGATTTATATTTCTTGCTATCGAGAAACCGTCAAAGCAATAACCGTCGAGCTTTGTAAAGCCATCTTTGACGGTAATATTCTTGGAAAGCTTATATTTGAACGAATCGAACTTTTTGAAGATCTTGTGCTCAGGCGGTGCTTTGCGTGTACTTTTTTCCTTTTCCTCTTCTTCCTTTTTATCATCCTCAACTATCATCAGAGGCGACTGATAAGCAAAGCCGAAAAGGTGACCAAACACAGCAAGTATGAACTCAGCCTGCGGTTTTGAAAAAGAAAGTGTTTTCATCATCTTTTTTCGTGATTCATCAAAGCACTTTTTCTTATTCTCGGCAGCAAGTATATCGTCAAGAATGCCGCCTTTAACAGCCTTTATCACCAGAGCGCACTCGTCTTCGAGTCCGAATGAATAATCGTAGATAATAGCAAAAAAGCGCTCTTTATCAACTATCCTGTCGGATTGCTCGGCAATTATCTGTTTCATAAGTGACTGCATTTTAGCGGTATTATCAAAATCTCTTACATTATACCGCTGTAAAGTTGAGCAGTTAGGGCACACTATTTTTCCGCCCGGTATTTCTGCATGACAGCTTTCACACTGCATATATAATACCTCCAGCCCGAAGCGTTAACTCGGTTTTCGTTATTCATTCAAAAGTAACAGCTTATTAATTTATAGTTTGATTATATCATTTTTAAGCCGATATGTCAAGGAATATTAAAGCAATTTGCACAAAAATAATTAACTATAAGACCTTTATTGTTCATTTTCGGATAGGCTCTGTATTTCATCTATGACTTTGAGCCTGTGTTCATAAAACATTAACTTTTTATCGTACTTATAATACTCCTCACAGCCATAATCAGAGATGAATTTAGCACAGGAAGGATCTGCGGCAAGCTCGGTAACAAGGATAAGTATCTCTCTGCCCTCGCCAAAAGCATTCTCACAGAAAACAAAGGCATTTGAATAGTTATCCTTAACTGCGGCGATCTGTTTTTTAAGCTGATCCACCTTTGAAAGATAAGCATCTTTTGCGCCCTCATAGCCTCCTGCCGAAGCATTTCTTGAAAGCTCATCAAGAGCAGCAGCTTTATTTAAGAGCATTTTATCATCAAACTCGCTCAGTCCGCCCGAGAGAGCTAACTGTTCTCGTTTATCACGACAGGACTGTGCCTGCTGTTCAAGTGAATCAGCAGCGCTGACTCCCTCGCTTTCCTGTTGTGAAGCAGTTGAAAGCGCATTTTTAAGTTCAATGATCAGTCTGCTCTTATCAAGTATCCTGCATGTTTTTTCTCTCAGCGAATTAAGTATAAGTCCAAGCAGCGAATAGCGCTCATCGAACGAGGCATTTTTTGCACGCTGAACGATATCCTCCCCTGCAGTACCCGAAAGTATTTCACCGATGTGATAATCGTTCCTGTATTTTTTATAAAGATCGTAATAAAGCGTAAAATCCTCAGCGACCTTATCAATGGTGATATACTGCTTTACAAGTGCATTATCGACCTCAATACCAAGGTGTTCATACACATTTATCATTCTGCTCAGGTCGTCCCAGCCTCTTGCAGTAACATAATGCTTTTCGCCTGCTGTGCTCTCTATTCTGTAAAAGTTGGCAGGCTTTATTTCAAGATAAGTTATAACAGCACTGTGAACTCCGCCTGTATAAGCAAACTCTTTCCACGCTTCAAAATCAGGTTCGATAGATAGTATTTTCAGCCTGTCGCAGGTAGCAACGTCAAGCTCTCTTACGCTTGAATTGTACTCGGGCGGATTTCCTGCTGTAACTATCACCCAGCCCTCCGGCAAGGTATGTCCGCCAAAGACTTTATACTGCAAAAACTGGAGCATCACAGGCATCAGCGTTTCGGAGATACAATTTATCTCATCAAGAAATAGTATCCCGTTTTCAACACCCGAGTTTTTCATAAGGTCGTATACCGATGCCAGTATTTCGCTCATTGTATACTGTGTTACATTAAAGCTCTCGCCTTTATATTCACTTTGGCAGATCATTGGCAGGCCGATAGCGCTCTGCCTTGTGTGATGAGTCATAGAATAGCTGAGCAGACCAATATCAAGCTCGGAAGCTATCTGAGACATTATTTCTGTTTTTCCGATACCCGGAGGTCCCATTATAAGCATCGGGCGTTGTTTTCTGCCGGGTATAAGATATCTGCCGTTTTCATCTTTGGCGAGATATGCTCTTACGGTATTGAGTATCTGTTCTTTTACCTGCTTTATATTCAAGTTTCACACCTCGGTTTCAATTGAAGATCAGATAGAAAACATATCATCTATCACAGAATCAAGGCTCTTGCCGTTTAGCAGCAAACGTTTTTTATCCATTAGCTTTACCCTGAATTCAAGTGCATCATCGCTCATTGATCTGTCTATCGCTTTATCAAGTGATGTTGCATCTGCCTTATCCGTTTCCAGCAAAGCAGTCAAAAGCGGCATATCATCACTGATGACTGCATAGCAAAGAGCATCGGCGATATTCTCGTCAAGGAACTCATCGCACTCTTTAATATCATCGGTAAAACATACTGCGGCAGGCACTTTTTCATTAAGCGAGGAAATAGCGCAAAAGCTATCTGCACAAGGACATTGCGCAAAAAGTGCAATGGGATCATTTCCCGAAAGCGCATCTTCAAGCCTGACAGTAAATCGCTTTTCACCGCAGACAAAGGTTACCCTTGACGTTGACGGAAAAACCGAATTACCAAGTGTTTTGCCTTTCATTGACAGCGTTACATCAAGATCGGTACAAGCCATAAAAGCATCTGAGCCTATGCTTTCAACGCTGTCGGGTATTACAGCTTTTTTAAGGCTGCCAAGCCACCTGAAAGCGTTATTGCCAATGTATTTTACAGTCGGCGCAAAGATTATCTCCTGCACTCCTACCGCACCTGCAAAGGCATTATCTGCGATCAGCACTACACCATCGGGAACAGTAAAACTCTCGCTGTTTACACTGCACCTTATCAGGTATTTGCTATCGAGAATAACAGTATCCTCGTTATGCGATTCAAGCAGCATTGTATTATAAAAGGCATCTGAGCCTATCCTTTTTACATTTCCCGGCAGCTTGATGCCGGCAAGGCTCGTGCAGTCAACAAAAGCCCTGTCACCGATTATTTTAAGGCTTTGCGGCAGAATAACTGTTTCAAGCTCGATGCATTTTTCAAAGGCAAGGTCGCTTATCTCAACGACAGTTTCGGGAAGCGAAACGCTTTTGAGCTGCGAAAGTGATGAAAAAGCATTCTCACCTATAACTCTGACTCCAACAGGAGCTGAAATGTTTTCCGCCTCGCAGCACCATTTTACAAGTACCCCGTTGCCAAGCACCACTGCATCATCAGCGCATTTTGATACTATGGGGGTATTTTCAAAAGCTCCCGAGCCGATATGCTCTACACTTTCAGGAACTATCGCTTTTACCAGTGATGAGCAGCCACGAAATGCAAAATGACCTATTGCATTCACACTATCAGGCAGTTTAGCCTCTTCAAGTGATGAGCAGCACTCAAAGGCATAATCATCTATCAATGTAATGCCCTCACCGAAAGTAAGCTCCTTCATTGCACGGCACCCTGAAAACGTTCTTTTCCTTATAACACCGACAGTACCTGAAACTACCGCACTCTCAAGACTTCTGCAATCGGAAAATGCACTTTCGCCAAGCCTTTTAAGTCCTTTGGGCAAAGAAACTCCGCTGATGAGATCACATCCACGGAATGCAGAATTTCCTATCTCGGTAACAGTTTCGGGTATAGTTATATCTTTCAGCTGACCGCACGAACAAAAAGCAAACCTTTCAATAGCCTCAAGTCCGCTTGGCAGCACGACTTCACTTAGAGAATCACAGCCTCTGAACGCTTGCTGCTCGATACAGGTAACTCCGCTTGGGATAACGACTTTTCTGACAGTATCGTTACCTATGAAAGAATACGCACCGATCCGCTCGACGCCTTCTGGAACAACAGCAACTTCTCCGCCGTTGTACTTAACAAGGACACCGTCTTCTATTTCAAATATCATTTCATCAGCCATATAAAAGCTCATCCTCCTCCAGAATGACCTTAAAAGCCCACGCAGGAAGCTCGGGCGGTTCGTTTTTAAGCGTATCTTCACGCATAAAAGCAAAAGCTGTGCTGTATCTCGGACGCTGCTGAGGGAACTTACCGAAACCGTCGGTAAAGTATATCATTCCTTTCAAGTTTTTAAGTTCACCCGAATCTACCAGCTTGTCAACATACTCAAACACAGGTCGAAAATCTGTACCGCCAAGTCCTTTTATCTCCATTTCACGCAGATATTTTTCCATTTCTTTGCTGTCGGTCAGCTTAACGGCTTCCCTGATCTGCGTATCGCACTGGATAACGTATATATTCACCTTGGAAAAATAGCTCTCACCATTTTTAAGGATACTGAAAGTCTTTTTCACAAAGCTCTCCACAAGTGCTCCGCTCACAGAGCCTGAGGTATCTATCGCAATAACAAAATCTTTTACGAGCTTTGTCTCCTTATATTCGAGCGGTTCAATAAGCGCCGCATTGCCGTATAGATCAAGCCCGTAGCAGTAAAAATTTACATCAAAGCTGTCGGGATCGCTCCTCATGATCTCACCCGAAACAGCAAATCTTCTCAGGAAAGCAGAATAATCGTACTTATCCCGGTCGATATCCTTGAGCACATTTACAAGGTATCCGTTCTCATTGCCTGCATTCTTATTGAAATTTTCAAGCTCGGAGAGTATCTGCTGAGATATTTCCTTCCACTCCTGCTCAAGCAATTCTTCATTGCTCCTGCGGTTTTCATCAAGCCATTTTTCAAGAGTATCCTGCTCTTGTCCGTTTCCGGGCTGCTGCTGCGGATTGTTAGGGTCATCCTTTTTCTCTTGCTTTTTATCACCGTCCGAACCGTCAGAGCGTTCACTTTCGATTTTATCATCCTTATCATCTTCCTCAATATTATCATTTATACCTATGGGGATATTCTTCTGCTGCTTCTCAGGTTCAAGCTCCTTATCCGATCTATAAGACCAGTACTTATGGTCATCGGCACAAAACAGCTTATTAAGCGCAGTTATCTGTTCCTCGGTCATCTCGGGAGAGGAAAAGTACTTATATAGCCTTTCAGCTGTGAGCAGTTCGGTCTTGAACTGCAGTTTTCTTATTGCCGCCTGTTTTTCGGTCAGGTGCTCAACTTCACAGAACCTTACAGCAGACTCGATAACTATTGTTTCAACGGCAATATCGCAGGCGGTATCCCAGCGCAGCCTATCAAGATGCGCTGCGGGTTTACAATGCCTGAAAACGTTGTGCAAAAGAACATGGAGATAATCGTGCACAAGCAATCTGCTTCCCTGTTTATATCTGCGCAGCACATTATCGGCATTATAGTATAATGCTCCTGCACTGCTGCAAAAGCCTTCCCCTCGGCACATTGTTCTGAGCTTATTGATAGATTTTGCCATAAAACGCATATTCAGCAGCAGTGCTGATGATGTGAGCGAGATTATTTCCGCAGAAAGCTCCGTTTTCTTTTCAGCCAATTGTTCTTTGGAAAGAGTGTTTTCCTTCATCAAGATAATTCCTTTACGCAAAACAAGGGCAGACGCATTGCCGAGATATCCGGCATAATACAGCGACTGCCCTTAAGTTTCATTTCATCAAAGTGAAAGTGCCTATAATTACGTTCGTTTTATCTGACGCTTACGCTTTCGGTCCTGCGCAGACTCTCATTGATATTATCAACAAGACCGCTGATCTCAGAGATAGAATTACGGATAACTTCAGAGCTTTCATTTGTTGTATTAACGTTATCATCAAGAGCCTTGAATGCATCAAGTGTTGTTTCAAGGATCTCGATAAGCTGTGAAACGCTTGAAGCGTCCATCGTAGAGTTATCCTTACAGAAATCGATAACATTTGAAAGCAGGTCGTTAACGACATTTGCTCTATCGCTTGTCTTTGAAGTAGATTCACCGATCGTATTCATATTGCTGCTGATGCTCTTGAGGTCGTCCTTGAGCTTGTTGGAAAGATCCAGACACTCGTTGGTGATCTCAGAGAGAAGCTCGTGCTGAGCAGTCAGCTCGCTATGCCTTGCAGTAAGCACTCTCTTAGCGTGTACGATACAGTTATCAACTGTATTGAGTCCACGGCATATAGCGATAGCCATTTCACGGCATGATCTATAACCGCAGGCATGACAGTTGTAATTCCTGTCCTCCTCGGTATGCTTGCCCATCATCTCAAATACTGCATCAAGCTGACGCTCTGTCGGCAGAGGTGTTGGTGTTGAAGGCTTATAGGATCTGACAAAGTCGCTGAGCTTGAGTTCTTCATCAAACTTCTTGAACAGCTTGTCTTCACCGCCTCTGAACACACCGGTCTTTCTTCTTGTTTTAGCTTCCTTCTCGATCTCTCTCATAGAAGCCATTACGTCAAATACAGTCTGCTTTGTACCCGAAGCAGGACCAACATTACACCCGAACTCGCATGAAAGAACGTCAAACACTTCGGGGTGCTTAAATTCAGGCATCTGAGCATACATATCAAGCTCAGGGTAAACCTTATGAACGCCCTCGGAAGTGGTGATATTGATATCAGGATCATGGAGCCAGATGTTATCTCTGAGTCCGCCCGGACGAGGATATACAGCGCCGACCTGACCCTGTCTGTCATCGAAATGATATTCAAACTCATCAGAGCCGTTGATTGGGATCTTTATTCCGTTGCGGTCAAAATATTCACTGAGTTTATTGAATGTTACATTGAAATCCACAAGACCTGTCTCGGTAAACTCGGTCTTCTTAGCGATGCAAGGAGTGAGCACTGCGATAGGATTATTATACTTGAGATATTTTTTGATATATGTAACAGCGCATGAGATCGGGCTGTGGATAGGTGACAGATTATAAAGCAGCTTTGGCTGGTATATCTCGATATACTTAACGATAGCAGCACAAGGCTGTGTGATAACATTGCCGACCTTTTTTGTCTCGATAGCTCTCAGGTGTGCCCATGTACAGATATCGGCGCCGAATGAAACGTCAAAGATCAGGCAGCCTTTTTTCTTGAACCAGTCAAGAACGCCCTTCCACTTTGTCGGGAATACGGTCTTGATAGCAGGTGTAGCGAGAACGATAAGACGCTCACCTCTTGAAAGTCTCTGCATACAAGCATCGGTATCATCGATATAATCTCTTGCGCCATGTGCACAGTTTCTTACGCACTCACCGCAGGTAATACACTTATCCGGATTAACTGTGGTTACAAATCTGCCGTCCTCAAGCATTTTGGTGATATTAGCCTCCGGTGCAGGACAAGTTCTTACACAAGAATTACATCCAACGCACTTATCGGGTTTTACAATAATAATTTCAGCACTCATAATAAAACTCCTCTTGATAGAATATAAATCTGTGTTTTGTTTCTCACTTTATTGATTTTGCCTTATTGAGAAGCTCTGACAGTCCGCCGGATTTTTTAGTCTCTGTTTTCGGCTTATTACCTGCAAGCTCGGCAGCCTGTTTTTTAAGCGAAGAAAGGTCATGCTTTTTAGCCGGCTTTTCTTCCTTCGGTGCGGCTGCTTTTCCGCCTCCGATAGCATCTGCCATAGATTTCAGCTTATCAAGCTCTCTAATTTTCTTTTCTTTATCTTCATCTTTCTTTACTTCACCTGAAGGATATGTATTATCTATTTCCTTATACTTTGGTTCCTCTGGCAGCTTAGCCTCTACAAGCTCAGGTTCCTTGAACATCGGAACACCGCCTGCAAGCAGCTCACGCTGTGTGCTGTCAAGCATCTCCTCAGACTGAGTAAGAACAGCCATACCCGATTTATCAAAGTCATCAAGCAGCTTTCTGAGCTTTGCTATCTCAACACCGACTTTTGAGATATCACTTAGCATCGATGCTCTGAGATTGCCCGAAGCTACTTCCATACTTGCCTGATCGTTCTTAGCATCTGCAGTTATCTTTGCAGCCTCGACCTCGGCTTCATAAATTATCTTCGATGCTTTATTGTTTGCATCATCGACAGTATTCAAAGCGAGCTTTTCAGAATTTGCCTCAAGATCCTCAGCCTGCTGTTTAGCAGTTGAGATTATCATATTTGCAGATTTCTGTGCCTCTGCAAAAACGACTGAAAGCATTGCGGAATCTCCGCCTTCGGTTGCTGCGAGCTTATTGTTGGCATCGTTCAGCTCTTTTTCGAGCTGCTCTACCCTTGCTTTAAGCTCCTCATTCTCCTGCTCTTTAGCTTTCAGGTCATTCTCCATCGACTTGTTTTTTTCGGTAAGATTCTCATTAGTTACCTGAAGCGCCGAAAGCATCGTTCTTTCATTTGCAAGAACAGAATCAACAGCTTCTTTGTCGTCAGCGCCTTCTTTATACTTATTGAGAAGGAGCTTTGTCTCTCTGAGAGAGTTCTTCATTTCGTAATACTGAGAATACAGATAATCAAACTTTTTATCGACATCGCCCTTATCGTATCCCCCGAATACTACTGTTCTGATAAATCTTGATTCAGCCATAAAATGCCCCCTAAGCAGATTTTAACACTACAAAGTATTATAATCCACAAAATTCTAACGTGTATTATATCATAATTTTTATAAAATGTCAATAGCTTTTTGGACTAAAGATGAACAATATTAATAGAACATTGCAAATATTTCTTTATGT
Organism: Ruminococcus sp. UBA3767; assembly: GCA_002371625.1. GTDB lineage: Bacteria > Bacillota > Clostridia > Oscillospirales > Ruminococcaceae > Hominimerdicola. Next base: position 30,919 of record DFFV01000085.1, read on the forward strand.
TTTAAACACTCGAAAACGATTAATAAAATGTTTATCAGCACTTCACCCAAAGCGGAGCTATGATTTTCGTCGATTTTACCAATCTCAATTCATTGCAGCACATTAAAAAGAGCCTTGCACAAATATGCACAAAGCTCTTATACACTATGTAGTTAAGATCTAATCGACATCAACGTGGGCACAGCTGATACCGCAAGGCGTTATATCGATAAAAGCATAGCACGGCGGAAGATCATCTTTTGGCTGAGAAGCGCTGCCGGGATTTATTATATAAAGCCCGTTCTGCTGCTTGAAATATCTGCAATGAGTATGTCCGTAAAGGATTATCGTCGCACCTTCTCTTATCGCATTTCTGAGAAGCAGCTCGTGCGATTCTCTTACATTATATAAATGTCCGTGAGTCATAAAGATCTTTGTGTTGAACAGCTCGATGACCTTTGTAGTCGGCTCTGTTCTTTTATCGCAGTTGCCTGCAACGCAGTAAAAATTCTTATCGGGATACTTTGTTTTAAGTACATTTATCTCTTCAAGCCCGTCACCGAGGAATATAAAATGATCGCTGAACTTATGTGCTTCGATGATACTGCTTGCCGCACTGAGATTTCCGTGTGTATCAGAAAATACGATCACTCTCAAAACATATCCCCTCCCCTGCATTCTATCTTTTTCATATTGTATCACATCTTTTATCAATATACAATATATCTCAATCGAATTTACAAAACATTAAAATTTACAAACGCATTTCAGTAGCCCCAAAAGCATTTTATACGCTTATTACAAAAGTTTTCAAGAAAAGTAGGTTTAAACTGTTAGAAATATTTCAAAAGCTATTGCAAATGTTACAATATAATGATATAATATAAAAGGTGCAGTATATGGTTTGCACACATAACTATCGTGAAAGGTGTGATCGGTATGGCTAAATATGCGATTTATAGATCCGAGACAGGCTATTACTATTACGAATATCACGATACTATGGAAACCATTGAAAAAACAAAGTTCAACGGTATAATAACCGAGGATAACCTGCCGGTCGTTATAGGCGGTACGGGTGGTTTTTTCCACTTCAACAAAGATGACTTTATGTTTGAAAAAATAGTTGAGTGTGATGGTTGTCCTCTGACACTTGAGGAAATGTATTTCAAGAACCAGAAGGAATTCAAGCTGGGCTGGATGTCTCCCGACGGGGACACATACTCCTGCGATTACACAAGCCACACAAAAGCTGCAGTTATGATAGCACAAGAGCTTGGGCTTGACACCAAACTGCCGGAAAGGGCACTTGGCAAAAAAGGCTGGCTGAAGATAATAGATTCGTGGGACGGTGTGCAGAGAGAACACGGGCAGTTTGTATATTCGCTGACCGGAAAGATTACAAAGCGACAGGCTGATAAGCTGTTTGACCTTGGACTTTACAACAACGACGAAGTTAAAAAGCTGATAGCGGATTGCGAAGACCGCTGGTAATAATACATAAAGTAAGAGCTTGAGGATAACTCAAGCTCTGTTTTTTGTCAGCAGCTTAGCAAGCGATCTGCCCACAAGCTCACCTGAATACTGCACTTGTTCAATGGAATTACCGTGGCTGCCGACTTCGATAAGGAGCGAGCCTGTTGTAAGGTCCTGATTATAATGCCTGTAATCAAAAAGCACAGGTCTGGTAAGCGTTGGATTATCGCTTTCTATCTGCGATTGCAGCTTTGATGCAAATATAAAATTCTGCATACAATTCGGCATACCCATCGTACCGTCATCACAGCCGGAGATTATCATTATCTGTGCGGCTTTTTTGCCATTTATCGTTGCAACGGGAGATATCCTTGTGCCGTCTGCACGCTGTATCCCGTCACGATGGATATCAAGGCAGACCTTGACAGAGGGGTACTTTTTAAGCAGCTCAGAAACAGTCTTTCTGCTGGAATCGTAAGCATCGTTATAGCTTGGGTAATCGTGCACGAGCGTATCGTGGATATAACAGATACCTGCTTTTTCAAGCTCAGCACATATCCTATTCCCCACACTTACGACATTTTTACTCATATCGGTCGTCTTACTTGCAAATGAGCTGTCATAGAAATCACGCTCATAAGGCTCAAAGCTCTCAGTGGTATGCGTGTGATAGATAAGCACCTGCGGCTGTTCGCTTTTGGCATCTACGGTAAAAGGCAGCTGTTTTTTAGCTTGTTCGGCAAGCTCGGAATTCGGCTTGGTGGTATTGTTGCGAACTTGTCCTCCATCAGAAAGGTCGATATACTGCGCTGTAGTATAACGAGGGTATGTATATTCGCTGATCACGCCGTCATGTTTTTCGAGCTTTTCGGGATATTCTATTAATCCGAGCACCTCCTGCGAGGGTTTTTCAGTCGGTATCTGCTTCCCTTTAACAGCTGAGTTTTCTTGCTGTACGCCGACATCTGATATAATAAGGCTTTCTCTGCACAGTGCTGCTTTCTCATTTAAAAGTATTACTTCGCTCTGCTGCTGTTGCGTCTGCTGAGAATTATTATTTTTATTCCCGGTATATTCCCCCGAGGTAAGAACCGCTGAAATTTCCGCTATACGATTGAGCTTGTACGAGTGGGCTGAATATAGTTCCATCCCCAGCGGTAGCGTAAAGCACATTGCCACAACACAGGCTGAACATACGCATGTCCTTTTTAGCTGCATTATCATCATCTCCTGTTCAACTATATGCGAGCGTACTGCCGTTTATGTGTCAATCAAGTCACATGATGCATATTATTAAAGCGTAAGGGGTGATAGTATGGATTATCTTATGCTCGTGGGAAGATTTGAGCCGATACCCGAAGGATTTGAAGCAGCGCTGAAGCTGCGCAGCGTACAGGGCAAGCTGTTTGAGATGCAGACAGCAGCGGCACTTGAAAGAATGCTGGAAAGCGCACGGAGCGAGGGCGTATTTATCAAAGTTATCTCGGGGTATCGTTCTCAGGAGCATCAGCAGATGTTGTGGGAAAAGGATATTTCAATGCTAATGGCGCAGGGAGCAGGTTATAAAGAAGCGGTAAAAGAAGTCGGCAGGACGCTTGCTTTGCCGGGTTTCAGTGAACATCACACGGGACTCGCAGCTGACCTTGGCACGCCAGGCGATGATGATGTGAGTTACACATTCACGAGAAGCATACAAGCAAAATGGCTTGAATGCAATGCGCACAAGTACGGGTTTATACTGCGCTATCCTCGATTAAAGGAGCACATCACAGGTATAGATTTTGAGCCTTGGCATTACAGATACGTCGGTGTGGAAAGTGCAGTTATGATAAGAAAGAGCGGTATCTGCCTTGAAGAATTCCTTGATTTCTACCAGGATAAATATTTATTCATTACAAATCGGGAGTGAAAAAACTGTGCAGGCGTAACAAAAATATTCACCGCTGATTGACAACTAACTGAAACAGTAGTATAATATGCACATAGTCAAACAGAAAGGATGAGCGAAAATGCAGAAATATTCACAGAGAAAGTCATTCTGGGCACTTATGGGTGCTCTTATACTCGTTATTGCTTCCACAGCTCTTCTCGTTTACAGATACTGCGAGGAGAAAGCACACTATGAAAAGTGGAAAGATTACGAGGAATGCGGTATCTGACGATATAACGACAAAGCCGATGCTTCTCTATGAGGCATCGGTTATTTTTATGCACAAAAAAGCACCGCAAAAAGCGGTGCTTGTATTTATATTACTGCTTGATGTTCGGTGTGTTTGAACCGACAACTTCCTTGATACCGGTCGCAAGTCCTGCAAGCCCCTGTATCTCGCTCGGGATAATGATCTTGGTAGCTTTGCCGTCTGCAGCTTTTCCGAATGCTTCAAGGCTCTTGAGCTGGATGACCTGCTCATTAGGATTAGCGTCATTCAGCTTTACGATACTATCGGCAATTGCCTGCTGTACCATATTGATAGCCTGCGCTTCACCCTCTGCCTCACGGATCTTCTGTTCTCTGATAGCGTCTGCCTGAAGGATCAGCGACTGCTTATCAGCTTCAGCGGAAAGGATCTTTGCTTCCTTATCAGCCTGTGCACGCAGGATCTTTGATTCCTTTTCACCCTCTGCAACAAGGATCTGGGATTTCTTTTCAGCCTCAGCCTGAATAACCTTTTCACGTCTTTCACGGTCGGCCTTCATCTGACGCTCCATGGCATCCTGTATCTCTCTCGGAGGAAGGATATTTTTCAGCTCAACTCGCTGAACCTTGATTCCCCATCTGTCAGTAGCTTCGTCAAGTATAGCAGTTATTCTTGTATTGATGATATCTCTTGAAGTAAGTGTTGCTTCAAGGTCAAGGTCACCAACGATGTTACGAAGTGTAGTTGCTGTAAGGTTCTCGATAGCCGAGATAGGTCTTTCAACGCCGTAGGTGAACTGCATAGCATTTGTTATCTGGAAGAATACGACTGTATCTATCTGCATAGTTACGTTATCCTTTGTGATAACCGACTGCGGCTGGAAATCAACGACCTGCTCTTTTATCGAAACCCTTTTTGCTACCTTTTCGATAAGCGGTACTTTCCAGTGAAGTCCTGTTCCCCAAGCTGCGTGGAATGCACCGAAGCGCTCAACTACATAAACATAAGCCTGCGGAACCACCTTTATATTGCACACGATGAGCAGGATTATAACCGCAAGAACTCCCAACAAGATATAAATGCCTTCCATATTTTTTCCTCCCTATATGTATTATTCTCTTACTATAAGCTTTGAGCCATCGACCTTGACGACTATGACTGCGTGTCCTGCGGGGATATTCTCACCATTTTCGCTTCTTGCCGCCCAGTCAGTTCCGCTCAGGCGGACTCTGCCTTTATTGGCGACATTGTCGATATCCTCGATGACCGCTGCGGTCATGCCCTCATCAAGCTCATAGTTTGTTGCAACCTTTTTTCCTTGTACTTTTCTGGCAAACGGTCTTGTAAGTGCCACAAGAATTGCCGAAGAAGCCACAAACACGATACACTGCACGATAAATGGCACTTTTGCGATCGCAACAAACATTGAGATGAGCGATCCGAGTGCGAACCACACAGAGATAAGCGCCGTGCCGGTAGCGACTTCACAAATAAGGAAAAAGACGAATGCAACAGCCCAGAAAACTATCATTGAAGTTGCTGTCATTCATTTACCCCCCCTATTCTATTTTATATAGACCTTTTGTCTACCTGCACATTATATCACATATACTGTAAAATTGCAAGCATGAAACGTCACTTTTTATCATTCTATCACAATGGTTACGTTTTGTAACTATCCTTCTTTCTGCCTGAGCAAATCACAGGTCGAATAGGATCCTTTCATAAAATACGCAGTGATAAAGATATCGTTCTTTTTAGCAAAGCATGAGCAGCCCTCGAATTCCTCATAATCGTGCTCGCTCTGCGCTTTGGTAACGCCTTGCCTGAGTTTGTTCGTTCTTACTTTACCCTCAAAAATAGTATATTCGGTATTATCGGTCATTTTTCCGTCAACAAAGATCTTCACGGTTGAATCCGAAAAGACAGCGATTATCTCACTGCCAAAGTGCGTACCTTTCCATTTGCCCTGAAGAAACTCGCAGTCGGCATCATCATATATCTTCATATTTGAGCCTGCGGTAGTAAAATCATATCCGTTCCTCAAAGCGTCCTCGTGGAAAGCATCATATATAGCTTTGGCTGCATCCGGACGAACAGTCGGGCATTGATTTGAATAAAGCCTCAGCTTTTCACCGCTTTTATAGTCCGCCGACAAGCTGTCACCGCAGCCCGCAGGCAGACCGTCAACATGACATCTGTAGCCGTTATTCTTTGCAAGATCGAACTTCTTGATGATCTGATCCAGCTTTTCAAGAAGTGATAATGTGCATGAGTTATATTTAAGAATAAATCTTGTTCCATCTCTGCGCTGGCAGTTCCCGCCCGTCGCCAGAACGGATAGTCCGTCATCTTCCAGTTTGCATGACAAATTTACAGAGCGGTCAATAAACGAAAAACATATAAGCTCATCAGAAACTATCGTTTTAGGCGCATCGCTGTCAAAGTATTCGTGCTTTGAACCGCACTCATTTGATACATTCTGATTATCCGGAAAACAAGCGGAGGATCCTATCTCAAAATCGTTAAACATGATCTTGCTCATATATTCATCTCCTTGCTCAAATCAGTTTTCTGCTTTCATGACAGCAGAAATAAAGTATCTGCCTGTTTTTTGAAAGCTCCCTGAGCAGCTGCGAGGTCTTTGTGATGTGCTCGCTGTCAAGGGCGGTGAAAGGATCGTCCATTATAAGCATCGGCTGGTTTTTGGTGAACATATTATCAAGCAGCGCAAGCCTGAAGCAAAGTGCGCACACAGCAAGGTTTCCGCCCGAAAGATGCTCGTAGCTGCGGTATTCGCCCTGCCTTTCAAACTTTATGCTGAAATCCTTATCCATAACGACTTTCTGTCCAAGTGCATTTTCGATAAGCTGCGCATAATAACAGAATTTATCACGCACAGGCGCAATATATCTGTCCTTGAGTGACTGATCGGCAGACAGTATCTCTTTTTTGACATCACCAAGCAAAGTGAGTCTTTCTTTTACATCTTCAAGCTCCTCATTTTTAAGATCATAAGTATTCTTTTTATCATCAAGCTGTGAAACAGAATCCTCCATACGTTCTACTTCACTGCTGAGCGCATTGAATTCAGCCTGCTTTTTTGAAGCATCATCCCTGAGCGTTTCAAGATCGACAGCAGTCTGAACGGGACGCTTTAAGAGATTATTTGAACTGCGGTAGCTCTCGGCAGAGAGCTTCTGCTTTTTAAGCAATTCACTGAGTCGTTCATATTCTTTTATGTCATCAAGTATCTGGTCGGGCGAAAAGCTGTCATCAAGCGAATACTGCGACTGAAAAGCGACTATCTGCTCCTTTGCGTCTTCAATGCCTTTCAGCAATGCGACCTGCTTGCTTTTGCTGTCTTTTATCGACTTGTCAAGAGTAACGAATCTGACCATATCGCTTTTAAGAGTTTCAAGATTCTTTTTGTGGTCGGCATCATTAAGACCAAAAGGATTGAAAAAGCTGCTCAGCTTTGCTTCAAGCTCACCGCATGAAACCTTTGTCTCAGAGTATTCTCTTTCCGCTTTATCATTATTGGCAAGCAGCTCGTTGAACCTTTGTGCATCATTTTTGAATGTATAAAACATCTCATCAGGCTCGCACGGGCTGTAGCGGTAATAAGCGATCGAATTGACAAGCTCATTCCTTGCTGCCTGGGTTTTTGCTGCAAGCTCGGTATATTCAGGATTATCAAGTTCCTGTGGCTCTTGCTGCGGCGGAGCCTGCACTGAGTTGACCTTGCCTAAGATATAAAGGAATGCATCGGCAAAAAGCAGCACCGCACCTGCTGCTAACAGAATGATACCAACAGCAGTTTTGCCTGCTACAAGCACACCTGCACCGCAAACAACAAGCAGCAAAGCGATTATCAAAAGAACTGCATACAGCTTACTCTTAGGCTTTTGCTCAACATTCACAGGATCGTTATGTATGTAGACCTTACGATTTGTTTGCGAAAGCACCGATGCAAGTTCATCGTAGCGCTTCTTTTTTTGCTCTATTTCAAATATCGTTTCACTGCTGACAGGCTTACCGGAAAAATGGTCGGCAAGCTCACTGAAAGCAGCACCCTGCTGTGCTGATTCGAGTTCAGCACACTTTGTTTTTTTCTTTTCAAGAAGACCGATCTGTTCCCCGGCATCATCTATCTGCTGCTGCGTGGGAAATGTTTCATACTGTCTTTTGATACGAGTATGCAGTGCAATATCCTCGTCCGGGCAGGCGCAGGCTTTAAGCGCAAGCTCATCACGCTTTATCTGCTCAATGATACCCTTTACATCTTCGGTTTTCTGCTTATCGGGCAAACCATTTTTGTAGCTTTGCACAAGCTGTTTCAGCTGCTGCTCGGTCTCATTGCACTGTGCTGTTTTATCATCTAAATTGTTCCACTTTTCGATCTCGGCAGAAAGCTGCGCAGCCTGTGAATATGCATTTTCAGCCTGTTTATACAGCTTTTGCGCGTTATTAAGATCGGTGTATTTTTCATCGAGGGCTTTCTTTTCATATTCCAGCTTTTTAATGCTTTCCCTTACCCCGACTATCTCTTTTTTCAGTGCAGAAGCCATATCCCTGCACTGCTTTTCTTTTGCGGAGATAGTTTTCTTAACACTTTCGATGTCGAAATCCTCACCGACATTTTCAACGTAATTATTGAGCTTTTTGTTCATATCATCTGTCGAAGAAAGCCTGATCGCCTGCTGATCCATACACAGCATTCTTTCAAAGCTCTCTTTATTCAACCCGAAGACCTTAACTCCGGGAACATCGCCAAGCTCATCGGTAAGGTCTGCACCGAGATAGACTTTCATCGTATCCGAGGTCGTGCTTTTAGCGCTGAATGTTCTTTCGATCCTGTAACACTTTCCGTCGCTCTCAAAGTCGATGCTTCCGCCGAACGTGCCTTTTGCAAAAGGGTAAAAATGCGCTCTGTCATTGAAGACCGAGTTTGTCTTATATGCAGGCAGGCCATAGAACATGGCTTTGATAAATGCGACCATTGTAGATTTTCCGTAGCCGTTATCCTCACAAAAGCTGTTTATCCCGTCAGTGAAATCGTGATCGAGGTCAGCGAATTTGCCAAAGGCGGTTATATGCATTGAGATCAGCTTCATCCGTCTGCCTCCTTACCGCTCAGCAGTGCAAGCCCAAGCGTGATTATCTTTTTCTTGCGCTCATCATCATACTGCTCATTTGCAGTTGTGCCCCTTATAAACTCCCCTATCAGCGAAGTATCGTCCTTATAGTCTTCGGCATTTATAAGCAGCGTGCACTTGTTTTTCACACGCACAAAATAGTGCTGTGAAAGCAATTTTTCTATATCCTTTCCATCAAGCTGTATCTCAGGTGAAAGCTCTCCGGTAAGCTCAATATGCAAAAGATCTTTTTTATCAATACCCTGAACTTTTTCCTTTACTGTCTCACTTACCTCGTAAAGATCGTGAGCACCTGTAACGTCTATTTTCAGGTCGTGTATAGTTCTTTCGGCAAACGGCACGAATGTATGCTTTACTGTATCTGTAACCTCAAGCAGAACAAAACCCTTTTCACCGCACTCGTCAAAACCTCTGCCCTCAAGGCATCCCGAAAATGCATATATACCCCTGTCATCTATCCTGCCTGTTTTATAGGAGTGGATATGACCAAGTGCAAGATAATCTATCCCCTTGCCTTTCAGCTCACTTATCCTGACCTTGTCCATTCCCATACTGTCACAGGCATCACCGTGAAGCATTACGATATTCAGCTTTTGCTTATCAAGGCTGAGCTTGGAGTAAAACGCTTCGCAGTTTTCATTGCTTATCTCAATACCGCTTATGACTACGTTATCATATTCATAAGATGTAAAATCCGTCTTATTAAAGGTCTTCAGGTTAGGGATATCTTCAACAGTGTAAGAGCCTTCTTTATCGTGATTTCCGTTAAGGTATAGGAAATCTATCTCGGGATTTCTCATTATCGCCTTATAAAAGAACTGCTTGTCTTTCTGCGTAGGCTTGTCCTTGTCAAAAACATCTCCGCTGAGCAGGATCGCCCTGACATCGTTGTTTTTGGCATAGCTTATCATTCTGTCAAAGGCTGAAAGCAGCTCTCTCCTGCGCTCATCAGCAATTTCCTTAGGGAATGTAGAGGACAGCTTTGAGCCTAAATGTATATCAGCACAATGTATGAATCTCATTTCAATCACCCTTTTATTTTCAAGGTTTTCAGGTATGCTTTATGCTCGTCGCTTATGCGAAAGCTTTCTACTGATTTTTGTATCGCCTTATTATGCGTCCATGTATCAAGTGCCCTATCCTCAATGAACGGCAATACCGAGTCATACTGCTTAGCAAGCGCAGTTGCAAAATACCACGCCTGCATCATTTTTATGTAGTATTCATCTGAGCGTATCTTTGCAACCGCTTTGGGATATTCAAGCTCAAAATCATTACCGAGGAAATGATCCATCAGCATTTTGATGCCAAAGCGAACGGTATAGGTCCTGTCAGAGCCGAGCCAGGGATTGATATGTTCCAACAGCTCAAAAGTGTGCTTTGCAAAGACTTTAGGGTTCATCTGGTCGCAGGTAGCCCAGTTATCAACATACGGCAGAAAAACCTCGACCTTTGCGATGCAGCTTTCAAAATCCTTATCAAGCGAAATAATAAAAGCATGAAGCTGGTTTTCTTCAAAATACTTGTGCGGCAGTTCGGCAAGGAACTCTCCAATATTGTCGCGCTTTACAAGCTCTTTTGCATAAGCTCTCAGCGCAGGTGTGCGCACTCCGATAAAAAACTGCTCATCAACAGACGGAGTTGTCTTTATCTGCATTTCACGATACTTACTATCTGCAAGCTCAAGAAGTATTTTCCTTATCTCATCAATTATCATATTTCCCCCTCATTACTATCCTCAGGCTGCTCTTTTTCTTTTTTGCGAAACAGCATTATATCAACGACTGCTGTAACAGCGCAGCCTGCTGCATAAGCGAACAGATCACCATACGCAAATGATGTTCCCATAAGCACACGCATAAGGCGATTTTTTATCCCCAGGAAATCTACCAGCGGGATAAGCTGACTTAGTTCGACTAACACCGAAAACACAAATATAGCTCCCGAGAGCCAGACTGCCTTATACGGTATTAAGATACGCACCAAAGCCCAAAGCAGTATAACAACAAGCAGATCCCCTATATACGGACGTACAAAAGAGTCGTGAACATACATACCAATAAATATCTCAACTGCAAGCAGCAGCAAGAATAAAACTGCATAAACGATCCGTGCATATTTAATATTTTTGTTTATCATTGTTTCTCCTCATTTTTTCTCTCCTACACGAAAGGATCGAACGTTCAAAAAAATGCTTATTGTCTTATCATCAACACCACACACTGACCGTGTCCTTTTCCGTGACAGTACTCACATGCAAGACATCCCTTGATATTCATTTTACATACATTGAACATTTTAACCTGATGGCCATGTTCTTCAGCGGCCTGATGAAATGTCTTTACCATTCCGGCTGTATTACCGTTCGGTCTGGGGCTGCCGTTCAACAAAAGAATTTTCATAAATCCATATCTCCTTCATTCAGCCCCGCCGCCGATGATGGCAGTGTGGGAAGCCTTGATGTGTCTTACTTGCTTTTGTTTGATCGGGTGGCGAATTACGGTTTTCAATTTCTCCGGTGCAACCTTTCTGGCATCACTCAGATAAATTTCATGATGCAAACGCTGCTCTGTTATATCCAGAACATAGCCCTGCTGTTCCATGTATTCATGCATCAGTGCAACAGTTGCAGGCTCATCATCATAAGAACCGATGTGCATGCACTGAACGCACAAGCCCTCATCATAAGTCAGGAATTCGACCTTTGAGAAGTCTGTCTTTTTCTTCTTGGTAGCCTCCTCAACCGCCCATTCAAAATCAGCCTTTTTGACGAAATCGGGCAACCGAATGATAGAAATCCACTCGAAATTTTCTTTGTGAGCATAGTCAATTCCAGCGACACCATCCTGCCACCAAAAGCCTTCCAGCGGAGGAACTACATAATCGAAATAACCATCAATCTGATGGTCACCTTTTTTGCTCATCTTGATTGTGAAGGCAATGCCATAGAGCATCCCGATAGACTGCTTATACTCTCCATCTTCAGCATTCGGATCACCGTGTCCGCGAACCGCTATATAATTCATGCTTGGAACCGTCACAATGGACGGTTTATTCTTTGGCATGTAGAATTCCTTATACTCCTTTTTGTAATCAAAAGCCATAACGCTTCCTCCTATCTTTCCTTGACATCTATCTCACAGCCACAACTCCCAAACATATAAACCGGCAACTCAACTTATTGACATCTATCGTGCCAACTCAACTCTCACACTTTTTGACCTGATTTGCCCGATTGTCCGAAAACCGCAGTATTACTGGGCTTTCGCGGCTATTATTCTTT
>DFFV01000086.1 GCA_002371625.1 Ruminococcus sp. UBA3767
GAAGTTATCGTGGAAGCCTCCTCCGGCTTTGCGCCCGAGCGTGAAACTCTCCTGCAAACAGCGTCCACCCTTGCGATAAGCTCGCTTATCGAGAACGGCTTTGTGATGTAGTCGTCCGCACCGCTCATCAGGCAGGATATCTTATCCATCTCCTGCGATTTTGCAGAAAGCATTATTATTCCTATCGTATCGCTTTTTTCTCTTATCTTTTTGCACACCTGCATACCGTCTATGCCAGGCATCATTATGTCCAGCAGAGCAACATCGAACTGTCCCGAATTATCATCGAATGATTTGAGCGCATCCTCGCCGCAGTTAACGTCCACGACTTCATATCCGCTCCTTACAAGGTTTATCACCACAAATTCTCTTATCGAATCCTCATCTTCGCAAACAAGTACTCTTTTCATTGCTTTTTATCCTCCTGTCCTTTCAGTTATCCGTTATATAGAAATTATTCTTAACTTCATCTATCGTCAGTACGAGCTGATCCTGTGTCTGCTCGGGGAACTTGACGTAGTATATCACCTGTCCCTTTGATTTCACCTGCTCATATCCTGCATCGGTCATCTTCTTGTCGTCGTCCCTTATCGCCGAGGTCAGCCTGAGCAGCTCGGTAGTCGATGTGTTGATGTTGCCTGTATACTTGTAGAAAACTACCTCGCCCGTTTCAAGCTCCTGCTTAACAGTCACCTTACCCTCCCAGCGCTTAGGGAAAGCCAGGAACATATCGCCCGAGCTGTATCCCTTATATTTTTCCTCAAGCGTATAAAAATCCTTGTAAACATTCCATGTCACCTGATACAAAACCTGTGCATTCTCGACATTTTCGTATCCCGTCATCGGCTTCAGCGAGGGTATCTCAATAACGCCGTCCCCGTCTATATCCACGCAGCTTCCTCTCACCGGATCGCTCGTGCAAAGCGTCAGCAGCTTTTCCTTTCTCTGCTGGATCGGGTTTTGCAGCGTTGAATACCTGTAATAAAGTATCTCCGTCTGCATATTTCCGTCAAGGTTTATGCTGTCGATAAAAAGTGCATGGCGTCCGTCCGAAAGCAGACCCTGAGTCACCTTTGAATACTTTGCCACATTATCCAGCATATCTACCGTTTTGCTTCGCTTCAGCTCGCCTTCTTCTATCGAAAGCAGCGAAGCCTTTGCACTGACCGTTTCCGTTTCGGCATTGACAGTTTTCTGTATAGCGATAAGCTCGTTGTTTCCGTCAAGGTCAATGTCTATCGACTCCAGCACCGAGTAGGTATCGCTTCCTATTTTTTTCATTTCTTCGCCCGTGTATGAATACAGCTCCAGCGTCTTGTCCTCGGTCGAAGCATTCTGATAGCCGACAATAACGTTTCTTCTGCTTCCCGCTCCCAGCGGTGCGACCATTACCTTGTCAACTTCAGAACCCGGAACACGCATCTCCCTCACCGATTGCCAGTTGCCGTCCTCGTCCGTATCCAGCACGTTCATCATAATACCCTTGTCCCTTGAGCCTTCCTTGTACTCGTAAAAAACTATCGCCTCGTTTGCGGCATCATCATCAAGGTTGGCGATCACAAAAGCGCTCCTGTGCTCACCGTTTCGTGGATACTTCAGTGTAATGTTGTTTCCCACGCTGTTGGTCAGCGCCTCATGTATCTTTGACTGCTCCTCAGTCAGCTTCGGAGCGTCCACAAGACCTTCAACCGAAAAATTCAGCGCCGAACACCCTGTGAGAAATATGCTCAATGCGACCAATGCGCCTTGTTTCAGCCTTTTCAAGCGACCACTCCTTTCCTTTTATACAAAAATAAGATCGGGCACACATACCCGACCTTATTATAACACATTTTCAGCTTATTTTCAAGTGCTTTGCGCAAATTATCTGTTTTCCAGCGCAACATACTCTCTTTCCTTCATGACCGACTTGTATGCAGGTCTTATTATCCTCTTGCCCGTAACGAGCTCCTCAAATCTGTGTGCACACCAGCCTGCCATTCTTGATACCGCAAACATCGGTGTAAACAGGTCATCGGGGATACCCAGCATCTTATAGACAAGTCCCGAGTACATATCAACATTTGCGCACATCGTCTTGTCGCTGCCCTTTTCCTCCTTGATTATCGCAGGAGTGAGCTTTTCTATCGTTTCAAGCAGCTTGAATTCCTTTTCAAAAGGCGTACCCTCAGCCAGCTTTCTTGCATTTGCCTTGAGTATCTTTGCTCTCGGATCGGAAAGCGTATAAACAGCGTGTCCCATGCCGTAGATAAGTCCCGAGTTATCAAAGGCTTCCTTGCGCACTATCTTCCTCAGCAGATCGCCGACCTTCTGCTCATCGCTCCAGTCGTCAACGCTCTCCTCAATAAACTTGTGCATAGCCGTAACCTTGATATTGGCACCGCCATGGCGTGTTCCTTTAAGTGCGCCGACAGCGGCCGCATAAGCAGAATACGGATCCGTTCCCGAAGATGTCAGCACACGGCAGGCAAAGGTAGAGTTGTTTCCTCCGCCGTGCTCAGCGTGAAGTATCATCAGCAGATCAAGCAGCTTAGCCTCTTCATCGGTGAATTTTCTGTCAGGGCGCAGTGCGGAAAGTATCATCTCCGCAGTGTACTGTCCCGGGATAAGCGGATGCATAAACATACTTTCCCCGTCAAACGAGCGTCTTTTCACCTGATAAGCCGAAACCATTATGTTAGGCAGCTTTGAGATTATCGAGATAGCCGTTGCCATCTCAAACTCCGGCGAGCGCTGTTCGGGGTTGCTGTCATAAGAATAAAGTGCCAGTATAGAACGCTCCATTTTGTTCATGATGTTCTTTGAAGGTGCCTTTGATATCATATCCTCAAAGAAATCATCGGGCAGCGGTCTGTTATCGGCTATCATCGTTCTGAACGCTTCCAGCTCGTGCTTGTTCGGCAGATCTCCCATAAGCAGAAGATAAACTATCTCCTCATAGGCGAACCTGTTTTCCTTGCGTGCATTTTCGATAAGATCATTTATATTGTATCCACGGTATATCAGCTGGCCCTCGATAGGAGCCTTTTCCCCCTCGTTGATAACATAGCCGTGGACGTTGCATATATTGGTCAGTCCTGCGATGACACCTGTGCCGTCCGCATTCCTCAGACCTCTTTTTACAACATACTTATCGTAAAATGAAGGCTGGATAGTGTTATTATCTGTGAACTGCTTATAAAAAATAGACCTTGCAGTTTCGTTTTTCATTTCACTCACTCCGCTCTTAAAATATTATAACGTAAAGTAATAATTTATTTTACTATATTTTAAGCCTTTTGTCAAGCACAGGGAGCATAAGCGAGCGGCTTGCCGTCATCACACGAACCCGACTCCTGCTGCAGCCAGCGCACTTTTCATTTTCTGCTGCTTTTCGCCAGCATACCTCGAGCCTGTCGCCTGCTGCACAAGAAACACCTTTGCGCCCGTTTTTACAGCGCCTTTTGCCGTAGCACCCACGCAGCCGCACAGGTCAAGTCCGCATACATACACCTCATCATAAGCCTGCTCCCTCATAAACTCCCTGAACTGTTTTGAAGAATAGCTGTCAGGCAGCTTCTTTTCAAATCTCAGCCGGGAAACTATATCCAGTCCCCCGTAAAGCTGCGCACCCTCGGTCCCCTTTATTGAAAACCCTATGAACAGGCGGTTTGTCGGCAGGTTCGGGAAAAGCTGCTCGATGTAGATAACATCGCCGCCCTGCTCACTGAACTTATGCAGCACAGCGTTCACGTTTTCCGTCAGCTGCTTTGTGTCGTAGCTGAACTTAGCCTTTCTCTTTTCCCACAAATAATCATTTTGCATATCTATCACGATAAGCGCTTTTTTAACAGCCATAATGCACCTCCCACAACAAAAGCCAGCGAAGAATAGACCAGAATGAATTTTGCGATATTGAAAACCGTGAACGCCCACATCAGCCCGACCGAGCGGCTGCCCGAGAGCAAAAAGAACATCACCGTGTTTTCGAGCATATCGCATACCGCCGCAGCAATCGGGATAACAGGCATCAGCTCGCTTTTTCTGCCGCCCATTCCCGTTCTTTCTATTATCGATTTTACCGCACATCTGTAAAACGTCGCATAAGCCATCGCATAGACCATATCCACCGAATAAAAGCCCCATTGATAGTACGCCGTAGCCGTCCTGCCGTAGCCCGAAAGCGCAGAGGATATCTTTGAAGGCGTTATCCCGAACGTCAGGTCGATTATCCCCACTCCGCCCGAAAGCTGAGCCACCTGCGAAGCGGTCAGCCTCATCAGCGCCATCATTCCAAGAAATATCAGCAGCAGCGCCCCAAGCCCGAGCAAACCGTGTGTTTTTCTTTCCATAGCATCTCCCCCTTTTCATTCTCTCAGTCAAGGAACCTTTGCGTGCTCTCTCTCACATACCTCATCAGCTCATCGTCATCGCTGAGGTCTGTGCCGTATTCCTCTTTAAGCTCCTCGTTCCGCAGCACCGCCAGCTCATGCAGACTTGAAAGCTCAAATGCTATCAGCCTGCACTCCTGCTCGCTCTTTCGCTTCCCGAAATGCTCCCTGATGCACGCAAGGCTCTCCATTCCCATCTCACCCGAACGGTTGAGCAGGATGTACCTTGTTATCGCCTTTGAAAAGCTGAAATTTGCGATCATCAGCTTCATCATATAAAAGTGCAGCATCACCACACGCTCCCTCGGCGCAATGTCTGCACCGAGCGCCTTTGCAAGCTCGGGCTGTGCCCTCTGCGCATCGCCCAGCAGCTGCTTGAACACCTCATAAAGCAGCGCTTCCCGTGAGCCGAAGCAATAATTTATCATTGCAAGGTTCACCCCTGCCCTTGCAGCTATCGCACGGCTGGTCACCTTGTCCGCATCGTCGCAGCTCGTCATCAGCTCCTTTGCGGCTTTCAGCAGTGCTGCCCTTGTCTGCTCGATATCTCTTTTCTGCTTTTTCTGCACAATATCTTCCCCCTTTCTCAAAATAATTAAACGTGTTTAATTACTGAGGACAGTATAGCACACAACTTCCTGTTTGTCAAGTACCGTTTTATTATTTTCGCCATATTTTTCACATTACACAGAGTATAATCCGTTATAGAGAAAAAGTACAGGCAGTCAAACAGGAGGGACTTATTATGAAAGAGCATTTACAGATAACGGCCGTGTTTGCGGTGCTGCTGATGATAATACCGTGCATGGTCTTTCTTTCGGCGCAGCAGCGTGAAAAAAAGGCGGAGGAAAGCCCGTCATCTCAGCAGGAGGAAAATTCGCAGGAGGACGAGCAGCAGACAGTCAGGTATTATCTCACCAAGCAGGACAAAACGCTGGAGCTTTCAATGGAGGAATACGTCACAGGGGCGGTGCTTGCGCAGATGCCTGCGGATTTTGAACCCTCGGCATTGCAGGCGCAGGCGGTGCTTGCACGCACCTATGCACTTTACCGCCGCAAAGCCGAAAAACTCAAACCGACGCCCGAGCTTAAAGGTGCGGATATGAGCGATGATACCTCACTTTATCAGGGCTATTTCTCGCCCGAAAAAGCAAAGGAGCTTTACAAGGACGACTACGAAACGGCGCAAAAGCGAGTTGCGCAGGCTGTTAAGGAAAGCGGCGCAAAGCACCTTGAATACAACTCCGAGCCGATAATGATAGCATTCCACGCAGTTTCCGACGGGCACACACGCTCGGCAAAACAGGTCTGGGGCGAGGAGATACCCTACCTTGTCAGCGTGGAAAGCGAGCAGGATACCAAGCTGGAGGTCTGCACCAACGAGTTTAAAATAACAGCGCAGCAGTTCAAGGAAAAGCTGAGCAAAAAGCACAGCGAGCTGAGCTTTGAAGGCGCACCTCAGCAGTGGCTCGTCGTTTCGCAAAAGGACGATCTTGGCAGCGTTACCTCGGTCAGTGTTTGCTCAAAGCAGCTTTCGGGCGAGGAATTCTGCGGACTTTTGGGGCTCAGCTCACAGTCCTTCTCTTTTACCGCCGATGACAGCGGCTTCACGTTCACCTGCAAAGGCATAGGCCACCTTGTCGGCATGAGCCAGCACGGTGCTAACGAAATGGCAAAGCAAGGCAGCACCTGCGAGGAGATACTTTCGCATTATTTCAAGGGCACAACGGTTTGCGAGTAAAAGCGGCGCTTTTTGATAATTTCACGCCCGCACTTGCATTTTTTTGAGAATATGCTATAATTAACACATAACATTAAAAGAAAGGAACGAAACTATGGCTAATATTCTCGTAACAGGCGGTGCCGGATTTATCGGCAGCCACACCTGCGTTGAACTTCTCCAGGCAGGGTATGATATAATAATTGCGGACAACTTTTCAAATTCCAAGCCCGAGGCACTCAACAGGATAAAAACTATCACGGGCAGGGATTTCAAATTCTACGAGGTCGATCTGCTGGAGCTTGAAAAGGTAGAAAAGATCTTTGAAGAAAACAAGATAGATGCGGTGATCCATTTTGCAGGCTACAAGGCAGTCGGTGAATCGGTAGCACAGCCCGTAAAGTACTATCACAACAACATCACAGGCACGCTTATGCTTATCAAAGCTATGCAGAAATACGGCTGCAAGCGGATAGTTTTCTCCTCCTCGGCAACCGTTTACGGACCTGTAAATCCTATCCCCTACGTTGAAGATATGCCGACCTCCGCTACAAATCCATACGGCTATACAAAGCTGTTTATCGAGCAGATACTTAAAGATGTTTACACCTCGGATAACGAGTGGGCAGTCTCGCTGCTGCGGTATTTCAACCCTATCGGTGCGCATCCCTCGGGGCTTATCGGTGAAGATCCCAACGGTATCCCGAACAACCTGCTGCCTTATATCTGCCAGGTGGCTGTGGGCAAGCTGGAAAGGCTGGGCGTTTTCGGCGACGATTATGATACTCCCGACGGTACGGGCGTAAGGGATTATATCCACGTCTGCGACCTTGCAAGAGGGCATTTGTGCGCTGTAAAATATGTGCTGGAGCACAAGGGCGTTGAAGCGGTGAACCTCGGCACAGGCAAGGGCTCGAGCGTATTTGATGTGCTGCACAGCTTTGAAAAGGCTTGCGGAAAGCAGCTGCCTTATAAGGTGCTCCCACGCAGACCCGGCGACCTGCCTGCATACTATGCAAAGACCGACAAGGCAAAGCAGCTTTTCGGCTGGGAAGCAAAGTACAGCCTTGATGAAATGACCGCACACAGCTGGAACTTTATCAGCAAGAACCCGAACGGATTATAAATTAAACAGTACAAAAAAGAGGACAGTTAACACTGTCCTCTTTTTATTATGCCTTATTTCAAAAATCCCGAGATTATCTTCTGTTCCGCTTCCTCCTCGGTAAGTCCCAGGGTGCGCAGCTTCAATATCTGCTCGCCTGCTATCTTTCCGATAGCTGCCTCGTGGATAAGCGCTGCATCGGGGTGCTCTGCGTCAAGCTGCGGTGATGCCGACACCTTGCCGTTGCCCACAAGTATCGCATCGCACTCAGAATGTCCCGTACAGACATTCATGCCCTTTATAACGCTGTGATACTCCTGATACGACTCGTCCCTTGCCACCGACCTCGACATAAGATCAACGCCGCTGTTTTCGCCTTTAAGCTCAACGTAGAAATCGGTCTTTGCCTGCTCCTTGCCGTCGGTCATTATCCTTTCCTTGATAATGAGCTTTGCGCCTTCGCCAAGCACGCCCCTTGTAGTTCTTGTTGTATAATCAACTCCGCTGAGCTGGACGGTATCCATTGTCAGCTTTGAATTCTCTCCAAGCTCAACATCGGTAACGGGGTCTATCCTGCGGATGCCCTCCTGTTTGCCTGTACCGATATGCTTTTCCTGATACAGCACTTTTGAATCCTTTTCAAGAATAAAGCGGTGAATGCCGTTATGGCGTGCTTCCTCAACGCCTGTCGTATGCACTCCGCACCCTGCGACGATAGTAACGTCCGCACCTTCGCCTACATAGAAATCATTATAGACAAGGTCATCTACTCCGCTTTTTGTAACGCAGGCAGGAATATACACCTTTTCGCCCTTGGTATGCGGCTTGATATGGATAACAAGTCCGGGAGCGTCCTTTTTGGACTCGATCTTTATATTCTCGGTGGATTCTCTAGCTGCGCACTGACCGTCCTCACGGATATTATATGCGCCTTTGAACTCGCCGTCAAAATCCGAAATGATTTTCAGAAGCTCTTTTGTTGTTTCATTCATGCCTGTGCACCCCTTTCGCAAGGTCTGGGAGTTCTGCTTCCCGAAACGAGCTTAGGCAGGATTTCCTGCGCTGCGCCCGATGCTTCGACCTTTCCTGCCGAGATAACGACTATCTCATCGGCAATTTCAAGTATCCTCTCCTGATGGGAGATTATCATAAGGGTGCCCTTGACCTTGTTCTTGACTTCCTTGAACACGTCAACAAGTCCTGCAAAGCTCCAAAGATCGATGCCTGCTTCGGGTTCATCGAAGATAGAGAGCTTGGTGTTTCTTGCAAGTACGGTAGCGATCTCGATACGCTTTATCTCACCGCCCGAAAGCGATGCGTTGACCTCACGGTCGATAAAATCGTTCTTGCAAAGGCCTACCTTGCCAAGAAGCTCACAGATCTCGGGCTGCTTGAGCTGTCTGCCTGCGGCAAGCTCAAGAAGATCACGCACGGTAAGACCTTTGAACCTTACGGGCTGCTGAAAGGCATAGCTGATGCCGAGCTTTGCTCTCTGTGTGATATCAAGCTCGGTTATATCCTGTCCGTCAAAGAATATTTTTCCCGATTCGGGTGTGATAAGTCCTGCGACTGTTTTTGCGAGGGTCGTTTTACCTCCGCCGTTGGGTCCTGTGATGACAACGAGCTTGGCATCGGGTATTTCAAGGCTGACATCGTTGAGTATGCCCCTGCCGTCATCAAGGCTCCACTTTATATTTTCAAGTCTGAGCATTTTTAACTTCCCTTCTGTTCATATTGGGCGCATAGATCAAAAGCGCCGTTTATAGTACGTCTTATACAAAACGTTCAGCACCGAGAGATATTATAACATAATCATTTGATTTCGTCAACAGAAAAATGCACCAAATAGGTGTAATTTTTCAGAGTTTCTTTTAGCTTGACAAAACGGCGAAAATAATGTATAATATCAATTTAGCAGTATTATTATTAAAGTATATGTTAAAAGAAAATTTAGATTTAGGAGTGAAATACCATGGCAAATGCCAAGACAGTATCAAGAGCAGGTTATGAAAAGCTGATCGAGGAGAGAGAGTACCTTGTTACCGTTAAGCGTAAAGAGGTCGCTCAGAAGCTCAAAGAAGCACGTTCTTTCGGTGACCTTTCAGAGAACGCCGAGTACGACGAGGCAAAGAACGAGCAGGCTATTCTCGAATCAAAGATCAACGAGCTGGAGCTGCTGATAGCAAACGCTATCGTTGTTGAAGATCACGAGGTATCTACCGATGAGATCGGTGTCGGCTCGATCATAAAGATCAAGGATCTTGAATTTGACGATGTGGAAACACTTCAGATAGTCGGTTCGACAGAGTCCGATCCTGATAACGGCAAGATCTCGGACGAATCGCCTATCGGCAAGGCTGCACTGAGAAAGAAAGTCGGCGACGTTTTCGAGGTTGAGGCTCCTGCGGGAATACTCAAATTCGAGGTGCTGGAGATCTCAAGGCAGTGATTTTATAGTCCAAATAAACGGACAGATAGCAGGAAAGGAATAATTTCAGATGAGTGAAGAGATACTGGAAAACTCCGCTGAGACTGAGGAAATGTCTCAGGAGGAGGTAAACAGCTTAAAGCAGATAAGGATAGAAAAGCTCAACGCCAGAAAGGCAGCAGGCAGCGATCCTTTTGAGATAACCAAGTATGATGTTACAGCTTCATGCAAGGGTGCAAAGGACGAGTATGAGGCATTTGAGGCGCAGTGCAAGGAGCAGGCAGGCGAAGATGCCGACAAGCTCAAGGAGCTGCTTGACGCAGGACAGAAGACTGTAAGCATCGCAGGCAGGATAATGTCATGGCGTGATATGGGCAAGGCTAACTTTATAGATGTCCGTGACAAGACGGACAGGATACAGGTCTATGTGAGGATGAATGACATAGGCGAGGCTGAGTTCAAGGATTTCAAGACCTGGGACATCGGCGATATAGTTGGTGTTGAGGGCTTTGTTTTCAGGACAAGACGTGGTGAGATATCAGTTCACGCTAAGAAGATAACGATGCTGACAAAGTCACTTCTTCCGCTGCCCGAAAAGTGGCACGGACTGACCAACACTGATGTTCGTTACCGTCAGAGATACACCGACCTGATATGCAACCCCGAGGTAAAGGAAACTTTCATAAAGCGTTCGCAGATAATATCCTCGATAAGAAGATATCTTGATTCGCATGGCTTTATGGAGGTAGAAACTCCTATGCTGGTATCAAATGCAGGCGGTGCTGCTGCAAGACCTTTTGAAACGCATTACAATGCTCTTAATGAGGACGTTAAGCTGCGCATAAGCCTTGAGCTTTATCTTAAAAGACTTATTGTCGGCGGACTTGAAAGAGTTTACGAGATAGGCAGAGTTTTCAGGAACGAGGGCGTTGACGCAAGACACAACCCGGAGTTCACACTGATGGAGCTTTACCAGGCATACACAGACTATCACGGCATGATGGACCTGACGGAGAATATGTTCAGGCACGTTGCAATGGAGGTCTGCGGAAAGACCTGCGTGCCTTACGGTGAATACGAGATAGACCTGGGCAAGCCTTTTGAAAGGCTGACGATGATAGATGCGGTAAAGAAGTACTCGGGAGTTGATTTCAGCGAGGTTGCCGATGACGAGGCTGCAAAGGCACTTGCAAAGGAGCACCACGTTGAATTTGAAGACAGGCACAAGAAGGGCGACATACTCAACCTGTTCTTTGAGCAGTTCGTTGAGGAGCACCTTATACAGCCGACATTCATTATGGATCACCCTGTTGAGATCTCGCCGCTGACAAAGAGAAAGCCGGATGCTCCCGATTACGTTGAGCGTTTTGAGCTGTTCATTACAGGCAGAGAGATGTGCAACGCATACTCTGAGCTGAACGATCCTATCGATCAGCGTGAGAGATTTGCCGAGCAGGAAAAGCAGTTTGCCGCAGGCGATGCGGAAGCTAACCACACCGATGAGGACTTCCTGCGTGCACTGGAGATAGGTATGCCGCCAACGGGTGGTATCGGCTACGGCATTGACAGACTTGTTATGCTGCTGACCAACTCACCTGCTATAAGGGACGTACTTCTCTTCCCGACGATGAAGAGCCTTGACAAATAAAACAATATAAAAAATCAGAGGACAGCCTAAACTGTCCTCTTTTTTGTACTCTAATATCATCGCCATTTTTTTGATATGCACCCGAAGGGGTTTGGGGGCGACCGGAAAGCCACCAATTGAAAAGCCGCACAATTCGTGCGGCTTTTTTCCTTATTATTTACCCTCATTCCTGAGGTCAACAATTCTCTTTGCCTTGCCCGCAAATCTCTCCAGCGAGCCGAAATCAACAAGCGTTATCTTTGTCTGTATGCCCAGCACCGTTTTCATATCGTGGGTGATGCGGTCGTGCAGTTCTTCAAGCTTTTGATAATTCTCTATCATCTCGTGGCTGATAGTGTTTGAAAGCTCGACCTTTATTTCAAGGTGGTCTGCGAAGTTCGACCTTGTCAATATCAGCTGATAGTGCGGTGCTACCTCGTCAAAGCCCATAAGTACCGACTCTATCTGCGACGGGAACACATTTACACCCCTGATCTTGAGCATATCGTCCGAGCGTCCTCTCGGCTTTGCCATTCTCGCAAATGTTCTTCCGCACTTGCACGGCTCATAATCTATCTCGGTGATGTCCTTGGTGCGATAACGCAGGATAGGTATGCCTTCCTTGGAAAGCGTTGTTACAACAAGCTCTCCCTCCTCGCCCTTATCAAGCACATCGCCTGTTTTAGGATCAATTATCTCTGCAAGGAAGTGATCCTCATTTATATGCATTCCGCAGCGCAGCTCACACTCGCCCGAAACGCCCGGTCCCATAAGCTCGCTCATGCCGTAGTTATCGGTCACGAACATACCCAGCGTTTTCTCTATCTGATCTCTCATTTCAACTGTGCAGCCCTCGGAACCAAGAAGTCCGAGCTTCAGCTGCAGCTTATCCAGCACGCCCTTTTCCTTGGCAAGCTCGCCTATGTACTGCGCATAAGACGGCGTGGAGACCAGCGTATTTGTGCCGAAGTCCTGCATAAGCATTATCTGCTTTTCGGTATTTCCGCTTGAAGACGGGATAACCGTTGCACCGAGCTTTTCAAGTGCATAATGCAGCCCCAGCGCACCCGTGAAAAGCCCGTAGCCGAAGCATATCTGAACTATGCTCTCATCGCTTGCGCCTGCTGCTGCACACAGTCTTGCCATACAATCGCTCCACATATCAAGGTCGGCTTTGGTGTAGCCAACAACGGTAGGCTTGCCTGTTGTTCCTGAAGATGCGTGGATACGGGCGATATTTTTAAGCGGCTGCGCAAAAAGACCGAAAGGATAGGTATCTCTCATATCCGCCTTGGTCGTGTAAGGTATGTACTGAATATCCGAAAGCTGCTTGATCTTATCATCGTTCACGCCTGCCTCTGTGAGCCTTTTGTTGTAAAAAGGCACGTTATCCATGCAGTATTTTACAAGGTGCTTGAGCTTTTTGAGCTGAATCTCCTCTATCTGCGCTCTTGTCATTGTTTCAAGTTCTTTTTGAAAAAACATATCGCTACTCTCCTTTAACGTTTTAAAGCACTTAATCATTATAACATAATCCCCTATATTTTTCAAGTACACTATCAACAAATTTTCGCCCTTGATTTTATGCAAGATTTATTGTATAATAAAAAAAGATCGTTTATCAGCCTTATATCAAAAACAGCGAAAAGAGTGAATTAAAATGATATATGAAATGAAAAGAACGGTAAGATGCAGCCAGATAGGTGAGGACGGGTTTATGCGCAACAGTGCGCTGGTGGATTTTTTACAGGACTGCAGCCTGAAACACCTTGACAACGAGCCTGTGATGTCCCCGTTTTTCCGTGAGACAGGGTGCATAATGTTTCTCATCTCACGCCAGCTGGACATCGTGCGCAAGCCGATGCTGGACGAGAACGTGACCGTAAAGACATGGACTTATGAGCTAAACCGCCTTTACGGCTTCAGAAACACGGTTATTTACGCCGAAAACGGTGATATTCTCGTAAAGTGCATTGCAGGCGGCTGCTTTATCGACTCAGGCAATATGCGCACGATGAAAGTACCGCAGGAGGTCATCGACAGAGTCGTGAAAGAGCCTAAGCTGGAGGAAATGGAATATCTGCCAAGAAAGATCTCACTGCCCGACTGCGAGGCACAGGTGCTTGATCCTGTGCAGATAATGCGCTGTTTTATAGATATGAACAAGCACGTCAACAACGCCCGGTACATCGACATAACCGATGAATTTCTTCCCGATGATGCGGTGGTGGAGCGCATAAGATGCGAATACAAGCTGCCGATAAAACGCAGCAGCGTGGTTATTCCCAAGGTGTTCAGAAAAGACGGCAAGGTGACCGTTGAGCTTTGCAGTGAGGAGGGCAAGAACTACACAGTTGTTGAATACACCCTTAAATAGCAGTATATAGCACATCTCTGCCGATAGGTATTGACAATTTAGAAATTTTGTGATATTATATTAATATATTATCAATATTTATAGGGAGAGAGGTTTGGAATTATTCCGGACTTGTGAGAATATGGGCAATTATATCAGAACCTCACCGCATAAAAAGAGTATCCGAGCGGTACAGCTGCTTTCCTATTTCACGCTTTTGTGCCTGCTCGCAAATATTGTTGTATTCATAGCATACACTTTAAAATCCGAGCAAAGCAAGGATTCTTATGTATTCTTTGCCACGGTATTCCTGCATATCCTGGGGTGCGCCCTGCACAGTGCAGTAGGGGTATCGCTGCCGAACTCGGGTAAATTCGCATATTACAGACCTGCGTTCGATGTGTTCGTGTTATCGGCGGTGATCGGTATCATCGACGGCATAAGGAACCTTGCGGCAGTTTCAAAAACCGAAATGGGACACGCACCTTCGGTATTTTACCTGGCATTTTTCATCGGCAGCTTTATTGCCAACATTGTGATGCTCAGGTTTTTCACAACGAAAAAATGGCACAAGGGCGCAATTGCTGCGGTGCTGTTCCAGATAGTGCTGATAGGGCTGCACATAGGGGACATTTTCCACACGATGTACAGCGTTGATACCTTTACAAATTCCCTGCCGAGCAAGTACAATGCCATTCGCCTGGCGTGCAATTTTGCATATCTTGTGACCTGCATATCTACGCTGATGCTGATATTCATTATCCCCTCGGAAAACAGCGGGGAAAAAGGAGAATAGTTCACGATAACTACTGCCTGTGCTCCAAAAACGGAGTGCAGGCTTTTGTGTACATTTTTTTGTACTTTTATATTTTTTACGGAGGAAGTAATATGGTAAGACCTATAATACACGATGCGCTTTTTCTTGCGCAGAAAAGCAAGCCTGCCGACAAAAGCGATGCTGCGCTGATAAGCGACCTGCGTGATACGCTTGCGGCAAACCGTGAGGGCTGCATCGGCATGGCGGCTAACATGATCGGGGTGCTCAAGCGGATGATAATTGTTTCGTGCGAGTTCGGGGACATGGTGATGATAAACCCTGTTATCTGCGCAAAAAGCGGAAAATACGAAACTCAGGAGGGCTGCCTTTCGCTTGCGGGCGTGAGGAACACAACTCGCTACCACAGCATCGAGGTGAGATACCTTGATGAGAATTTCACGGCACGCAAGGGTAAATTTACCGAGCTTACAGCGCAGATAATCCAGCACGAATGCGACCACCTTGACGGTATACTGATTTAAAAAGTCCATTTTTACTTTTTGTTTCTAATAAGACAAATCAGAATTTATCGTCGTATGTTTGGTGAATTGTTGGGGATGACCCTTTTGAAAAAGGGTCTCTCCCCAAACCCCACCCCTAAAACTTTTAATAATTTTTCGCCATTGGCGATTTCACCGCCAATAACGAAAAATAGTTAAGGCTCAGAGTAAGGTTCGAGGAAAACACTTTCAAGAGGTCAGCCCAATAACGCACCAAGTATACGATGATAATTCGGATTTACCACAATATCCTTGCATAGCAGTTGGAGATATTCTCTTAGAAAATAGTTTTTCCTCAAACTCTCTTTTTGAACTTTTCAGTCATTTTTACATAACGGGTTTTCATACCCGTTATGTAAAAATCATTAAGAGGTTTAGGAAGGGGGTCTGGGGGAGAACCCTTCTCTAAAAGGGTTTCCCCCAGCTACTATACAAGGCTACTGCGGTAAATTCTGATTTATTGCATAAACACTTTAAGGAGTGAGTTTATAATATAAAAAAGAACCGCCTGTGACGGTTCTTTTTTATTGGCAGTGCCCGGCTCAATACTCCTCAAGCTGTATCTCGCACACATCATCTGCGGCGATGACTGACCTGTCTGTGAAGATAAGCAGGCGGCTATACTCATCTATACGGCGCAAACGCCCCGTTTTCACGGCATACCGCCCTCCCTGCTTGCGCTCATCGTGTATAAAATAATACAATGTCACCTGGGGCTGTCTGCTTATATCATCTTTAAGGCGCAGCATCATTTCGTTCAGGTGCAGCGCTCTGTCCTCGGTCATTGCGAGCATATCATCGGTGAGCCTTGCGGTCTCATAAATAGCCTCGCCGTAGCCTGCAAGTGCGGCAAACGGCGCAAACTGCGCTGCCCTGTCGCTTATCGGCATACTGCTGCGATCGGCATAGCAAGGTCTTGCAAGCGGCTTGATATCTTCATAAGTCGTGAACATTTTTCTTATTCCCTTATTGCATTTTCGGCGCTACGCTTTATGTCCGCCGATCTGCATATTCCTTTCCCGTGCGGTAGCCCCTTCAAGAAAATTGGAGCCTTTGAGTATGGAGTTTTTCCCGTATTTATGCTTTATGCGCAGCATCGCTTTTTGCAGCTCCTTCTCTTTTTTCTGCGAAAGCTCCTCCTGCTCTATGCTTTGTTCATCGGGCATTGAAAACAGGTCGAGCTGCTGATATTTTTCGCTCTGCGGTATTTTATCCTCGCTGATAACATCGCAGGCGGAAATGCAGATCCTGCGCACAGTGAGCGTCTGATCGGTTATTCTGTCAAAAAGCCCTACCGCTGCGCTTATAAGCTGTTTTGCCGAGGATGTATGACGTTTCAGCCCGATAGTTCCGTGAGCGTGCTTGGGTACTCTTCTGCCGTAATAGTCCACGGTGACCTCGCCCGTATAGCTGCTTTCGCCCTTCAGATTCTGTATATCATATCCTATCGTGAGGACGAGCTTATCTGTCACCAGGCCCTTATCCACAAGGTCAAGCGAAAGATTGTCCGCCATTTCCCAGACGATGAGCCGTGTATGCTCCCAGCTCGTCGGCTCTTTGAGCACCTGACCTGAGGAAAGGCTGTTGCTTTGCGGACGGTAGGCTTTTACATCAGCGATAGTCGTTGGCTCAACTCCCCATGCGTGATCTATAAGCAGCTCGGCATTTTTCCCCAAAGATTCATACAGCTTACGTGTACCGTAGCTGTCCAGCGATGCTCTTGCGACATCGCCCATAGTGTGCAGGTGCAGCTTTTCAAGCCTTGCGGCAATTCCCCTGCCGACACGCCAGAAGTCTGTTATCGGGCGGTGCGCCCAGAGCGTATCCTTATAGGACTGCTCATCAAGGCTGGCTATCCTCACACCGTTCTCGTCCGCAGGGATATGCTTTGCGACGATATCCATTGCGATCTTGCACAGGTACATATTCGAGCCGATGCCTGCGGTAGCGGTTATTCCCGTAGTTGAAAGCACGTCCTTTACAAGCATCTGCGCAAACTGCTCCGGCGTTGCGCTGTAAGTGCGCAGGTACTGCGTCGCGTCGATAAACACCTCATCGACCGAGTAAGCAAAGATATCCTCGGGTGCGACATATTTAAGATATATCTCGTATATCTTAGCGCTTATCTTCATATAAAGCGCCATTTGCGGCGGCGCAACTATATACCCCAGCTTGAGAGAATCATCGCTGCCAAGCGCAGAATAAACATACGACTCTGCGGAAAATTCGCCCCCCGGCGCTTTTTTTCTGCGCTGTTCATTTATCTCGCCCACACGCTGAATGACCTCATATAGCCTTGCTCTGCCCGAAATGCCAAAGCTCTTCAGGCTCGGTGAAACTGCAAGGCAGATAGTTTTTTCAGTCCTCGTGGGATCGGCAACGACAAGGTTGGTATCAAGCGGATCAAGTCCTCGTTCAACGCACTCGACCGATGCATAATAGCTTTTCAGATCAATTGCGACATAAGTTCTCTGCACTGCCGAGCGCCCCCTTCATTTTTCCTGATTTGATTATAGTACATACGTTCCCACTTGTCAAACAAAAGTTCTCTCGAATTCTTTTTGAGTACAAAAAATTGTACTCAGCTTGAAGTAAATGTAAGCTGCGGCGATGTTGACTTTGGGCAGAGTGTGTTGTATAATTGTAAATGCTTACACAAAATGCTCCGCCGAGCAATTTGCAAACGTACGTTCTTTATGTAAGGATAGCACATTTGTTCTCACTTGTCAAGGCGGGCGGAACATTTTCAGAAGGTTGCACAATTTACACAGTCGGGGCAGTGTCATTTTGAACAAATGTTCAGGCGGCACCCGGCAAAGAGGAGAAAAAATGGCTGAGATAACTCACATTACAGACCTTTCGCTGCATGAGCTGCAGCCCTACATAAACACGAACGAGATACAGCTGAAACGGTATTTCGAGCCGCAGAAGGAGGGCATTTTCATTGCGGAAAGCCCCAAGGTGATACGCAGGGCGCTGGAGGCGGGATATGAGCCGCTGAGCCTGCTTTGCGAGGAAAAATACATACACTCGCAGGCGGCGGATATAATTGCCGGGTGCGGTGACATTACCGTTTACACTGCGCCGAGCGAGGTGCTGACGAAGCTGACGGGATACAAGCTGACGCAGGGCGTTTTATGTGCGATGAGGCGAAAGCCGCTTGAGAGTGCGCAAAAGCTGCTTGAAAACGCAAGGCGTGTTGTGGTGCTGGAGGACATTATGAACCAGACGAACATCGGAGCGATAATCAGAAGTGCGGCTGCGCTTGGATTTGATGCGGTGCTGCTTACGCCTGCTTCGAGCGATCCGCTTTACAGGCGCTGCGTGAGGGTGAGCATGGGTACGGTCTTTCAGATACCGTGGACATTTTTAGAGATGAGCGACTATGTCAGCTTTTTGCGTGAAAACGGCTTTTGCACTGCGGCAATGGCTTTGCGGCACGATACTGTTTCGATAAGCGACGAGGCGCTTGCGGGGCAGGAAAAGCTGGCGGTGATAATGGGCACAGAGGGCGAAGGGCTGAAGGAGGAAACTATCCTAGGGTGCGACTATACGGTGAAGATACCGATGTTCAACGGGGTGGATTCGCTGAACGTTTCGTGTGCCTGTGCGATCGCTCTATGGGAGCTGCGCAAAAAATAACTGTCCAAATATTTGTACACAAAGATCCCGCTCGGATATTCTCCGAGCGGGATAGTTTTTTTGTTTTGATATTATCAGAAGCCGCCTCTCTTGCCTCTGCCTGTTTCGCCGTTCATGCCGCCGTTCATGCCGCCTCGCATTCCGCCGCCCATCATAGACTGAGGTATCTCGTTCACCTCGCTGCCGTTGATGATGATAGTTCCGCCGTTATAGGCAGCTTTGCCGTCATAGTCAAAGGTCGAGCCTGATGATGTGATGTTTACAGTTCCGCCGTTTACGGTGATGTTTCCGTTGGCATCAATGGCATCAGTATCGCCCTGTCCCATTGAAATGGTGAGCTTTCCGCCGTTTATCTCGATAGAAGGTGTGGTGCTGCTCTTGTTCTTATTGCCTGCATTTATTCCGTCATCGGAAGCCTTGATAGTGATGTCGCCGTCGTTGATGACCACGCTTGTGGACTCGATGCCCTCTGCTGCGCTGAGGCTGAATGTACCGCCGTTGACGGTGACGCTTGTGTTGCCCTGGATAGCGTCGCTCTCAGCGGTGATATTGAAGCTGCCGCCTGAGATGATGATATTTCCAAGAGTGTTGTCCTCGTCATTCTCGCAGTGCAGAGCGTCCTTTTGCGATGTCATGGTGAAGCTGCCGTCACAGATAAGGATATTATCGTTTGCCTCTATGCTGTCAAGTGCGCTGGTTATCTCATAAGTTCCGCCTGTTACCTTTATATCGTCCTTGCCCGAAATGCCGTTTGCATTTGCGCTTTCGATCTTAAGCGTGCCCTGCCCGTTGAATACAAGGTCGTCCTTGGAGAAGATGACTGCATCGGTGTTGGTATCGCCGTCGGACTTGAACTCGCCCGTTACGCTCAGAGTGTTCTCGCTTCCCTGTGCGGTGGTCACAAATACCTTATCGGCTGAGAGCACATAGACAGCAGGGAAATCGCTGTTGGTAACACTCACGCCCTCAAGCACGAGCTGCACCTTGGCTTCGCTGTCGGCATTGACCTTGACAGTGCAGTCCTTGGCGGTGCCTTTTATAACATAAACTCCTGCCTCGGTTATGTCGATAGTGCTGCTGTCCTTTACCTCAATGGTCTTTGCCTGTGAGGTATCTGCGGTCTGCAGCAGGTCACGTTCGGTAAAAAGCTCGTCTGCGGAAGCAGTGGAAAGCCCCTGAACACTGCCCTGCTCCTCGGTTGAACTGCTGCTTTCGCTGTTGGTTTTCTTTGTTGAAGATTCCTGTGAAGATGATGTAGAAGTGGTGGCTTGCTGTGTTGCCTGTTCGCTTTGCGAGCTGTTCGTTTCCGAGCAGCCTGCCATTGCGAAAATAATTGCCATTGCTGCTATTACTGCAAGATTTCTTTTTAACATTTTGATTACCTCCGTATATTCTGAATTTGGTGTTGTCGTTGTCTATGTTTCAAAGTATACGGGGTGTAACTTAAAGTTAACTAAATTGAATGTGAAAACTGTGTGAAAGTTTTTTCGCTCAGCAAAAAAGGCTTTTGCGCCGTTTAAGCGGAAAAGCCCCTCTGTGCATATTATTCTTCCTCATAGAACTCGCATATATCATTCATAAACAAAACATCGTGCGGCTTCAGCTTGCTTATCGTTTCGCCTGTGTATTTTTCGCAGGTATCTTTTGTTGTGCCGACATCTATCTCCCTGTCGCCGAGATGAATGAATTGTTTCAACCTGTACTTGCAGTCTCTGCAAACTATCTTATTATACGAGGGAGTCTGCGGTCTTATAGGATCAAATTCTCTTTTGCCTTTATTGTTCTCTGCCATTTGTCACGCCTCCTTAAAAGCATTGCCTTATCACTTTGCAGCTGTCACCTTTGCGCTGCAATCCATTATAGCATCTTCCCATATAACCTCGCCAATGCTGTCCGCTGTTATTTCGCCCGACCTCGGATTTTTCACCGAGCCGATATGCCCGTTGACTTTAGCATGAACATCGCTATACTCAAACGATAAGTCACAGCCGGTCATCTCGCAGTCTATCAGCGTAAGATCCCTGCAATAGCAAAGCGGCTGTGTGCCCGAGATCCTGCAATTGATGAGCGTAAGCCCCTGAGAGAACCACGCAAGGTACTCCCCTTTTACAACGCAGTTTTTCACGGTGACATTTTTTGAATGCCAGAATGCGTCCTTTGTATCAAGAACGCTGTCGGTTATCTCAAGCCCGTCAACGTACTGAAAGGAATACTTGCCCTTGAAATCAACATGGTCAAGGCGGATGTTCTTTGAGTCAAGGAATATGTACTCGGAAACGATAGTGCTGTCTGTTACGGAAGTATCATTCGTTTTCCAGCCGAACTCGTCAGAGGTTATATTGCAGCCACTGATGACCGTACCGTTACACTCACGCAGGGCTTTTATGCTCGTTATGCTCGTGTTTTTAACAACGCCGTTTTCGCAGTACCACAGCGGAGCTCTTGTTTTTTCATCAAGCACGCAGTTGTCAAGCTCATACTTACGGGCGTGCCATACAGGATACCTGAGCGAGAATTTACAGTCACGCACGATGATGTTCCTTGTTTCCTTCAGCACGGATTCGCCGTCCGCTTCACCTGCAAATGTGCACCCCTGCACTATGGTGTCTTTTATATTATAAAGTGCTCTTTCATTATCGTATGTCTTTGCCTGTATCAATTCCATTTACAACAAAACTCCTTACTATCATATCGTTTGCAGCGGCATTTTGCAGCAAGGCTCTT
Source organism: Ruminococcus sp. UBA3767 (assembly GCA_002371625.1). GTDB lineage: Bacteria > Bacillota > Clostridia > Oscillospirales > Ruminococcaceae > Hominimerdicola. Next base: position 21,290 of record DFFV01000086.1, read on the forward strand.
TACAGCACTTTGATATTTCCTGCAAATGCTCGGGCGTTATGGGTACAAATACGTTTTGCATATTATTCTCCAGATGCTCTTTGCTTGAGGTCTTGAACACGGTGATGATATCCTTGTTCCTTACCACGAACGAAAGCATGAGCGATTCGGGAGTTTTGTTTTCGCTTTTTGAAACACTTATTATCCTCTTGTCTGCTGTGACCTTTTTCCTGTCAGCTGCACTCTGGCAAAGCGGTGAATACGCCATTACCAGCACTCCGTTTTCTTTGCACCAAGGCAGCAGATCGTATTCGATGCCACGAGCGGAGATATTGTAAAGCACCTGATCGCAAAAGCAATCCTTGCCGCCCTCGCACTCAAAGAGTTCTTTCATATCGTGGGTATCGAAATTGGAAACTCCCCAGTGCTTTATCATTCCCTTTTCAGCGAGCGACTGCATTGCGCTTACCATCGGCTGCAATTCAACTCCGCCTCTCCAGTGCAGAAGATAAAGGTCTATGCAGTCAACGCCAAGTCGCTTCAGCGAGCGCTTGCAGCACTGTTCATAAAGCCCTTTCTGCGCATTATGCGGAAGTATCTTATCAACGATGAACAGCTTTGAACGGTCGGTATGCTTTATCATTTCCCCGACAAAGTCCTCGCTCGCACCGCTGCCGTACATTTCGGCGGTATCAATAAGCGTCATTTCGCAGCTTCCGACCGCATAAGCAAAGGTCTTTGCTTCGCTCTCACGCCGTGATTCATCTTCGCCGAGCATATATGTGCCCATGCCGATAAGCGGTATCTTTTCGCCTTTGTGATATAAGTATTCCATAGCTGATCTCCATATTTCTTTTTGCGCAAACACGCAGTTTTATTGATTATACACCATTTTCCTCACCTTTGTCAAGCAAAAGCCCTGCCGCAGCGTGAGCTGTGACAGGGACATTTTTTTCAAAAGCTATTTTTCTTTGTCAGGTCTTGTGAGCCTTGGTATCTATCTCGTTAACAAGTGCGCTTGAAACAACGCCTCTGCCTCCGAAGACTATGTAATCTGTTAGCTCTTTTGATTTAAGATAAGCCGACTGTTCCTTTGAGATACCACCGCTTGCAAGCATCACGGGCAGATATCTCCATGCTGCATAAACTCCTCCCGCAAGTGCATCGGGGTAATTGCTTCCCGTTGCGATGCAGATACCCGTACTGAAGTAAATCGAGCTGAACTTCTTATTGACCTCAAGGCAGGTCTCATATCTGTCTGTGCCGGCGATCCTTACTATCGTTTTGCCTTCGGTAAGCCCAAGTGCTTTTGCGGCTTTTTTCATTATCTCATCCGAGATAACACCTGTTCCGCCGATAACGTAGGCATTTTTTATCTTGCCCTTGACCGATTTAAGATAAGCCGCAGTAGCCGGATCTATCTCGCCCTCCTTATTGATGTAAATGATAGGCGCACGTTTTATCGCTGCGACAGAGCTTACAGAAAGCGCATCGGCAAAGCCGCTGCTGCACACAAGGAAAAGATCGCTCGGTGAATCGTTTGTCTTTTTAGCGATAGCAGTCGCTGTTTCGTAGCGGTTATTGCCCTGTATACGCTCGATCTTATAGCCTGCTTTAAGAAGTGTATTTTCAACATTCTCGCTTACTGCGCCCTTTCCGCCGAGGATAAAAACTTTTTTTCCACGAAGGCGCTCTAACTCGTTAAGGACCTCCTGCGGAACAGTGTTTTTATCTGTTAGCAGTACAGAGGTACTCATTTTGCTTGCAAACGGTACTCCCGCAAGCGCATCTGCATAATCAAGTCCCGAAGCGAGCACGACCATGCTATGGATACCATTCATAGCACGTGAGATCTCAGCTGCGGTCTTATACCTGTCACTGCCTGCAAGGCGGACAGTTCCCGCAGGAACAAGGTCATAAGCAAAGCCGTATTCCTTAGCATAGCTTTGTGCACTGCTGTTCTTTACGCAGCTTATAAAAAAGCTGCTGTTTTTCTCATATTTGTTCTTAGCAGAATAATTATATCCGACGCTATGCTCGCCGAGATTTGTAACATTCACAGGTATCTGCAGCTCTTTAAGGCTCGTGCAGTTTATAAAAGCATCTTCGTGGATAGCTTTCAGTGACTGCGGCAGCAGTACGCTGTTAAGGCTTGTACAATTTGCAAAGGCATTCTGACCGATAGTTTTTGTGCCCTCAGAGATATTTATATATTCGAGCTTGCGGCACCCAAAAAATGCCTGAGACTCTATGCTCGTCAATTCAAACGGTAAATGAACGTACTTCAGCGATGTGCAGCCGTCACACATACTCATTTCTATCGTCTTTAAAGAGGGTGGTAAAAGAAGCGATACGAACGACTGACAGTCACGGAAAGCACCCTTGCCTATGCTCGACACATTATACCCCAATGCCACATCCTGCAGCTTCTTGCAGCCATCAAACGCCATATCACCTATAGTCTGGAGCTTTAAAGGGAACTTTATGCTTGTCAGCGCCGTGCAGCGTGAAAACGCCTCTGCGCTGATCGCCGTCATGTTTTCGGACAGCGTTACGGTCTTGAGTGATCTGCAATCGGTGCAAAGCGAGTAACCTATGCTCGTTACGCTGTTTGGCAGGGTAAGCGACTGGATCGCAGAATCTCTGAACACTCCGTTTCCCAGCGTCGTTACCTTACTCGGTATAGTGATGCTTTTCAGCGCACGGGTATCGGCAAACGCACCGCCGTCGATAGTTTTCAGCGTGCTCGGCAGCTTTATGCTCGTCATATTTTTGCAGTTGTTGAAAGCGCCGCCTGAGATAGTTGTCACGCCCTCCTCCAGCACGACCTTTTCAATAGCGAGGCAATCACAGAATGCCGACTTGCCGATAGTTTTAACACTGCCGGGGATAGTTATTGTACCCTTGATCTCAGAGCAGTAGTTGAACGCATAATCTCCGATCTGCTTAAGTGTGCTTGGCAGTTTCAGTGAGGGCATTGATGTGTAACTGAAAGCGTGATCCTTTATCACACTAAGTCCCTCGGGCAGATTGATGCTTACTAATTCGCTGCACATACCGAATGCGTGTGAGCCGATCGTTCTTATACTGCCCGGCAGGGTCATTGCTTTAAGATTGCGGCACCAGCGAAATGCTTCGTCGCCTATCTCGGTGAGTGTTGACGGCAGCGAAACAGACTCGATACAAGTGATCTCTGCAAATGCACATTTGCCTATGGTCGTAACGCCGCTGTTTATCACGATCTTTTTGATGTCCTTCCTCTGAGCAAACGGCGAATCGGGATATGTTTCGTAATTGTACATCGGACCTGTGCCTGTAATAGTCAGAACTCCGTTATTTAACGTCCACCTGACATTTGCACCGCACTTGCCCTCGGTACCGTCCTTCATAACAGCGCCTGCGGTGATGCTGACACTTTCCTGCAATGTGCTGTACGGCATAAGTGAGCCGTTTGCGAGCAGCATACAGGCTGCGGCGGCAAGTGAGATAATTTTCTTTTTCATCTTTATTACCCCTTTTTATATTGGTTTTTCCTATATCTACTTTTAAATAATAGCACATTTTTGCGCAGCTGTCTATATCAAATAATAACAAATGTCAGCATTTGAGCAAGGGCAATTATGATATTTTTTTCTAAGCCGCATCACACCTGCTGCTTTATGCGCCGGGCTGTTATTTTAACATAACGGTTGAAATCCGGTGAGTTGTATGCTATAATTATCTTGCAAAAGCAAAAACTCATATTCTGAAAGGAGAAACAACTATGGATCTTATACCCAGCTTTTCGGTCGACCACACAAAGATAATCCCGGGGATATTCACAAGCAGGATAGATACTCTGGGAGAGCAGACGGTCACGACATACGATGTGAGAGTTACAAAGCCAAACACCGAGCCTGCTGTTGACGTGGCAGCAATGCACTCGCTGGAGCATATAATTGCAACCTGCCTCAGAAACGACGAACAATGGAAGGACCAGATAATCTACTGGGGACCTATGGGATGCCTGACGGGATTTTACCTTATCCTCAAAGGCAGCCGCAAGCCCGAGGAGATATATGAGCTGATACTCAATGCATTCAGGTCTGTTGAGCAGGCGCAGGATGTTCCCGGTGCTACGGCTGTCAACTGCGGCAATTACCTTATGCACAATCTTACAATGGCAAAATGGTACGCACGCAGGTTTGCAGATTATCTGAGCGATAACGCAGGCAACAAAGAGATATTTGAGTACCCAAGGTCTGAAAGGCTCGTTACCGAGGACGGACGACAGTTTTTCGATTCTTAAAAATAATACCTATGCAAGCAAAACGCCCTGCCCGAATTTATTCGGACAGGGTGTTGTTTTATGATTATTTTGAAAAGGCTCAGTCCTCGGTCTTTCTTGAAACTGCCATTGCAGCTGCTGCAAGCAGGAGGAGCGAAGCAACGATAGTTGAGCCGTTGTATCCTGTTGGCGGGATATCATTGTCATCAACTCCGGCAGGATTCTTGTTCACAGGCTGCACAGGTTTTTCGGGAGCAGTATTCTGCTTTTGCTCAGGCTGTATATTATAGAACTTGTTTATACATTCCTCCAGCTTTGCAAAATCATAGAAGTTTGAATAATCCTTAGAGCCGTCAGCAGCTGTTGCGGTAAGGTTATAAACGACCTCTGCGCCGTTGTCAACATTGGTCTTGTCACCACGGAGCATGGTATGGACACCTGAGGTCATATAGTAGGTGCCGTCGGGATAGTAGTGCTTGCTGAGCATACAAGTGCCTCCGCCGGAGGTCTCGCCAAGGATAAGTATGCCTCTGTCCTTTGCCATACATGGCATCAGGTTTCCGCTGGAAAATGATGCTTTAGATGTGAGCATTGCATAGTTAAAGTCATAGTACACGCTTTTATCCTTATCATCAAACACACCGTTAAGGTCAAGGTCTGCTGTCCATTTAGTATTCAGGATATTGCTGTTGGCGCAATCAAGTATATTTGTTGTTATCACGTTGTTGTTTTTCTGCTTGTTTGTGATGATGGTATTTATAAAGTGGGCGATGGATTCATCGCCGCCGCCGTTGGTGGCAATATCAATTACAAAGTTCTTGATGCCGTTTTTGGAAGCGTAATCAAGCGCCCAGACAAAATCTCTTACAACAGGGTGTTCAAATTGGTCAAAACGGAAAATTGCGGTTTTATCTTTAACATAAAAGACGGCTTTATCATTGTCCCATTTTTTGACCAAGGTTGCGTTTTTGAGCTTTTCTTTTCTTGCCTTTTCGA
>DFFV01000079.1:0-2459 GCA_002371625.1 Ruminococcus sp. UBA3767
ACTGTCGTGCCGCTGCCGTGCATATCCATATCAAGCGTTCCGCCACAGTGCAGCTCAAGGCGCTTGCGGGTGTTTTCAATACCCACTCCCATGTGGAAAGGCTTATCATCGGCAGGTAGATTTCTCGCCGTTCCGTTGTCTGAAACAGTGATCATGTAGCTGTCTTCCGTTTCGTATGAGCATACCGTGATCTCGCCGCCATCACGGCTTATACCGTGGTTCACAGCGTTCTCCACAATAGGCTCCAGCGACAGCGGAGGGATCATAAATCCGGTGGCTTTAAGGTCATAGATCACGTCAAGCTTTCTGGACTTGTCCGCCCTGACCAGTTCAAGATATACCTTTATGTTTTTAAGCTCTTTTTCAAAATCAATAAGCTCGTCGGTCTCAATGGCTCCAAGGTGGGCTTTGAGATAATCCGAAAAGCTGTCAATGCTTGACACGGCACGCTGGCTGTCACGCTTGGCAAGGGAACGGATAATGCTCAGTGAGTTGTAAATAAAGTGGGGCTGTATCTGATTTCGCAGCAGCAGCATCTTTTCCTTTTCCAGCTCAAGATCCTTTTCGACAATGGTGTTTCGCATATCCTCCTGATAAACCACCGAAAGATAAATGTAGTATTCAAGAATAGCCAGCGCCGTAATGAAGTTTGAAAATCCCGTAACAAGATTCATGTATTCAAGCACAGTGGTTATTGCCACCTGGGTGAGTATCAGGATAACAATGACGTTTTTGCCGTTGGTAAGATTTCTGAAATATCTGGCCGAGATCACCATAAGCTCTATAACATAGAAGATCTGTACAAAAAAGACCGTGGTCCCCAGCGGTCCCCGGGAAAAGTGATTTTCGGGCGTAATGGTGTATGCTATCCCGCTGCCGGTAAAAGCGGTGGAGTAAACAACAAGGTTTATTACCGCCGGTATTGCCGAAAGGGGTTTGAGCTTGACGCTGGAGGGTATGATGATCATTATCTCTATCATAATTACAAACGGCCGCAGAATAAACTGTATCGCCGCCGCAATGTTTCTCAGGGCAACTCGTCCTTCGGTATCAAGACTTAGTATAGGGTCGTTATTCTCACAAAGGTTCTCGACCGTGTTAAAAACCATAATGATAAGTAAAAGAGCTATGCTGAGGAAGAAAAGGTCAGTGGCAGGAATGTTGTATTTTTTGTTTACAAACATTATCACCACTATCGCTGTTATGATCAGCAGCGTAGCAAAATTCTGAAAAGTAAACGCACCCAGCATTGATCAAGCCCCTCTCACGCCAATAAATGATACTGTGATAATTGTATCATAGTTGCTCCAAAATTGCAATAGCTGTTGAAATCTGCCGTAAATTCGCCCCAGAAACGTTTTTGTGGTTTTATATTTTTTTTATTTTTCCTGCACCCGATAGCTTTTAACGGGGGTATTACTTATGAAAGCGGTCAGAAAGACCTGAACAAAACAACAAATCTGAATGGAGGAAACAAAAATGCCGGATACAAAGACCCGTGAACAAATTATAGAGGGAGTATACGATATACTTGATGAATACTATAACAGAAATGATATAGATGGTATGGTCGCATATATGAAGCAGGTGACCATGAGTGTAAACAATGATTACGACGATGCTTCCGTTGAAACAGATCCCAGACGGGTAGCAATGATAGATTATATCGGGGGTAGGATCGCAACTGAGTTGGATGCACATACAACAGATTTTGCTCGTAACTTTACAGTTGCTGCAAGCAGACTTAGTGCAAAGACCGCAATTGGCGCAATCAAAAAAGAAAGAGATCTGGAGGAGCAGATAAGAAACGGCGAGATAGAGGACTGTGATTTTTTTGCTCAGTCTGCGAAGAATACAGAAAAGCTCGCTTGTTACGGGCTCACCTCTAAAGCTAAATACAAAGAAGACATCGATGCAGTTCGTGAAGTGGGACAGATGCTCTCGCTTGCTATTGACCGCCTTCATGAGGAAGGAGTCACACAGATGGGCTGGTACGAAAGAGAATGCAGTGGTTTCCTCGAGGACAAGTATGAGAACGGACAGCTTGTACAAAGAAATCTAGTAGCTGCTGAAAGTCTCAAGGTGCTTGAAAGTGACAAGAGTCTGACTGAAAAAGACCACATGGTAGCGCTCAACTTCATGGCAGCAGGCGTGGATATGAACGCTTTTGGTTATTCGGTTACTAAAGCAAATACCGGTGTATTCATAGATGAACTTCCTGAGGAAAGAATAAAGTGCAAAGGGCTCAATGCCCAGCAGCTTGAAGATAGAAGAAATCAGCTGGAGAGCCAGCTGGCAGAATATGATTCACCAAGCATTGTCGAAGCAAAAAAGCTTAGAGAATCAGATAAAATTGGCCTTACCGGCAGGCTTGAAGAGGTCAAGCTGGCACAAAAGCGTTTTGCTCTTGAAAATGCCGACCCTGCGCTCGCTAAGGAGATCGCTGTTATCAACAATAA
>DFFV01000079.1:2591-7342 GCA_002371625.1 Ruminococcus sp. UBA3767
AATGTTGCAAAGTTTTTCGCTGAGGATAAGGCGGCAAGAGGCAATCTTAACCCCAAGAGCCATGCAGAGTATTTAAAGCTGGCAAGGCTGACCTCCGAGCTTGCTGAACTCGAACCCGGACAGAATGATCCCAAGCAGATCGTAGATAAGCTGAAAGAGCTGCAGGATACTGCACACAAGTACTATAAGTCCCATGCAAGCATTTTCAGAGGCAAAGAGGGTACAGAGCGTTACAAAAATGCGCAGTTTATCGGCACGATACTTGATGACAATATTGAAAGGCTCGAAGCAATCGCAGGCGAGCTTCAGGGAACACTTGCTCCCGGTCAGACCATCGACGGTGTGCTTGCTGACTATGACCAGATCAAAAAATCGCTGCGTGCAGAGGTCAAGAATAAAAAAGAGATCCTGATGGAAAAGGCAGCTCACCCCACTGAAAACAAGGCTGCCGAGGTCAAGGCTGATGAAAACAAGGCTGTTGAGGTCGAGGCAGCTGAGGAAAAGGCTTCTGAGGTGAAAGCAAAAGAAGAAATGAGCGGAGTTGTTGAGATCGACCTTGATGATGCCGAAGTACCTGAAATCGAGGAAGATGAGCCTGAGATACAGACCAGACCACGCAGCAATGCAGTATATAAGTCAAACAAATCTGCAAAAGCAGAAGATGAGATCAATGTAAAGGTGGGAAGGATCAGCGTAACCAGAGCAGATGTTTCTCCCGAGATAAAGGCAAAGTCGTATTCCGTTTCTTCCTCTCAGAAGGCAATCAGGAATATCATGGAAAACTCCGGTGAGATCAACGCTGAAACAAAAGCAGAAGTCGGAACATACATGGCACGTATCATCGCTACCTGCATCGTAAGAGATAAGGAAAAAACCATCAGCACAAATGAAGCACAGGTAAAGATAGACAAGACCTTTGCCGCTGTTGAGGAAAGCAAGCCGTTTAAGAATATGATGGCAAAAGCAAACACAGATGCGAGCTTCAGGAAGCTGGTAGATAAGGCGCTTACCAAAAAGCCCAATGAGCTTATGGTAGAGTTCGCTGCGGAATATGCCAAGTATAAGGAGCAGAATAAGACCGTTCGTGGAAAGAACGGGGAGAAGCTGGAGCGCATAGAGAGAGTAAACTCTATCGAGGACGTTAAAAAAGGCGGAATGATCAAGTAAGCTTTTTTGAAAGGGTATATATTATGAACGAAGTAAGGATAGAGGCGGCTTTGAGATCGCTGGGAAAGAATACTCCCCATGCCCCCGAGATTACTGTGGATAACATGGTAAAGACAGTCAGGGCGTTGAACGCAGCAAGGGACAAGCGAGCAGCACAAAATACACCAACTGCCCGTGCAGATATTCACAAAGACAAGGAAATGTCTGCAAACAAGCTGCCAAAAGCACCGTCTGCAGGAATGAGTAAATAATCGAAATAACAAACATCGCCTCGGAGTTTTGACTCGGGGCGGTTTTTGTTGCACTCGTGTAAAAGCCGGAGTATCCTTTGAAAAGGCATCAGGCAAGGGCGATGGACAAAGCAGAATAAAGACAAAGGCTCTTGACAAGAGTGAATGTATTATCATGCGAATAATTCCACGGGTTATGCGGAGACGATAAGATGCAGCAAACTCACAAGCATACAAACCGCTGCCGCAAGCTTTCAAGGGCGAAGAAAATGGTCAAGCAGGGACGTGGCTGCTCGGGAGTGCGCCGTCAATAACCTGCACGGAAAAGCTTATCCTTGACCAAAGCAGAGATAAAATACAAGGATAGAATACGCTATGCTGATGAAGTAATGAAATATAAAGGCGATGAAAAGCAGTACATAATCGCACGCCACATTGTGCATGGCAACCGTCAGATAATCCGAATACATAAACAATAACGCTCTGCCGGAATTACCACGGCAGAGCGTTTACTGTTGTATCTTATTTTACAGGTCCTTTGGGTGTAGCTGCGTGTAGCTCGTTTGATGCCTGTGCCTGCTTTGGAGCTTTCTTTGAGGAGAGCTTGCTGATCTCGTCTGTGGAAAGATACTCCTGCTTGATGAAATTCTTGTACAGATCCTCGCTGCCGTTTTTCTCAGCGATTATATGGCGCAGACTTTCACGGTCCATGTCCCTGATAAGGTCGGCAAATGAAGCGGAGGTCACAATGTCCATAACGGCTTCATCGTACTGCTGCTGGGTCTCGGGGGAGTTTACTTTATTCTTCATATCGGGGAATTTCTCGCAGATATTATCGAAAAGCAGATTTCCGACACTGGTGGAGACAAGCTGCTTTTCGTCATCTGAAAGGGTATTGCTGTCGTTTTTAAGTGCTATTTCAGCGATGTTGAAAAGCGCCTCTGACTTGTTGAACAGAAACAGCTTATCTCTGTCAGAACTTGCACGGAGCATGCTTTCTTCAATTTCAGCACGCTCATTATTGACCTGCTCACGTATAACCTCAAGGTCAGCGAGCTTGAGGTTGTTCACATGGTCAAGATCGTTTTGCATCTGCATATCGTCCATATAGATGCGTGCGTCATCGGCTGCTGCCTTTACACTTTCCAGAACGAGCTTATACTCATCGTTACCTTTCTTTCCTGAGCTTTCGGCAATGTACTTGTTGATCGTATCTGCCAGCACCTTGTTCTTTTCCTGAACCGCAGCTATCGTATCGCTCAGCTCCTCATACCTGTACATTTCCATATCGTAAGGTCCGTTGCCAAGCTGCTGTTCGTCAATATCTGCGCAAGGGTTTGCTTTTACGTTTTTCCATATCTTATAGCTGTTGATGTAGTCATCAAGAGCCTTGAGGATAGCAGTGTAAGCCTTTTTGGAGACCTTTGCATTTTTGCCGTTGATAAGCGTTCTTCGCAGTGCTGCAAGCTTTGCATCGGGTGCCTGCGCGCCTTCAATTATCTGCGCATCGTTCAGGTCATTGCCCTTCTGCTCGGGGAAAAGTCCGCAGCCTGCTTTATCAATAATACCGAGCTGTTTTTTGAGTGCAGTATTCTTATCGCTTGCCTGCGGCTCGTCATTTCCAAAGAGAGTAAAGTTGTCATCTATTTCATTGATATTATAAACAGATTGCACTTTATTATCATTAGCAGCGATATTGCCCATAGTTTTGCTGTATATCGCTCTGTTAACGGTCATAAATGATTCATAAAGCTCCGACGGATTATTGCCTGATGCGAGGAAATTCTCAATACCCATGCTCTTTATCTCGTCCATTGCGGCGGTATTAGCCAGATCGTTTTTGAGCGCTGTTATCTCGGATGACTTTGGCGGATATGAGTGCAGTGAAGCATACTTATCCTTGCGAAGCTGCATAAGTGCGATGAGGGATGCCAGCGAATCCACCGCAGAGATACGCTCGACCTTGCCTGATGCGATTTTTTCTGGATCGAGATAGTGCATATAGTAATCTATCTCCGCATCAGTCTTTGCATCGCCCTGTGTATAAACTGTGCCCGCGGGCTTGCCCATAGCAGCTGCAACGTCCATCCCAAGACCGAGCTTTTCATTAAGGTGATTAAGATCGCCTATGAACTTGCCCTTATCCTCCCAGTTATCAAATGCACAGCCGTTATCAAAAAGTGTTTTGAGCACGGTCTTTTCGCCGTCCATCTGAGAAAGGAATGCAGGGAACGCTTTGAGTGAATCCTCAGCTTTTTTTCTGTCCTTATCTGATACCTTTGTTTTTGTGAGCAGCATAATATCTGATGCGTACTTTTCAAGATCGGCTGCCCACGGCTTACCTGCAAACCCGTTGTGTGCAAAGCTGAGGAGGTCATTTGCAAATGCCTTTATCTGCTTATCACCTGCAAGCGAGAACGCAAGCGCAAGCTTTGGGTCGTTCTTGGCGCACACCTTTGAAGGATAATATATATCATAGTTGCCAAGGCTTAAGCTGCCGTCCGGACCAAGACCCGTGGCCTTCAAACCGAGCTTTTTCTCAAGCGCTGTTTTGTCGCAGAGTGCAAGCTTCATTACTGTCTGTGTATTAACATTTCCCTCTGTGATATTTCCGCCTTTTGTCCTGAACTTATCATCGGCAGGGATATCTACTGTCACATTGCCCTGCTCATCAACTGTGATAACATCATTGTTTTCCTTGTAATCGGGCTTTGATACCTTTTCGCTGCTATACTCGGGGACCTTGAGATCCTGCACCCAGTTGAGTGCGATACCCATAGGCTCAACGTTCACAACGGTGTTTGCATCTACCTGCTTCTCATGTACCTCGTGTCCGATATGATAGAGCTGTTCAAGAGTCATATAATGTGTTGTGTTACCCTGCTCGTAAACAGAATCCTCATAGCGAATGTTGCCTTTATCGTCTATACCTGTAACGGTGATATAGTGTCCGTCAACGACGATAGCAACGGGAGAATGGTCTACCTTGACAGCGTTTGTGATAGTTTCATTAAGTGTTCTGATAACTTCGCTTTTGAAAGTATCTCTGATATCGCTGATCTGAGCAGGTGTTCTTTTCACGGGCAGTCCTGTTTTAGGATCGGTGAGGGTAATGGTTTCATGGAATAAGATAGGAATGGTAAAGCTGACCATTGCGGTATTGGGAACGAGCTGAGAGAGCATATCAGCATTAACCGGCAGCTCCATTGCGGTGTCGGCATTTCTCATGTACCACATATTCTGAGCAGCAGGTGTGCTGCCGTCCTCGGTCGGAGCATAATCAGGTCTCCACGCACGGATCTTTTCCTGCGAAAGCTCAACTCCCCTGCTTTTGAGCAGCAGAGAATACGCACA
>DFFV01000079.1:7466-7770 GCA_002371625.1 Ruminococcus sp. UBA3767
TTATCTGTCTGCATTACAGGGTGATCCTTGCCCTCGGCGAGATCTCTGCGTGCTTTATTGCCGATCTTTTCAAACTCCTCGGCAGCAACTATTCTTGAGGTAAGATATTCTATCTCATCTTTGTTCAGCGTATTTGCTCTTTCGTTAAAGAAATTTCTCAGCACCTGAAGATTTCCCGAATTGATGATCTCCGGGGTAAGTCCGCCCTCTCTGAAAACAGGTACATAGCCTGCATTTCCTGCATTCTCAAACTTTATAAAAGGCATTGGATTATCGATCGTCGGCATATTTATCGCTCCTTATT
>DFFV01000053.1 GCA_002371625.1 Ruminococcus sp. UBA3767
TCTTGTAGCCGAAAAGTCCTCTTGCAGGGATAAGGAACTCCAGCTTCATTCTGCTTCCGACAGGAGCCATTTCCTGAAGCTCGCCCTTTCTTGAACCTATCTTCTCCATGATAGGTCCCACGCAGTTTTCGGGAACGTCGATAACAAGTCTTTCGATAGGCTCGTTGAGCTTTCCGTCTATCTCCTTATAGAGCACTCTCGGGGTGGAAACGCCAAGCTCATAGCCCTCACGGCGCATATTCTCGATAAGGATAGAAAGGTGCATCTCACCTCTGCCCGCAACTCTGAACGAATCGGTGGAATCCGTTTCGGATACCCTGAGTGAAACGTCCTTGAGAAGCTCTTTAAAGAGCCTGTCACGGATATGTCTTGTTGTAACGAACTTGCCCTCTCTGCCGGCAAACGGAGAATCGTTTACCGAGAATGTCATCTCGACAGTAGGCTCGGATATTTTAACGAAAGGCACAGCTTCAAAATTCGAGCTGTCACAGATAGTATCTCCGATAGTGATGTTCTCGATACCGCTTATGCACACGATGTCGCCCGCTTTAGCATCCTCGCAGGGAACTCTGTTGAGTCCCTCTATCTGATACATAGTAACTATCTTTCCCTTATAAGGAGTCTTGGTGTTATGGTAGTCACCGATAAGAACGTCCTGTCCTACCTTCATCGAGCCTCTCTCGATACGGCCGATAGCGATCCTTCCTACATACTCATTGTAGTCGATAGAAGAAACAAGGTACTGCATAGAGCCTTCAAGGTCAGCCTCAGGCGCAGGGATATAGCTGAGTATCTCCTCAAACAGCGGTATCATGTCAACGCCCTGCTCATCAGCGCTCTTTGTAGCCGTGCCGTCTCTTCCGGAACAGTAAAGTATCGGGCTGTCAAGCTGTTCATCAGTAGCGTCAAGGTCCATGAGCAGCTCAAGCACCTCGTCCTCTACCTCGCCCAGTCTTGCATCGGGCTTATCTATCTTATTTATAACAACAATAACTCTGTGTCCCAGCTCCAGTGATTTCTGAAGCACGAATCTTGTCTGCGGCATAGGTCCCTCGGCAGCATCTACCAACAGGATAACACCGTTCACCATTTTCAGCACACGCTCTACCTCTCCGCCGAAATCAGCGTGTCCCGGAGTGTCGATAACGTTTATCTTAACGTCCTTATACTTAATAGAAGTGTTTTTTGCAAGTATGGTTATTCCTCTCTCACGCTCAATGTCGCCCGAGTCCATAACACGCTCTTCAACAGCCTGGTTCTCTCTGAAAGTACCGCTCTGCTTGAGCATCTGGTCAACAAGTGTGGTTTTGCCGTGGTCAACGTGAGCTATTATCGCAATATTACGCAGATCTTCCCTTATCATGTCTTTCCCTCCAAATATGCCTTTACCTTTATCCTGTTACTGCTCTTTCCTTACCTTACCGTTATTCGTGTATCATAGTTCTCATAAAACCTGTCGGCATTCACTTTGCATTAACTCTTTTCTTAAATAGTGTTAAAAATTTGCCATTGCAAAATTTTAGCCCCATAGCGTAAACTATGGGGCACATTTGATGGGAGAAGGTGGATTCGAACCACCGAAGCTGAAAGCAACAGATTTACAGTCTGCCCCCTTTGGCCGCTCGGGAATTCTCCCATATTATCCGCTTTTGCGGGATCAAGAGCTGGTGGACGGACTTGAACCCCCGACCTGCTGATTACAAATCAGCTGCTCTACCAACTGAGCTACACCAGCTTATTCACCTTTTTCTCGGTGACAAATGATATTTTACCACATCGCTGCGGACTTGTCAACAAGAATTTTAAGGTTTTTATTGTTTTTTTACATTTTTACAAATATTCAAAAAACAAATCGAGGCGACAGGACTTGAACCTGCGGCATCTTGGTCCCAAACCAAGCACTCTACCAAACTGAGTTACGCCTCGCTGTGTCCTTTTTCGCCCTAACAGCTTTTAGACAGCTTATATATTATACAACAGCCTTTTTGTTTTGTCAACAGCTTTTTCTGTTTTTGTGAATTATCACAAAAAAGCCGTCTGCTTGTCCCTGCCTTTGAGCATTATTGCTGTGCCGGTGCAAATATCAATATGCTGTGTTGCCGTCTTTTATGCTCTGCATCTCCATATTCGGTGAAAAACAGCCGAAAACGGCACTTATTTTGTGCAGATGTACAATAATTAGTACTTATTTTTCAAAAGCCCTTGATTTTTGTCGAAAATTGTGTTACTATATATTGTGCATAGGTGTATGCTGCCGTGTATACACTTTATTATTGAAACGCAAAGAAATACATACTAAAGGAGACGGTGATAATGGCAACAAAAGAATGTCCGTATTGCCACAAGCAGATCGCTGATGAAGCGATCCTGTGTAAATATTGCCACAACCTTCTTATCGGCGGCAATCAGGATATTGAGAGCGCTGTAAGAGAGGGCAAGGCAAGAGCTAAAAGAAACAACGCTATCAACGCAAGCTCTGCGGTCGATCACGCACTGGGAAGAGATACCGTTCGTGAAGAGCAGGAGTTTACAAGAGAATTTTCGGCTGTTGACGCTTCGGAATATCAGGAGCGCACAAGAGCATTTACAGTTCCAAAGCAGGCTGCACATCAGCCAAGACCGGCACATCAGGAGCCTGTAAGGGCAACATATCCCGAGCCGGCAAGACCTAAGCGCCCCGAGCCCCAGCCTGTAAGACAGCCAAACCCTACGCCTTATTACGAGGACGAATACTATGATGAGCAGGACGGTTACTACGATGACCGTGACGGCTACTATGACGATGGCAACGGCTATTACGAGGACGACAGATACTACGACGACGGTTATGATGACGGTTATGATGACGGATACTACGACGAGCCCAAGGACGATGCTGCTGCCAACAAGAAAAAGATAGCTATCATCTCTGCGCTCATCGTTGTCAGCATAATAGCAGTAGTTGTGCTTGCTATATTTGTCGGCTACAAGCTGGTCGGCTTTGCCAAGAACGACAGCAGCTCTTCAAGCTCAAAGGCAGCTGTAACATCTTCAATAACCACTGCCACAAAGGTAACATCAGAAACAACAAAGGCTTCCGAGTCAACTACTACAAAGTCTTCAGAAACGAGCGAGACCACTAAGGAGACCGAAAAGCAGACCACTCAGGACACCACCGAGGCTACATGGCAGACTCAGGATACACAGCAGACACAGAATACCCAGCAGACTCAGGACACACAGCAGACTCAGCAGACTCAGCAGACTCAGCAGGGTTCGCCTTCGATAGACCAGAACCAGGTACTTGGCAACATCGGTCAGGCACTCACCTCTTACAACACCTCGGGAATAAAATCCTACGAATACAGGACCGAGGACGCAGTTGCAGTTTACTTCTATGTTTTCACCAACGATGACCACGCTTACAGCGTAGCATATTTCAAAGATTCGGGTAAGAGCACAATTGTACCTGCATGGTAAGATATCATCGGGAGGAGCGTAATGCTCCTCCTTTTTTTGTTGTTATACAAATGTGAAATATATGTTAAAACCCTGCACTCCCCCTTGAAAAGAAAAGGGAAATGATATATAATAGATACGGCAAATATTTTAATATTTACAGTTTGGAGGAATTTTAAATGTTAGTAAATGCTAAGGAAATGCTTGACAAGGCAAGAGCAGGCAAGTACGCAGTAGGTCAGTTCAACATCAACAACCTTGAGTGGACAAAGGCTGTTCTGCTTACAGCTCAGGAGCTTAATTCACCTGTTATCCTCGGAGTTTCAGAGGGCGCAGGAAAGTATATGACAGGCTTTGAAACTGTTTCGGCTATGGTCGCTGCAATGGATAAGTCACTGGGTATCACAGTTCCTGTTGCACTTCACCTTGACCACGGTACTTACGAGGGCTGCTACAAGTGCATCAAGGCAGGCTTCACATCTATCATGTTCGACGGTTCACACTTCCCTATCGACGAGAACGTTGCTAAGACAACCGAGCTCGTTAACGTAGCTCACAATCTTGGTCTTTCTATCGAGGCTGAGGTAGGTTCTATCGGCGGCGAAGAGGACGGCGTTATCGGCAGAGGCGAGTGCGCAGATCCCGATGAGTGCAAGAGGATCGCAGATCTGGGTATCGACTTCCTCGCAGCAGGTATCGGCAACATCCACGGCAAGTATCCTGACAACTGGGAAGGACTCAGCTTTGAGACACTGGCTGCAGTAAACGAGAAGGTCGGCGATATGCCTCTGGTCCTCCACGGCGGTACAGGAATCCCTGCTGATATGATAAAGAAGGCTATTTCTCTCGGCGTTGCTAAGATCAACGTTAACACAGAGTGCCAGCTCTCATTTGCAGATGCTACAAGAAAGTATGTTGAAGCAGGCAAGGATCTCCAGGGCAAGGGCTTTGACCCAAGAAAGCTCCTCGCACCAGGCTTTGAGGCTATCAAGGCTACTGTTAAAGAGAAGATGGAGCTGTTCGGTTCTATCGGCAAGGCTTGATCAGTATTTTGATAAATTTTCCGCCCGTCTTTATGTCGGGCGGTTTGTTTTTACCGATAAGGCAGAAAAGGAGTAGGTTATGGAACCATTCAACGCACGGCGTATAACAAGGATAGGCGTAATAGCTGCACTGTATTTTTTGCTCACAGTCTCTCTTTCCTCGCTTTCCTACGGACCTGTACAGTTCAGAGTCGCAGAAATGCTGATGCTGCTGTGCTTTTTCAATAAGGATTTCATCTTTTCGGTATCTATCGGATGCTTCATAGCCAACCTGTTCAGCTCGATGTCGCTTGATATTCTTTTCGGCACGAGCGCAACGGTTATTTCGGGGATACTTATTTATGTTTTCCGCAAAGAAGGCAGCATACCCAGACTGCTGCTGTGTTCGCTGTTCCCTGTTGCAGCAAATGCCTTTATCGTCGGCGCAGAGCTTCACTATCTGGAAGGGTTCCCGTTCTGGCTTTCGGCAGGCGAGGTCGCACTCGGTGAATTCGTTTGCATAACCGTACTCGGAGTTGTCGTCTTTGGACGGCTTCAAAAAAGAGAGGGCTTTATGAAGCTGATCAGAGATAAACAGGAAGAAGCATAACAACACTACGATCAAATCAGGAGGCGAGCTTATGAAATTTATCCTTACCGTAAGACAAAAGCTGTCCGTTACCGAGCTGGGCGAAGTGAGCGCCGTTGAAAACGCTGGTGAAGGCGGAGCTTTTGAGGCACAGGCAATAACCTTTGCACGCACACAGGCAAACTCGTTCATTCGTGAATGGACACAGTCTCACGGGCTGATGATGCGCACTCAGAAGGACTGGGCGAGAAACCTGAAGACCAAGAATTTTGAAAAGCAGGTCATGGTACAGCACGGTGCAAAGCCTGAAACCTATATTTTTGTGCTTGAACAGGCGCAGGACTAACGCAATAAAGCGCTGTCAAACAAGGCAGCGCTTATTTTTTTGCAAAAACGCTTGACAACCACGCTGAACTGTGGTATAATGTTAAAGCTGTGATAAACAGTATGCGGATAAGAGCGCAGCTCCCGCCTCGGTCGTCCGAGCCGTGTAAAATTTATCGGATCATATTTGCAGGTCGTGTGCAAACCCTTGCAAAGCAAGGCTCGGCAGACAGCGCTAGCTTCGGGTAGCGCTACGACAATGTTTTTATCACCACCGGCAGACTTTAAG
>DFFV01000051.1 GCA_002371625.1 Ruminococcus sp. UBA3767
TTCCGAAGAAAGAAAGGAACAGAGCTGCAAGTGTAGATTTTCTGCTGCCTGTCTTTCCGATAAGTGCGGTAACAAACTTTGGCTCACAGCCTGCCTCTTTGAGAAAATGACCCAGCGGAGAGAGGAATGTAACAGCCAGCAGCGGCAGCATTACCCGCTCGGGTGCAATGCAGTTTTCAAGCATTGCAGAAAGAAAAACAAGGTCATCGTGCGAACACTTTTCAGTGAAACAGTACCTGTTCAGCTTGCCGTGCAGCTCTACTGTGAACGGACTGTTTTCATTCGGCATCAGGAATTCGTACCTGCCGCTGATCTTCTTCCAGCCTGTCTGTGCGTAGATAGTCTCCTGGTCAGGCTCTGCTTTAGGGTGCATAATTGCGTGGGATATCCTTGCGAGAATGCTCTGCTTGGGAACAGCCGAGCCGTTCTTTCCCCACCTTTGCAGCAGCCATTTCATTGACATCATCTCGTCTGCGGACACAAGCTGCTCGGAGAGAACCTCTCCCGATCTGTGTGTGGCTGCAACCTTGAACATCTTCTTCGGCTCTGTTCCGTCATCGTATGTGACCTCGGCTTTCAGCACAGGAACGAAGTCAGCGAGCTTAACGTGCTCGGTCTTGTTCTTGGTCGTCACCTCCTCGTAAAGGCAGCCGTCTTTTACAAGGTAAGGCTTTTCGTAGACGCTCTCGTCTACATTGGTCTGCATTTCAATTGTGTTTTGAGTCATATCAGGACTCCTTTCATAATATTTTTGAGGGCATGAAAAAAGAGCACTCCGCCCCGATCGGAATGCTCCTGAACTTGTCCTCTATTTCTATTATGGGTAAAAATTTTCAAAGTGTATAGTTTTGCAGGACATTTAAAAACCGTTTGTAAGGACATTTTTTTCTTTCCGCAGCCAGCACCTGACATTTGAGCAAACGAGCAAACAAGGGCATCTTTCAGCGAAGGTAAGGGCTTTGCGAACTTTTTGTCAAGCAAACATTCAGCAAACAACCAGCAAACGATCAGCAAACAAGAACAGTTTTTCAAGCATATTGCCTGCCAACTGTACAGAAAATTACCCCGCAAACACAAAATTGTATGCTACAATATGTATGGTGAAAAAGATTGAATAATGGGAGGTGAGGTTATGCAGGGGTATATTGATGTGCTGGTGAATGAAGATAGGATAGCTGTAATGGGCAGAGAGTATCTGCTGGGTGAACTGTCTGTTTCGCTGATGAATATTTCTGACGATGTGCTAAAAGAGCTTGCCAAGAACCTTGTGAAGCTTGAACGGCTCGCGCATATTAGTAGGGAACAGCATTTGTTCTACCGCAAGGCGCTTAACACAGACGAACAGCGAAAGCTTGAACTTGCTCTTGATGAGAAGATATATCTTCCCAAAGCTGACGAGTGGCTTGAGATACACAAGTCGGTCTGCTGCATAGCAGAACTGATGAGGACTGTTGAGATAGGCAGAGCGATAATTGAACCTTTGCCTGCTGATATGGTCGAAAAGATGTTCAGCGACATTGAGTACGACTCAGATGAATATCGCTTCAGCTGGATATGGTATCTGGAACTGCTTGATATCACAATGGGTTTCGTTGAGGACACTATCGCAGTTGTGCGCACTTTCCGGGGTCTTACATCGGTCATTCTGCCGGGACTGAAAAGGTATGATGTTCACCACCTGGCTGGAGCATATCACCACCTGTTGTTTGATGATACTTTCAAGGGATTGGCGGCGAGCACAAGCGATCCTGACAGGCTGTCGTACACACTTGCGGACTATATGATATTGCAGTATGTGCCGATGCTGAAACCAGGCGGCAAGGAGTTTACTATTGCAGAGTATTTCAGAATGGACAATCTGCAGGCTGTGCTTAAAACAGACCTGCTCAGAGGTTTTATGAAAGGTCACTTTCCAAGACAGTGTGAACACTGCGGGCGGTACTTCCTGATGACAAAGGGTTACCGCACAAGGTTCTGCGATATGCCGTCGCCCGAGAACCCGAAGAGGACCTGTAAGCAGATGGCTTATGCAAAACGCAGAGAGAAAGAGAAGCCGAGCGAAGACCCGAAGGTGCAAAGCTACAAACGTTGCCTTGACAGGCTGAACAAGTCCTGCACCCGGGGCAGCATCACGCCAAAGCAGAAACAGAGGCTTGTGCAGCTGGTGGAGGAGCTGTATCTGAAAGCGACAACAACGCCTGCGTTTTCAAACGAGGAGTTTGAGAAGGCGCTGCAAAGCAAGCAACTGTACGCACAGCTTGGGATAGCATCACGAAGCAGAGGCAGACCACAGAAGCAGCAAACAGAGCAAACGCAGCAAACAACCGGCAAACAAAAATAGCCTCGCATCTGCGGACTTTGAGGCATACTGTTTGCTTGTTCGGCGGATTTGGATAGAGAGGGGGCAGGTTTGTGACGAACGAGGAGTTATATGAAGAGTATCGCAATGGCAACAGTCTTGCCCTTGATGAGCTGTACAGTCAGAACACAAAGTATATACAAAGGCTTGCGGACATAACAGCCTGGCGTTATGCGAGCTTTTTTCCGTGCAGCGACAGTGCGGATGAGCTTTTTCAGGTCGCATCGTTTGAATTTGTTCAGCGTATAAAGTCTGGAAATTACGATCCGCAAAAAGCAAAGCTGCGGACCTACGTCACTCCACATATGAAGTACGCAATGCTCGAACACATCGGTATGGACAGGATAGGGAAGAACGGAAAGATATATCTGCACATTATGAAATGCAAAAGGCTCGCCGGCGAAGGTGCTGCGGTCGGTGAGATCGCAGAGCAGCTTGGTATCAGCGAGAGCCTTGCAAGAGATTATATCATTTTTCCTATCCGCCGATACAGCCTGGCAGTTTCCGATGATGAGGATGAAAATATTGATGAGATCAGTGAGGAGACTATCGACCTTGGCACAGCGAGGACAGATGTGCTTGCTGACCGGAATATATGCGTGGAGTATGCAAAGGTGCTGTTTGACAGACTTTCTCCAAAGGACAGAGCAATCCTCGGCTGGCTCTACGGAGTTTTCGGTTACAGACAGATGAAAGCTGAGGACATAGGGATAATTATGATGATATCCCGTGATGCTGTGATGAAGTCGGCAGCAAACTCGATAGAAAAGCTGCACGAGATGTACAACGACAACAGCGACCTGCTGCGGTGGCGGTGTGCAAGGAGGATGGCAGAAAGGACGGGGAAAGGTAATAGCAATATACTTTGAAATTACGGTGAGTTTTGATTAATTATCGAGGGCGTTCTTCAAACAATATAGATTGGTTAATTATAACTAAAATTGTGTTATATTTGGTTGACTAATTTGTCGAATTGTGATATAATATCTATGTATAAATTAACCATTTGATTATGGATTTTGTCGAATTAGTATGTGATGATTTAATTTCAATATATATATATCCATAATAATCTTATCTTGTCAAAGGAGTTTTTACATTGATAAATATACGCAAGCTTGAATCAGATCTTTGGGAATCGGCGGATTTGCTTCGTTCCGGATCCAAGTTAACTTCAAATCAATATTGCATGCCTGTACTTGGTCTTATCTTTTTGAGGTATGCTTACAGCCGTTTCAAGATGGTTGAGGCTGAAATACTAAAAAACCGCCCATCTCGTGGCGGACGTGTAATGCCTGTGGAGGCGAGCGACTTTGCAGCTAAGAGTGCTCTGTTTCTGCCAAAAGAAGCACAGTACAATTACCTTGTAAACCTGCCTGAAAACATCGCATCTGCAGGGTTGAAAAATAAAGATGGCCACCCGATGAACAGTCTTGGCGAAGTTGTAAACAATGCTATGCAGCTTATTGAAGAACAGAGCGAACAGCTCACAGGCGTTCTTCCGAAAAGTTACACTGATTTCTCAGACGAGATACTGGCAGAGCTGCTGCGTATATTCAATAACAGTGCGCTTGATGATGTCGGCGGAGATGTTATCGGTCGTATCTATGAGTACTTCCTCAATAAGTTTGCAAAGAACATTGCATCTGATGACGGTGTGTTCTTTACACCAAAGTCGCTTGTAAAAATGATAGTTAATATCATTGAACCAAAGCAGGGAGTTCTGCTTGACTGCGCCTGCGGAAGCGGCGGAATGTTCGTGCAGAGCGGTGATTTCGTAAACGCTGCAGGTATGAACGCTAACAGCACGATGACTTTCTACGGTCAGGAAAAAGTCGAGTACAATGCACAGCTTTGCCTTATGAATATGGCTGTACACGGTCTGACAGGCGTTATAAAGTCAGGAGATGAAGCTAACACCTTCTATCACGATGCACATAACCTTGACGGCTGCTGTGATTATATTATGGCTAACCCGCCGTTTAATGTAGATAAGGTCAAAGCCGAATCCTGTGAGAGTGCTGGAAGGCTTCCGTTTGGTATGCCCTCTGTCAATAAGAACAAAGAGGTCGGCAATGCCAACTATCTGTGGATATCATATTTCTATTCGTACCTGAACGAGCATGGCAGGGCTGGCTTTGTTATGGCATCATCTGCTACGGACAGTCAGGGCAAGGACAAAGATATCCGTGAGCAGCTTGTCAAAACAGGCAACGTCGATGTAATGATCTCGGTGGGCAACAACTTTTTCTATACCAAATCTCTGCCTTGTTCTCTGTGGTTTTTTGATAAAGCCAAGAACGAGGCTATTCGTGATAAGGTGCTTTTCATCGATGCAAGAAATTATTATACCGTAGTTGACCGCACGCTAAACGAGTGGAGCGATTGGCAGCTCAAAAACCTTAATGCTATCGTATGGTTGCACCGTGGCGAGACGAATAAATACAAGGAATTGTTGCAACTGTATCGGTCAACTATTGAAACTACTATGATTCAAGTTAAATCTGCTGCTAATGATTTTGTACAGAAAATAGATAATGAGCACGTGGAAACTATCAGTTCATTTGCAGAAAAGGTCGAGTTTAGAGGCGATTTTACCTCATTATCAGAGACTAAAGAAGCATTGTATCAATTAAAAAATGCAATAAAGAAAACAATTAAGAGCATTATTGACTATTACTCTACTATGACAAAAAGTCAGTATAGAATAATGCAAGAACAGTTTATGCAACGCAATGGTTTTGCATTAGATGCATTTGGTCGCTATAAATCCATGTTATCAGCCACGGAAGATGCTGCTGTCATTCTTATAGATGATGCACTCCAAACAATTCATGATGCGATTTGGCTCTATGAGAAGTTCGGTGAGGGCAAATACAGTGACGTTCTCGGCTTATGCAAGGTCGCAAGTATTGACGAAATCGAAGAAAAAGGCTGGTCGCTGACGCCGGGTGCGTATGTTGGTGTAGCGCCTGTGGAGGACGACGGCGTGGATTTTTCCGAGCGTATGGCTGAGATACACAAGGAGCTGCTTGCTTTGCAGGCTGAGTCCAACTACCTTATGGATACCATATCGAAGAATATGGAGGAGTTGGGGGTATGAAGTGGGAAACGGTAAAACTCAGCGATATCTCAGCAAGTATTCAAACCGGACCTTTCGGATCTCAACTGCATCAATCAGATTATTCTGAGCAGGGCACTCCAGTTATTATGCCCAAGGATTTATTAAATGGGCATATTTCTGAGTTATCCATAGCGAGAGTTTCACAAAATCATGTTGATAGACTCAGTAGGCACAAGGTTGAGGTCGGGGATATTCTTTATTCTCGTCGAGGCGATGTGGGACGCTGTGCATTTGCCACTGAAAAAGAACAAGGTTGGTTATGCGGAACGGGATGTCTGCGTGTAACAATAGATACAGAAAAAGCTGTCCCCAAATTTATCTTTTATCAGCTTCAAAAGCCAGAGACAGTCGGTTGGGTTGAAAAACATGCTGTTGGTGCAACAATGCTCAATCTAAACACTTCAATTTTATCTGATGTTCCGATTGAAGTGCCTTGCCTTGACATACAGAAGAGAATAGTAGATATCCTCTCTGCCTATGACAACTTCATCGAAAACAATCAGAAGCAAATCAAGCTGCTTGAAGAAGCGGCACAAAGGCTTTATAAAGAGTGGTTTGTTGATCTAAGATTCCCTGGGCATGAGAATGTAAAGATTGTTGACGGTGTGCCGGAGGGATGGAGGAAAGCTGTCGTTACAGACTTACTTACAATTAAATATGGTAAAGATCATAAGAAACTTGATGACGGAGATATACCTGTATATGGTTCTGGTGGAATTATGAGAAAAGTCAAGCCAGTGTTATATTCAGGTGAGTCGGTTTTAATTCCACGAAAAGGATCATTGAATAATATTTTGTATGTTACAGGCGATTTTTGGACAATAGATACGATGTTCTATTCGATTCCTAAAACCGAAAACATAGCTAAATATGCATACTTGTTTTTAAAAACACTCGATATGTATTCATTTAATATTGGCGCAGCTGTACCCAGTATGACAACTAAAATACTCAACGGAATAAGTGTCCTTTATCCAAGTGACAATACCCTTCAACTATTTGAAAAACAATTAAAACCATTATTTGATATGAGAGATGTGCTCAATAAACAAAATGAGACATCACAACATGCCCGTGACCGTCTGCTGCCCAAGCTGATGAGCGGGGAATTGGAGGTGTGATAGAGTGAGAAGAGTATTTGCCGATGTTCTTAAAGGTGGCGGCGTTAATATCGAAAAAGAATACTATAGGCTATATGACGCTTTTTATGACAGGCGTATTGGCATACATAACAGTTGTGCTGGTTGTTTCATGGAAATGCCATTTAGACAGACCTGTGTATCACTCAGTGATTTTGATGAGTGCTTTGATTACCATTTTGAAATAATTCCCGACGAGATTGATCTGGATTGTTTGATTAATTTCTGCGAATATTCATTTAATCTTGTTTTATATATTCCAGATTTCGGTGCTCATAATTATGGAGGCATTAATAGCAAAAATGCGTATATACAGCAGATTGAGAAAGTTGTTGAATTGATTAATCATCAAATAGTATTTGATGATGACGGTATCGCAATTATAGTTCCGAAAAACAATGTTGCTAATCTTGTTTCTGAAATTGTGCCTGAAAACATATCGTATAAGATTGTAGAGTATAATCACCATTCTATGAAAGGAGACCTTTCAAGTAAACAA
>DFFV01000113.1:0-13243 GCA_002371625.1 Ruminococcus sp. UBA3767
GCCTTCTGATCGACCTCAAGCAGTATGAACGACACCGCAGCAACAGCGGCAAGCACGATGTTGACCAGCAGTATCCTGTGCTTTTTTGAGCCCTTGAGACGCTTGACGGCATGAAATATCGTAAAGCCTGCGACTATCAGACCAAACAAAACAAACATATCTATACCCCACTATTTCAAGTTATGTTCAAACCAGTTCCGGTCTGAGGTGCATTTCAGCCACTTGGTGCAGGAGCCTGTGAGCGCATTTTCATAAGGGTAAACATTCAGCATCACCTCAGGCTCGCCGTCCCCTTTATAGTGGGGCGTCACCTTGAACTGCATATCCTTGCTGATTATGCTTGAAAGTGCGTCCTCGATGGTCTGTCCGTCCTCGATGCGCTTTGATGCATCGGATATCCTGAGGTTTTGCAGCTTTGCCTGATATATCCTCTTTCCGTCCTTTTTGGTTATAAGCGGCATACTTATTTTTTTGGCAGTCAGCTTACCGCCCTTGTTTTCCAGATATTCAAGGTCTGTCAGTGTGACCTCGCCGCTGTTTATGGCTTCACCCGAAAACGAAACGCAAAGTCCCTTGTTTGAAGCCTTTCCGTCGCTGGTTATGCTGAAAGAGAACCTGAGCGAGTCGATAAGTATTTTTCCGCAAGCTGCAAAATCGAGCTTTACGGGCATTTCCTTTTTGCGAAACAGCTTCATTTTATGCACCTCCGTTTGTTTTTCCAAAAAGCCAATACTAACAATATAGTATAGCACAAACATTTCCTTATTGCAAGTTTTGCAGGATAATATATTTTGTATTGCATTTTTGAGCGTTGTGTGTTATAATATATAAGGTTATTGGCACGCTGTCGGGCGTGCTGTGAGCTATGGAGAAAATCGCCGCATCAACAAGCAGCGGCAGATGAAAGGAACGATTCAGATCATGAAGAAACTTATGCTTGGAAACGAAGCAGTGGCAAGAGGACTGTATGAAGCAGGCTGCCGTATCGCATCGGCATACCCGGGAACTCCTTCGACGGAGATAACCGAGGCTCTTGCAAAGTATGACGAAGTTTATGCTGAGTGGGCACCGAACGAAAAGGTCGCTATGGAAGTTGCTCTTGGTGCATCTATCGCAGGTGCAAGGAGCTTTTGCGCAATGAAGCACGTTGGTCTCAACGTTGCTGCCGATCCGCTTTACACCGCAGGATACACCGGCGTTACGGGCGGAATGGTCGTTGCAGTTGCTGATGATCCGGGTATGCACTCATCGCAGAACGAGCAGGATTCAAGGCACCACGCTATCGCTTCAAAGGTGCTTATGGTAGAGCCTTCCGATTCGGGCGAGTGCAAGGAGTTTGCAATGAAGGCTTATGAGCTTTCCGAAAAATTCGACTGTCCTGTTATACTAAGGCTTTCAACAAGAGTTTCACATTCGCAGTCGGCGGTTGAGCTTTGCGACAGAGTTGAAAAGGACCTTATCCCTTATGAGAAAAATATAGATAAGTACGTTATGATGCCTGCAAAGGCTATAAAGCGTCACCCGATAGTTGAGGACAAGCTGAAGGCTGCTGCGGAGTTTGCAGAAACAAGCGACCTTAACAGAGTGGAAATGGCTGATACCAAGATAGGTATCATCACAGCAGGTATTTGCTATGAATATGCTAAGCAGGCTCTCGGTGACAAGGCGAGCTTTTTGAAGCTGGGCATGATAAACCCGATGCCGACAAAGCTGATAAAGGACTTTGCTGCAAAGTGCGATAAGGTCTATGTTGTTGAGGAGCTTGACGGCATTATCGAGAGCCACTGCAAAAACATCGGCGTTGATGTTGTCGGCAAGGAGCTTTTCGGCTATATCGGAGAGATCTCGCAGACTATCGTTTCGGAAAAGATACTCGGCGTAAAGCCGGAGTTTGATACATTTGCAGAAAATGTCCCGGTCAGACCGCCTGTAATGTGTCCCGGCTGCCCGCACAGAGGACTTTTCTACTGCCTGAAAAAGCTGGGCGTTACCGTTTCGGGAGATATCGGCTGCTACACACTGGGAGCAACTGCACCGCTGAATGCTATGGATTCAACTATCTGTATGGGTGCTTCTATCTCGGCACTGCACGGCTTCAACAAGGCACTTGGCGAAAAGGCTGAGAAGAATTCCGTTGCGGTCATCGGTGATTCGACATTTATGCACAGCGGTATGACCAGCCTTGTGAACGTGGCTTACAACGCTACAAATTCAACAGTTATCATACTTGATAACTCTATCACAGGTATGACAGGTCACCAGCAGAACCCGACCACGGGAAAGAACCTCAAGGGCGATCCTGCGGCTGCGGTAAACCTCGTTGACCTTTGTCACGCTATCGGCATAAAGAGCGTAAGAGTCGTTGATCCTTATCACATGGCTGAGACAGAGGCTGTTATCAAGGAAGAGCTTGCAAAGGACGAGCCGAGCGTTATCATTTCACGCAGACCGTGTGCATTGCTCAAATACGTTAAGCACAACCCGCCGCTCAAAGTTGACAACGACAAGTGCGTTGGCTGCAAGCAGTGCCTGAAGATCGGCTGTCCTGCGATCTCGATGCACGACGGAAAGTCTGTTATCGACCATACACAGTGCGTGGGCTGCGGAATATGCACGGAAATGTGCAAGCTCGGTGCTATCGTAAAGTAATTCATACCGAAAGGAATGTGCATAAATGGAAACTAAATCAATAATGATAGTGGGCGTGGGCGGACAAGGCTCGCTGCTCGCATCAAGACTTATAGGAAATGTTCTGCTTCAGCAGGGCTATGATGTAAAGGTTTCAGAGGTACACGGAATGAGCCAGAGAGGCGGCTCGGTAGTTACCTATGTAAAATACGGCGACAAGGTGTATTCGCCCGTGGTAGAAAAGGGCGAGGCTGATATTATCATCAGCTTTGAAACGCTGGAGGCAGCAAGATATGTGCCTTACCTTAAAAAAGGCGGACATATAGTTGTTTCGACTCAGCAGATAGACCCGATGCCTGTTATAAACGGAGCTGCGGTATATCCCGAAAACATCGTTGATAAGCTAAAGGGAATGGGGATCGACGTTATCGCTGTTGATGCGCTGAAAATTGCTGAGGAATGCGGAAATGCAAAGGCATCAAATGTGGTGCTCATGGGCGTTGTTTCAACAAAAATGCCGTTTGATGAGGCTTGCTGGAACAAGGCTGTTGAGGAGTGTGTGCCTGCGAAATTCCTGGAGCTGAATAAAAAAGCATTTGCAATGGGCAGACAGATCAATTGATGCGCAGGAGGTACACTTATGGGAAAGTATTGGAATGAAGAAATAGAATGTATGGACAGGGAGCAGATGAAAGCTCTGCAAAGTGAAAGACTGGTAAAGCAGGTCAGGCACGTTTGGGACAACGTTCCTTATTATCGTGAAAAGATGAAGGAAAAGGGCGTTACCCCCGATGATATCAAGGGCATAGAAGATCTGCATAAGCTGCCTTTCTTATCAAAAGCTGATCTGCGTGATTCCTACCCCTACGGACTGCTTGCAAAGCCGCTTTCGGAATGTGTGAGGATACATTCAACAAGCGGAACGACAGGCAAAAGGGTCGTCGCATTCTACACGCAAAATGACGTTGATATGTGGGAGGATTGCTGCGCAAGAGCTATAACCGCTGTCGGCGGCACAAAGGAAGATGTCTGCCAGGTGTGCTACGGCTACGGCTTGTTTACGGGAGGTCTTGGTCTGCACGGCGGTTCTCATAAAGCAGGCTGCCTTACGCTGCCTATGTCATCGGGTTCTACCGAGAGGCAGATACAGTTTATGATGGATCTTCAGTCAACGATACTTTGCTGTACGCCTTCTTATGCTGCATATATCGGTGAAACGATACATAAAATGGGCTACACGCCCGATGACCTGAAGCTGAAAGCAGGCATTTTCGGCGCTGAGCCGTGGACTGAGGAAATGAGAAAGCAGATAGAGGAGTCCCTTGGCATCAAGGCTTATGATATATACGGGCTTACCGAGCTGAGCGGACCGGGCGTTGCTTTTGAGTGTGAGTGCCAGAATGGTATGCATATAAATGAGGATAATTTTATCGCCGAGATAATTGATCCCGATACAGGCGAGGTGCTTCCGGAAGGCTCAAAGGGTGAGCTTGTGTTCACAAGCATAACCAAGGAAGCATTCCCGATGATAAGATACAGAACAAGGGATATCTGCGTGCTTTCAAGAGAAAAGTGCGGCTGCGGAAGAACTCTTGTTAAAATGGCAAAGCCTATGGGCAGAAGCGATGATATGCTCATCATTCGTGGAGTAAACGTGTTCCCGTCGCAGATAGAGACCGTTCTGATGAAAATGAGCAATGCATCTCCGAACTATCAGATAGAGGTCGGCAGAGAGAACAATACCGATACCTTTGTAATAAAGGTCGAGCTGACAGACGGTATGTTCAACGACACTATCCGCTCTATCGAGGAGCTTGAGAGAAAGATCTCGCAGGATATGCTCTCTGTTCTTGGCATCAAGGCTAAGATCAAGCTCGTTGAGCCTAACAGCATCCCTCGCAGCGAGGGCAAGGCTGTAAGAGTTATAGATACAAGAAAACTCATTGATTGATATACTATTTATATAAACATAAAGGGGGTTTTTACAATGACAGTAAAACAGCTATCAGTATTCGTTGAAAACAGACCGGGAAGACTCAGTGCTATCACCAAGCTGCTGGGCGACGCAGGTATCAATATCCGTGCAATGTCTATTGCAGATACCAAGGATTTCGGTATACTCAGGCTCATTGCGGATAATGCGGAAAGAGCTTTGAAGGTGCTCAAGGACGAGAGCTGCTCGGTAACTATTTCCAACGTTCTCGTTCTCAGGATAACCGACAGACCGGGCGGACTTGCAGAGGCTATGGAGGTGCTGTACAAGGACAATATCAGCGTTGAATATATGTACGCTGCTTTCATCAATACCGAGAGCAACACAGCCTGCCTTGTGCTGAGAGTTGATGACAACGATAAGGCTATCACAGCTCTTGAGGAAAAGGGTTACAAGCTGCTTTCACAGAATGAGCTTGCATAAATTTATTGAAATTTGTATTAAGAGAGTAAAAAAGTACTTGATTTTTTCTTAGAATGTGCTATTATAATAGTAGGCATGATTTGAGGCCGTGCCAAAAAAGACAAGGAGGATCATACTTATGGCTTATAAGATCAATGACGAGTGCATCGGCTGCGGTGCATGTGTAGACGGATGCCCTGTTGGCGCTATCGCTATGGATGGTGACAAGGCTAAGATCGACGCTGACGCTTGCATCGACTGCGGCGCTTGCAACGGTGTTTGCCCTGTAGGAGCACCTAACCAGGACTAATCGTTAAAATGATAAGAAAAACGCTTACCTTCGCAGGTAGGCGTTTTTTATTGTGCAATTTTTATAAAAATTACAAGGGATACAAAATGTTTTTATAACGATTACAGAAATATTACAACTTGGTTACAAAAATCGTTGACACCAATATATTGTTGTGTTATACTTTTATGCAGGGGAAATATAGTATTGTAAGGAGTTATTAAAATGAGTACATTAAAATCGGGAGTCAAGGGTAGGATCATAGCCATTGCAGCTTGTCTGGCAGTCGGCTTTGGTACGATAGGCTTTATCGCTTCTGACAGTGATCCCGATAATATCAGAACAGATAACGAAAGCAGCACTGCAATGACCACAGCTGTTTCTTCCGAGTCCTCAGAGCAGGTAATGGAAACACAGAAGCAGACTGTATGGCATCCAAAGGCACTTACACCTGTTGTGACCTCTGTTCAGACACAGGCTACAACAACAGCTGCAAGCACAACAACATCAGCTGCAACAACTACAACAAAGGCAGCCACAACTACTAAGGCAGCTGTTACCACAAAGGCAGCAGTTACTACAAAAAAGGCAGCAGTTACAGCTGCAAAAAAGATCAACGGCAACCCTGCAGTTTATGATGTAGGCGGCTCGGTAAAGGAAAGACTCAACTCAGTAAAGTCTGAGGAGCTCAAGCCGACTATCACCGTAAAGGGCGCTGAAAAGACAACACTTGAAAAGTATATGAAGGCACTCGTAAACGATAAGATGACCAACTATGAAAAGGTGCTTACCTGCTACGATTACCTTATCAAGAACACATACTACGCTTACGGCGGCTGGTCTATCCCTATACAGTCGGTACTTGTAAAGGGATACGGTACCTGCACAGAGTATTCTCACACAATGTGCGCTATGCTCAGATACATGGGTTTCAAGGCTAACACAGTCTGGGGACAGACTTCACTGGCAAGAGGCGGCTACGGTCAGCACATGTGGGTAGAGCTTTACATCAACGGCAACACCTACGTTGTAGACCCGCAGGTAGATGACAACATTTCATCATCACTGGGCAGCATATCTCACAGAAGATTTGTCAAGCTGTATTCCGAGGTACCGGGACAGTACATCAGAGGCAGCGTAGAGAATTGGTAAAATTTCTTCTCACACAACATTATAAAAAGGACATCGTATCAAAAAATACGGTGTCCTTTTTATATGGATGTCATTTGTTGATTGAATCTATGAAGCTGATTGCATCACCGTTGAATTTCCATGTTATGCCGAATTTGTCTACCAGCATTCCGAAATTCTTTGACCATGGGTAAGATGCGAGTGGCATTATTACGTTTCCGCCTTCGGAAAGACGTGAAAAATACTCGGCATTGGTCTTTTCATCTCCGTCAATAATGCTTATGAGCATATTGCTGCCGGGTATCACTTTACCCATTGCCTGCTCCATTGATGGAGGAACATCGCTGAGCATTATGACATTATTTCCGAAACGAATGTAAGAATCCATTATCATGTTTTTTTCTTCTTCACTCAGTTGCGAATCAGGCATGATGCCGAACTTTACGGCTTTTACCTCACTTGCGCTGAGTGCTTTTTCATAGAATGACAGTGCTTCAGCTGCATTGCCTGCAAATTGAAGATATGTGATCGCTTTCATTTTGTTTACTCCTTTTCTTTTATTATCATATACTATGACCAGTTAATAGTATCATACTCATAGTTGGTTAGTCAAGCATAATAAGGCGATCGTAAAAAAGCAACTGCATCATTGTTGAATTTTCGGCGTTTTTATGCTATACTTTAAGGTAATATTTAAGTTGAGATGATATGATACTTTAAAATAGACAAGGAGTGAGAATATGAGACTTTTGCTTGCAGAGGATGAAAAGGAGCTTTCAAACGCTTTGGTGGCAGTGCTCAAACACAGCAACTACTCGGTGGATGCTGTTTATGACGGCGCTGATGCGCTGAGCTACGGGATAAGCGAAAATTATGACGGGATAATACTTGATATAATGATGCCGAAAATGGACGGTATCGAGGTGCTGAAAAAGCTGCGTGAAAAGGGCATCAACACGCCTGTTCTGCTGCTGACGGCAAAATCACAGGTCAGCGACAGGATAACAGGGCTTGACAGCGGTGCTGATGATTACCTGACAAAGCCGTTCGCAATGGGCGAGCTGCTGGCTCGGATAAGAGCGATGACAAGGCGCAAGAGTGAATTCTCGCCGAACGACCTGACTATCGGCAACATCACGCTGAGCAGGGAGACCTACGACCTGAAAGGACCGGATGGCACACAGCGGCTTGGCAATAAGGAATTCCAGATGCTTGAGATGATGATGGTCAACAAGAATACGCTCATATCTACCGAGCGGTTTATGGATCGTATATGGGGATATGACAGCGATGCGGAGATAAATGTTGTGTGGGTGTTTATTTCATACCTGCGCAAAAAGCTCGCAAGCGTGGGAGCAGATGTGGAGATAAAGGCTGCAAGGGGCGTGGGCTACACGCTGGCTGAAAAGCAGAAATAGTTTTGCGGCAAAGATAAAAGGAGTGGAGAAGAATTGATAAAAAGGCTTCAGCGGAAATTCGTGCTGATAGTTGCGCTGTGCCTGCTCGCTGTTGAGGTCGTTATAATAGGCGTTATCAACATAGTGAATATCCATTCGATAGATTCGGATTACGATGACCTGATGCAGATGCTTGTGGAAAATGACGGTAAGATACCCGATTTTCCCAAGCGTGATGACGGCTTCAGGCATGATAAGAAGGATATGCTGAACGATGAGCACTTCAAGGACAAGAATTTCAACGAGGAAACAAAATACCAGACGAGGTACTTTATAGTTGATACCGACAGCAGCGAAAAGGTAACGGGAGTGAACACGGGGCACATTGCCGCAGTTACGAGCGAAAAGGCGGTTGATTACGCCAAGCAGGCTCTTGAAAGCGGCAAGGAAAACGGCTACATAGATATTTATAAATACAGGATAAAGGATACCGACAAGGGAAAGACGATAATTTTCCTTGATACACGTTCAGGCTCGCAGAATAAAAACAGGTTCATGCTTATCTCGGTGCTGGTGGCGGCAGCAGGGTATGTTATAACCTGCCTGCTGGTAATGATATTCTCAAAACGTGCGGTAAGACCTGCGATAGACAGCTTTGAAAAGCAGCGCAGATTTATTACCGATGCAGGGCACGAGATAAAGACTCCGCTTGCGATAATCTCGGCAAACACCGAGGTGATAGAGTTGACGAGCGAGGAGAACGAGTGGACAAGGAGCATTAAAAACCAGGTGGTGCGGCTGGACGGGCTTGTTAAAAACCTTTTGCAGCTCGCAAAAATGGAGGAGGACGACGTTAAGCTCGTTTTTGCTGATATTGATATGTCCAAGGCGGTGAGTGAAACTGTGCAGCCTTTTGGTGCGCTGGCGCAGACAAACGGCGAAACGCTCGTGACGGACATTGACGAGGGTATTTTTATAAACGGCGATGAGGCTGCGATAAAGCAGCTGACCTCGATACTGGTGGAAAATGCGGTGAAATATGCCGATGACGATTCGGAAATAAAGGTCTCGCTCAAGCGCACAGCAAGCGGAAAGCACGCACGGCTGAGCGTTTCCAACAGGTGTGAGGAGCCTCCGAGAGATACTGACAAGCTGTTTGACAGGTTCTACCGCAGCGATTCCTCACGAACGAGGAACGGTGAAAAGGTGGGCGGCTACGGCATCGGGCTTTCGATAGCTCAGGCAACGGTCGTTTCGCACAAGGGCAGGATAGAGTGTGCAGTCAAGGATAAAACGGTCACATTCACCGCTTCTTTCAGGACCGTTCAGCACAGGGAAACTTAAAGTTTAAACTTAAAAAAGAAAAAAATATTTTTCAGCGCAGCGCAGCAGGTGTGGTCAAAACCGCCTTTCTGCGCTGTTTTTGCGTTTTGCGCAGGAGTGAAAACTTTCACATTATTTGCACATTCGGTTTAGTTAAATTTAAGGTAACGGGGTTATACTTTAATCATAGAAACGAACCGAAGGGGATGAGATACATGGGAAATTACATTGATGTATTTGAAAGGACCGAGCAGAAATATCTGCTTGAT
The DNA here is from genome assembly GCA_002371625.1 of Ruminococcus sp. UBA3767. Taxonomy (GTDB): domain Bacteria; phylum Bacillota; class Clostridia; order Oscillospirales; family Ruminococcaceae; genus Hominimerdicola. The sequence continues at coordinate 9,433 of DFFV01000113.1, forward strand.
GAAAAGACATATATGAAACTGAGGGAAAAGCTCGAAGGCAAGGCAGAGGTAGACAGCTACGGGCTGACAACTATCTGCAATATATACTACGATACTCCCGACCACAGACTGATAAGAGCTTCGCTTGAAAAACCGCTTTACAAGGAAAAGGTAAGGGTGAGGAGCTATGGCACTCCCAAGGGCGATTCAACGGTGTTTGTGGAGCTTAAAAAGAAGTTTGAGGGCATAGTTTATAAAAGGCGTGTGGATATGACTCTCGAGCAGTCGGTCGGATTTACGCAAATAGGCATTCTGCCGATGAACAACCCGCAGATAGAAAAGGAGCTTGCATATTGTTTTTCGCTGTATGATGATCTTTCACCGCAGATGTATCTGAGCTACGACAGGATAGCAATGTATGGCACACAGGACAGCTCGGTAAGAATAACCTTTGATTCCAACGTGCTTTACCGTGATCACGCACTTGAGCTTTCAAAAGGCTCGTGGGGCAAGGAGCTTCTGGAAAAGGGCGAGCGGATAATGGAGATAAAGATCGCAGGTGCGATGCCGATGTGGCTGGTAAGGATACTTGATGAGCTTAAAATTTACCCTACATCATTTTCAAAATACGGCAATGCGTATCAGAGAGAATTAAGTGAGAAGAATATGAATAAGGAGGCGACAGATTGTGCTTGATCTTACAACTGCTGATTTCACAACTATTACAACGGGAGTGCTGCTCCTGAGTTCATTGGTTTCAATAATACTCGGCGTGCTGATAGCAGTCAGCTTCAGCTATAAAAACAAAAAATCCAGAGGATTTCTGATGACGCTTTCGGCTTTGCCGTTCATCGTTCAGATAGTGATAATGCTCGTTAACGGCAATGTCGGTACGGGCGTGGCAGTAATGGGAGCTTTCAGCCTGGTAAGATTCAGGTCTGTCCCGGGAAATGCAAAGGATATCTGTTCGATCTTTCTGGCAATGGCGGTAGGTCTTTCAACGGGAACGGCTCACCTTATACTTGCAAGCATCGTAACGGTGGTAGTTTGCGCACTTAACCTGGTTTACACGCTTATCCCCGAAAACAAGGGCGCAAGCAGCGAAAAGGAGCTTACGGTAGTTATTCCCGAAAGCCTTGATTATGCACAGGTGTTTGATGATATTTTTGAAAAGTACACACAGGAAAACGAGCTTATCCAGGTTAAAACAGTCAACATGGGAAGCCTTTATAAGCTCAGGTACACGCTCAGGCTCAAGGACAGGACAAAGGAAAAGGAGATGCTCGATGAGATAAGAGTCCGCAACGGAAATCTCGAGGTTATATGCTCAAGAGTAAAAACGTGTGAGACAGAGCAGCTTTGATAAGCAGGTGGTAAATGTGAAAAAGAAATTGTTCGCAATACGGGATGCGCTGATAGTTCTGCGTTTTCTGCGAAAGAGCAGGGCGCTCACCCAAAGCTGAGAAAGGAGCTTCCGTTAAAGCGGAAGAATGAGAATATGAGAAAAAAGGTAATGGCTTTGACAGCCGCACTTATATTAGCTATCACGAGCTTTGCCTCCTGCTCAAAAAGCAGCAGCGCAGACGGCTCTTCGCAAGAGGCTTCCTCGATAGTTGCCTCGGATATAGATATGAAGATAGACGCTTCCGATCTGGAAGTGGGATACGATGAATCATCAGCCTGCAGGATAACCCTTGACGGTACATCAGCGAGCGTCAGCGGCGACGGTGCAGCATGGAAGGACGGAGTGCTTACCATTTCAAAGGCAGGCACATATATCCTTTCGGGAAAGCTGACAAGCGGCAGGGTGCTTGTTGATGCAGGCAAGAATGATGATGTACACATAGTGCTCGCAGGAGCAGAGATAACAAGTTCGGATAACACCGCAATGACAGTGCTGCAGGCTGATAAGGTCAGCATTACGCTTGAAGAAAACTCGGTCAATAAGTTCACCGACGGCAGCGAATACAAAACGAGCGGCGATGAGGCTAATGCAGATGCCTGCATTTTCTCAAAGGCAGATCTTACGATAAACGGCAGCGGTTCGCTTGAGGTGAACGGCAATTACAAGCACGGTGTGCTCTCAAAGGACGACCTTGTTATAACAGGCGGAAAGCTGACTGTTACGAGCAAAAGCACAGCGGTATCGGGCAAGGACAGCGTGAGGATATCGGGCGGAGAGTTTGATATCTCCGCAGGTACTAACGGCATAAAGTCCGATAACAGCGAGGACAGCACAAAGGGCTTTATCTCGATAACGGGCGGAAGCTTCAAGATAGTTTCAAACAACGATGCGATAGAAGCGCAGTCGGTTTTAAAGACTGACGGCGGAACGTTTGACATCACAACAGGCGGCGGCAGCAAAAACGCTTCCACCAAGCAGGACGGCAAGCCTAACGGCGACTGGCAGAAGAACATGAACGATGGCGGCGGCGGTATGCGTGGCGGCAGAATGAAAGAGCGTATGCAGGGCGAAGACGGTATGCAGCAGGGCGGACAGATGCCTGACGGACAGACACCTCCCGATATGCAGGATAAGGGCGGCTTCGGCGGAAAGCAGATGCCGGGCAACGCAGGAGATGTTCAGCCTGCGGCAGCAGTTAACGAACAGCCTGTTGTTACACCGACAGCTGACAGCAGCTCCGAGGAAAGCTCGACTTCGGCAAAGGCTTTAAAGGCAGGCTCAGACCTTGAGATTACCGGCGGCACATTCGGGATAGATTCCGCAGATGATGCTGTTCACAGCAACGGCAGGGTAAACATCACGGGCGGAAAGCTGGAGATATCCTCTGGCGATGACGGCATACACGCCGACAAGGATCTTATCATTTCAGGCGGCGAAGTAAACATAAGCAAGTCCTACGAGGGTATCGAGGGCATGACAGCCACTATCTCGGGCGGAACTGTAAACGTTACGGCAAGCGACGACGGAATAAACTGCGCAGGCGGAAGCGACACAGGCTCGCAGGACAGAGCGGGCAGAAATGAGTTCGCATCGCAGGAAGGCGTTTACCTGAAGATAACAGGCGGAAATGTCACCGTTAATTCAAACGGCGACGGACTGGACTCAAACGGCGACCTTTTGGTAGAGGGCGGAACAACAGTGGTTTACGGCCCTACCAACTCGGGCAACGGCGCACTTGATTATAACGGCAAAGCGACTATCACGGGCGGCAGCGTGATCGCACTCGGTGCAGTCGGCATGGAGCAGAATTTCAGCGAAGGCTCAACGCAGTGCAGCGTGCTGGTCGACTTTGACCGGACAGTTGACGCAGATACCGAGCTAACTATAAAAGACAGCAGCGGAAAGACTGTATTTACAGCTAAAAACGCTAAAACATGGCAGGGCGTGGTTTTCTCCTCGGCTGATATAAAGCAGGGGCAGACATACACCCTTACCGCAGGAAGCAGCACCAAGACCGTTGAGGTGACATCTACCGTTACAGGCGGATCAAACGGCGGTCAGATGGGCGGCAGAGGCGGTAAAATGAATCAGTAACACTCCTATTATCTCCATATTCTTTATTCTCACTTTTGAAAACAGCCGCCTTGTGCGGTTGTTTTCATTTGTGCGGTCAAGTGTAAATAAATTGTAAACAAACCGCAAAGCTCTTGCAATCGCCTGCGCATTGTGGTATAATGATTAAGCTGTCTGAGGAGATGAACTTAGACGGATCAACTCAGGAAGCTGTGATACCCTTCATTTTGGGATATAGCCAAGAGGTAAGGCAGCGGACTTTGACTCCGTCATTTCGATGGTTCGAATCCATCTATCCCAGCCACATTATATTGGGGTGTCGCCAAGTGGTAAGGCAACGGACTCTGACTCCGT
>DFFV01000113.1:13308-14243 GCA_002371625.1 Ruminococcus sp. UBA3767
GGTTCGAATCCTTCCACCCCAGCCATGAGCCGCAAGCAATTCAGCTTGCGGCGATTTTTGTATTTAAGCATTAAGGGCAGGTGAAAATAATGATAACGCAGCTCAGATATTCAAGTACTAATACATATCTTATAAGCGGTGAAAAGGGATGTGTGCTGTTCGATACAGGCTGGGCAGGGACTTTTCCGCTCTTGTGCAGGGCGCTCGGTGAAAGCAGGCTAAGGCTTCAGGACATAAACTATGTTATCATCTCACATTTTCACCCTGACCACATGGGTATTGCTCAGCAGATAGCGGATAACGGTGCGGTCATTGCGGTCTGTGATGTTCAGCTGGGTCATATCCACGACAGCGACAGCATATTTGAACGTGACAAGCGAAGCGGTTTTGTTCCGATAGATGACGGGAATGTAAAAGTCATTTCTGCTGCGCAAAGCAGGCAGTTCCTCAAAGAGCTTGGCATTAACGGCGAAATAATACATACCCCGGGGCATAGTGACGACAGCATCTCGCTGTGGCTCGATGATGAGAAAACGCTTTTCGTAGGCGACCTGCCGCCGCTTTATGAGCTTGATCTTTACAATGGGACGCAGGTGTGGGAAAGCTGGCAGAAGCTGCTTGCGCTCAAGCCCGAAAGGGTCTGCTACGGGCACGCTAAGACCGCCGATCTGACTGATAAGACCGAGAAAATGCAATTCCCCGATGATGCCGATATTTATGCGCTTGTGAAAAAGATAACAAAGTTCGTTGACAAGGGCTGTGATGAGGGCGCAATCGCCGCAAAAACGGGTGCTGATGCTGCGTTTATCCGTGACGTTTCGAGAATGTATGTTACTCACCCCGGAGTTTCGGTACAGGGTATACTTGACAGGATAGAGATAAAGGATAAATAATAAGATGCGCAAGGTGATAATGAACCGCCCCACATTGTGCGT
>DFFV01000089.1 GCA_002371625.1 Ruminococcus sp. UBA3767
GCTTTGCCGGTGTGATATTTATTTTGTCCAAAAATATGTACAGTTAATCGCTTATCTGCCAGTTTATCGGTTCGATGCCGTTATCGGCGAGAAAGCTGTTGACCTTTGAAAAGTGCCTGCACCCGAAAAATCCTCGGTAAGCCGAGAGCGGAGACGGGTGAGGTGACTGGAAAACCCTGTGCAAAGGGTTTGTTATAAGCGCTGCCTTGGAACGTGCATTTGAACCCCAGAGGATAAATGCTATCGGGCGGTCGGCGTTGTTCAGCTTGCGGATCACCTCGTCGGTGAGTATCTCCCACCCTTTACCGCTGTGAGAGTTAGCTTGTCCCTCACGCACGGTGAGCGAAGTGTTCAGCAAAAGCACGCCCTGCTTTGCCCATTCGGTGAGATCACCGCTCTGGGGGATAGTGCAGCCGACATCATCGTGCAGCTCCTTATAAATATTCTGAAGCGACGGCGGAAGCGGCACGCCTTTTTTTACAGAAAAACAAAGCCCGTGCGCCTGTCCGGGTTCATGATAGGGATCCTGCCCTATTATGACCGCTTTGACATTCTCGTAGGGCGTGAATTTCAAAGCATTGAAAATATCATACATATCGGGATATACACGATAACGTGCATATTCACGCTTTAGAAACTCTCTCAGCTGAAGGTAGTAGTCCTTTTTGAACTCATCACCGAGTATCTCATCCCAGCTGTTGCCGATGTGTACCATGATTATGCCTGAGCTATCGCTGCTGCAACGACACCAAGCAGCATAAGAGCCACTATTGCGAGCACGAGTATCCTGAGGACTATTGGTTTTTTCTTGTTCATTATCAAGCATCTCCTTTACAGATAGTTATCTTTATCATTTTAACACACAATCGCACTGATTTCAAGTGCATTTTGGGAATTTGCTTTTTGCCGAAACAATAAATTCACACAAAAGTATTTAAAAATTCTTGCATTCTTTTGTACAATATGATATAATTCTTTATAAAGTGGAGTATTATGCATTGGAGAAAGTGAGGGAGAGAAAATGGCTATAAGCAAGCTGCCATACCCGTATTGTATTTTTGATACGGATAACTTCACGCTTCCGGTTTATGTTGATGACAGATTTCTTGAAATGACAGGCTTTACAGCGCAGGACAGAGATAACGGGCTTATCCCGTTTGAAAGTCTTATACCTGCGCAGGACTGTGATGAGATAAAAAAAGAGATAATCAGGTGCCGTGACACAGGGGAGAACTATGTTCTCAGGCATGAAATGACCAAAAAGGACGGCTCGATAATACTTGTAAATGTGCACGGCTCTTTCTTTGAAAAGGACGGAAAGAGATATATCTCAGCCGTTTACAGCAACTATTCACGGCAGGAAAAGCTGATAAATGACAACCTTTCGTATCAGAAGCAGATAGAGGTTCTTACGAGCGATGTTGTGGGCGGCGTGGCAATAGTGTATGCAGATGACTTTTCGATATACCGCTGCAACAATGAGTTCCGCTCGATGCTGGGTGTTGGCGTTGATGAAACAGTGCCTGCGTTCACCGAGTTCGGCAGCCTGAGAGATATGGCAAGGGTGCTTGATGCGCTTAGTGAAACGGTGAAGACGAATACGCCTTTTGAGTTAGAGGTGCAGATGCACGTTGATAACAGAGACAAATGGTTCAGGCTTGTCGGAAGATACTACGAGAAGCTTGATGACAGGGCACTTGTGTTTATCATCGCTTACGACATCACCAACGAGAAAAAGATGTATGCCGAGATAGAGATGCAGGCTGCAAGGTACCGCCTTATCACCAAAAGCGTTGATGAGATCTTTATCGAATACAATGTAAAAGATGACATAATGGAGTTTTCAAACAGCATAAACCGCTACGGTGACGGCGTTGTTGAGGATTTCTATGCTCAGCATAAGTCAAAGGCGTTTATCCATGAGGAAGATTTTCCGCTGTTCAGGGAGACTTGCCGAAGTCTGCTCGCACGTTCTTATAACTGCGAGATAGAGCTGAGGACAAAGTCGTTCGATGACGACTACACATGGTATAAGCTGTCGCTGACAAGCGTTATGGACGAAAACATGACCGTTTCAAGAATATACGGCATGATGAGCAATATCCAGAATACTAAGGAGCTTTCAAAAAGGCTGGAGATGGATAACGAGTATATCAACTACCTTATCACAACCGACAGCGTTACGGGAATGCTCAACTATAAAACCTTCACCTCAAAGGCTGAGGAGATATTGCAGAAAAGGGATAAGGATCACATCTACGGGTTCGTTTATTCCGACATCAACGGCTTTTCGTTCGTGAATGACAACCTTGGCTTTGAGGCAGGAAACAAAATGCTAAAAGGCTTTGGAGAGATAATAAAGAACACCCCGACTAATGTGATAGCCTGCCGTATCTACTCGGATTACTTTGTAGGTTTATACAAGGCAAAATCTTTGGCTGAGCTTGTTGACAGCATAAAAAAGCGCAATGAGGAGTTCTTTAATCAAAAGCAGAAGCTGCTTCCCGGAAGCAACCTGACCGTGTGCGCAGGAGTTTATGTATGGGACGAGGGCACTGAAGTTTCAAGGGCGGTGTTCAACGCCAACCTTGCAAGAAAGAGCGTCAAGGGGATAGCCCACAGCAATGACTGCGGTGTTTACGATCCGCAGATGCACATAAAGCGTGCAAGGGAGCAGAAGATCGCTAATGAGCTTAGCTCAGCGATCGAATCGGGACTGATAGAGATGTTCCTGCAGCCAAAGTTCTCTATGGAAACTATGGAGGTCATCGGTGCTGAGGCGCTTGCAAGGTGGCGCAACCCTGACGGGACTTACATTATGCCGGGCGAGTTCATATCGGTGCTTGAAAAAGTCGGATACATCGACGAGCTTGATTTTTATATCTACGATCAGGTGCTCAAAACACTTTCGGACTGGAAAATGGCAGGCAAGAGAATAATACCTGTCTCGGTGAATTTTTCACGCCAGCACGTCAGGAGCGGAGAGTATGTTGACAAGATAATCGAGATGGCAAAAGAGTATGAGGTAAGCCCTGAATACATAGAGATAGAGATAACGGAATCGTGCTTCGGAGATAACATAGATAAGCTGTTCCGTGATATGTCAAAGCTGCAGGAGGCAGGCTTCAGGATAGACATTGACGATTTCGGTGTAAGCTATTCAACTCTCGGCGTTCTGCTCAACGCACCCGTGGACGTGGTGAAGATAGACAAGACGTTTATTGACGAGATAGAAACGGACGAGCGTGAAAGAATGTATGTGAAGAATATCTGCCAGCTGATCTCGACTATGGACAAGGATCTTATCTTTGAGGGAGTTGAAACGAAGCAGCAGGCGCAGATACTTTGCGAGATAGGCTATACCAAGGCACAGGGCTGGCTTTTTGATAAGGCGATACCTGTTACGGTGTTCAATGAAAAATATATGAAATGAAAAACGGATCTCCCGGAATGAAATCGGGGGATCCGCTGTTTTTATCTGTTTTCTTTAAGTGCCTTTGCAAGCTGATCGGGGCAGGAGGTGCCTTTGCCATTGCAGTTTATCCCTTCCAGCCTTTGTATCACTTCATCGACCTTCATTCCCTCGACAAGTTTGCCGATGCCCTGAAGATTTCCGTTGCAGCCGCCCACAAAGCTGACGTTGCGGACTATATCGCCGTCAAGATCGAGCTTTATTTGTCTTGAACAAACTCCTCTCGGAGTGAAAGTTACGCTTTTCATAAGAATAATACCTCCCTTTAGATCCTTGCCACGCCGCTGTCTCTTGCAGCCTGTGCGACTGCATCGGCAACAGCTATCGGAACTTTTCTGTCAAAGGCGTTCGGCAGGATAAACTCAGCGCTCAGCTCCTCATCGCTCACGCAGCCTGCGATAGCCTTTGCAGCAGCCATTTTCATTTCCTCGTTTATGTCTTTCGCCCTTACAGCGAGCGCACCCTTGAATATACCAGGGAATGCGATAACATTGTTTATCTGGTTAGGGAAGTCCGAGCGGCCTGTTCCTACAATAAATGCGCCTGCCTGCTTTGCCTTATCCGGCATTATCTCAGGCACAGGGTTCGCCATTGCAAATATTATCGGCTTTTCAGCCATCGACTTTACCATTTCCTCGCTTACAAGGTCGGGCTTTGAAACGCCTACGAAAGCATCAGCGCCCTTGAGTGCATCGGCAAGTGTGCCTTTGAGGTGCTTTCTGTTGGTGACTTTAGCCATCTGCTCGTGAGCCTCGTTGAGCATTTTTTCGCCCTCGCATATAATACCCTCTCTGTCTACCATTATAAGCTCACCAACGCCGAGGCTGAGTATCAGCTTTCCGATAGCACAGCCTGCTGCACCTGCACCGTTTATTACCATAGTGATGTCGCTTATCTTCTTACCTGCGACCTTGCAGGCGTTCATAAGCGCAGCCGCAACAACGATAGCAGTTCCGTGCTGGTCATCGTGGAAAACAGGGATATCCAGCTTTTCCTTGAGCTTGGCTTCTATCTCAAAGCATCTCGGAGCGGCAATGTCCTCAAGGTTTATTCCGCCGAAGCTGTCACCGATAAGTGCGATAGTATTTACTATCTCGTCAACATCGTTTGACTTGATGCAAAGCGGGAACGCATCTACATCAGCAAACTCCTTGAACAGCGCACATTTTCCCTCCATAACAGGCATACCTGCCAGTCCGCCGATATTGCCAAGTCCGAGAACTGCGCTTCCGTCGGTGATGACAGCCACAAGGTTGGCTCTTCTTGTCAGCTCATACGAAAGCTCGGGGTCCTTTTGTATTTCAAGGCATGGCTTTGCAACTCCGGGAGTGTAAGCCAGCGTCAGCTCCTGCGCACTGTTTATTCTTGTGCGTGAGCAGACCTCTATCTTTCCTTTCCACTGCTTGTGCATTTCAAGGGATCTTTCCATTACGTCCATTTTACTACCTCTTTTTCATACTTATCTTTCTTGTTTTTATTCTTGCTTCTTATATCTAAAAGAGGAACACTACCTTGTAATGCTCCTCAATGGTATCGGTTTACTGTTCTGCTTTAGGCGCAGTTTTGCTTGCTTTCTGAGAATTCTTGCTTATCAGCTTGAACAGCTTATCAAGATTCTCCTGATCGGTAACATATTTGCCGATATGAGTCATTGTGCTGTTGTAAAGTCCGTGGAAATCCGAACCGCCCGTAACGATAAGTCCGTTATCCTCAGCCAGCTTAACAAGCTCCTTCTGCTTTTGCTCGGTAGCAGAGAAATGGTAGCACTCGATGCCGTCCATTTTGCCTGCCTCGATAAGCTCGTGCAGAAGCTCAACGTTGTTATACATATACGGGTGAGCCATTACAGCAACGCCTCTTGATGAGTGTATCAGGTCGATGACGAAATTAACATCGGGATACTCTCTTGTAACAAGGCACTCACCGTTGGGAGCAGCGAACAGCTTATCGTTGACAGAGCCGTAAAGCTCGGTAGCATAGCCGTAGTTTACAAGTGCCCTCATGATATGCTGCTTATAAATGCTCTTTGAGCCTTTTGTATATTTCTGCACAGCATCGGAAGGTATCGGATACCTATCCATAACTTTCTTTATCATTTCCTTTGCACACTCTGTCCTTATCTGACAGGATTTCATGCAAAGTCCCTCCAGCCTGTCCGGCTTTTGCGGAGCATAGCACAGGATATGTACTTTATTGTTCCTTTTCTTGTCCCAGGCGGAAAGCTCTACCGCAGGAATGACCTGAACGCCGTATCTTTCTCCGAGTATCTTAGCTCTGCTGGAAGATGAAAGTGTGTCGTGATCGGTTATTGCGAGAAAATCAAGCCCCATCCTTTTGGCTTGAACGATGGTTTCTTCAATACCCAGACTTCCGTCCGAAAGCGTGGTGTGACAGTGAAGATCGCCTGTCATAATTATCCCTCCGAGACATTTTAGAATACGTCGAAAAAAATTCAACTATTTGATTATACCATATTACAAGACAAAATTCAAGCATAATAAGCAAATATTATCTGAAATTGTCGAATGTTTTTATTAAAGCTGACAAATCACTTGTGCGCAAATGGTATCACAGCGAGAAGAATTTTTTTGCGAACCAGACGTTTTCAAGCTCAAAGCTGCTGCCGTTGAGGTGTTCAAGGCAGCCTGCATCGGTCGTGAAATCAAAGGTCAGCTTATATGCGCAAAGAGCTTGCGTTTTTACATTGTATTCCCGATTGACAGCATTTATTCCGTACTTGCCGTCACCGAGCAGGGGATAGCCGATGTGTGCAAGGTGTGCCCTTATCTGATGAGTCCTGCCCGTAACGAGCTTGACTTCTAAAAGTGCAAGGTCACGCTCGGTGTTTTTGGCAATAACTTTGTACCGGGTTATCATAGTTTTGCAGCCCGGCTGCATGGTATCGGTCACAGTAACGGTCTTGGTCTTTTCGCTGCGCCTGTGATATGCTGTGAGCGTATCCTCGCTTTTTGGCGGAATGCCCACCGTTACGCAGAGATACCGCTTGTCGATCTCCCTGTCCTTGATCTTCCGGTTCATCACCCTGAGCGCCTGTGCATTTTTTGCGCATATAACTATACCGCTCGTGTTGCGGTCGATGCGGTTGCAAAGGGAGGGCGTAAAGGAATTCTCGTTTTGCGGCGAATACTCGCCCTTATCGTAAAGATAATGGAGTATGCGGTTTATCAGCGTGTCGGCTGCGCCGCTTTCGTCCTCGTGCACCACAAGCCCGACCTTTTTATCGCAAAGGATAATATCGCTGTCCTCGTAGACGATATCAAGTGCGGCAGGTGCTTTAAGGAAATCGGGCTTTGATGTATCGCTGTCAAAAAACTCATCGTTTATGTAAAGCTGGATAACATCTCCCTCGCACAGTCTGTCGGAAATGGTGCACCTTTTGCCGTTGAGCTTTATGCGCTTGAGGCGGATATATTTATACAGCAGGCTCTTTGGCAGGTTCTTGACTGCTTTTGTCAGAAACTTGTCAAGCCTTTGACCGCTGTCATTTTTATTGATAGTAAATTCACGCATAAGCCTTGTCCTTTCAAGTTATCGAGTTGTTTTACAAGACTATTATACAACATTTCCATACTCTTTTCAAGGGCAGTCACGGCAGTGGGACAGGTTTATTTTATGCAAGGATAAAACGTTAAGATATATGGTGCAAAAAATCTCTTTACATTAAAAATATTATGTGTTACAATAGAATCAATGTTCGTTTTGGGAGGAGCGCAGTTATTATGGATCATTTTGAACTTGTCAGCGATTATCAGCTTTCGGGAGATCAGCCTGAGGCAGTAGAGGCTCTTGTTAACGGCTTGAAAAGCGGTATGAAAGAGCAGACGCTCATGGGCGTTACAGGCTCGGGAAAGACATTTACAATGGCAAATGTTATTCAGAGGATCAACCGACCTACGCTGGTTTTTGCACACAACAAAATACTTGCCGCACAGCTGTGCTCGGAGTTCAAGGAGTTCTTCCCGAACAACTCGGTGGAATACTTTGTATCGTATTACGATTACTATCAGCCCGAGGCGTATGTGCCAAGCAAGGATGTTTATATAGAAAAGGATTCGGCGGTGAATGAGGACATTGACCGTTTGAGGCACTCGGCAACGGCAGCTGTGGCTGAACGCAGGGACGTTATAATAGTAGCGAGCGTTTCGTGCATTTATTCAATGGGTGATCCCGAGGAATACAAGTCGATGATGGTATCGGTGCGCAAGGGACAGGAGATATCCCGTGAGGAGCTGATAGCGCAGCTGGTGGGGATACAGTATGAGCGCAACGACATAAACTTTACAAGAACAAAGTTCAGGGTGCGTGGCGACACGGTGGAGATAGTCCCCGCAAATTCAACCGACATTGCAGTGAGAGTTGAGTTTTTCGGAGACGAGATAGACAGGATAAGCGAGATAAATCTTGTGACCGGCGAGGTGCTGGGCAGCTATCTGCATTACATCATTTTCCCTGCAAGCCACTATATCGTCGGCAGGGATAAGATGCGTGAGGCGATAGAGGAGCTTAAACAGGAGCTTGATGAGAGAGTCAGGTATTTCAAGGAAAGGGATATGTTCATCGAGGCGGAGCGCATAGCTCAGCGGACGAATTATGATATAGAAATGCTTGAGGAAATAGGCTTTTGCAGCGGTATAGAGAACTATTCAAGGGTGCTTGAACGAAGACCTGCGGGTGCTGCGCCTTTTACACTGCTGGATTATCTGCCCGAGGATTTTCTTATCATAGTTGATGAGTCTCACGTTTCACTGCCGCAGATAAGGGCGATGTATGCAGGCGACAGGCAGAGAAAGCAGACGCTTGTCGATTACGGCTTCAGGCTCCCCTCGGCACTGGATAACAGACCGCTGAAATTTGATGAGTTCTATGAGCGCATCGGTCAGGCTATCTTCGTTTCGGCAACGCCCGGACCTTTTGAAAAGGAAAAATCATCACAGATAGTTGAGCAGATAATCAGACCGACAGGACTGCTTGATCCCGAGGTGATAGTCAAGCCGACAGAGGGACAGATAGAGGATCTGATGAGCGAGATAAACAAGCGGATAGAGAAAAAGGAACGTGTGCTGGTCACCACTCTGACCAAGAAAATGGCTGAGGATCTTACGACTTACCTCAAAGGCTTTGATATAAAAGTCCGCTATATGCACAGCGAGATAGATACGATCGAGAGAATGGAGATAATCCGTGATCTGAGGCTCGGAGAGTTCGATGTGCTGGTGGGTATCAACCTTTTGCGTGAGGGACTTGACTTGCCCGAGGTCTCGCTCGTTGCGATACTTGATGCGGACAAAGAGGGCTTTCTGCGTTCGGAGCAGTCGCTTATACAGACGATAGGGCGTGCTGCAAGAAATGCAGGCGGACAGGTCATAATGTATGCCGATACGGTGACACGTTCAATGGAAAGCGCTATAAGCGAAACACAAAGAAGGCGTGAATTGCAGATGGCGTACAATGAGGCACACGGCATAGTTCCAAAGACGATAGTCAAGGATATTCGTGATGTTATCGAGATATCCTCCAAGGAGGACGTTGAATACAAGACACAGCAAAAGCTGAAAATGTCGAAACAGGAAAGGCTTGCGCTTATCGACAAGCTGACAAAACAGATGAAGGAAGCTGCGAAGCTGCTTGATTTTGAGCACGCTGCATTCTTGCGTGACAAGATAAAGGAGCTAAGAGGAGAAGATAAATAATAGAAACAGGTAGGTAAAAATGGCAAAGAACGAAATTGTTATAAAGGGTGCCCGTGAGCACAACCTGAAAAATGTCGATGTTACTATCCCAAGAGATAAGCTTGTCGTTATGACGGGGCTTTCGGGCTCGGGAAAATCATCGCTTGCATTTGATACGATATATGCCGACGGACAGAGAAGATATGTCGAGTCGCTCTCTTCCTATGCGAGAATGTTTCTGGGACAGATGGACAAGCCCGATGTTGACACGATAGAGGGGCTTTCTCCTGCAATATCAATAGACCAGAAAACGACCTCAAAAAACCCGAGGTCTACCGTTGGTACGGTAACGGAGATATATGACTACCTGCGTCTTTTGTATGCAAGGATAGGTGTTCCGCACTGCCCTGTGTGCGGCAGGGAGATACAGCACCAGACGATAGACCAGATAGTTGATAAGATAATGTCGCTTGAACAGGGCACGAAGATACAGGTGCTCGCCCCGATAGTCAGGGGCAGAAAGGGCGAACACGCCAAGGAGCTTGAAAGGTGCATGAAATCAGGCTTTGTAAGGGCAAGAGTGGACGGCATAACCTACGACCTTTCGGAAGAGATAAAGATCGACAAGAACAAAAAGCATAACATCGAGATAATAGTTGACAGACTTGTCATAAAGGATTCGATAAAATCACGCCTTACAGACAGCCTTGAAACTGTATGTTCGATGACGGGCGGAACGGTGATAATCGATGTTATCGGCGGCGAAGAGGAAATGTTCTCGCAGAATTATGCCTGCCCCGAGCACGGTATCTCTATCGAGGACCTTACGCCGAGAATGTTCTCGTTCAACAATCCCTTCGGTGCCTGCCCGAAATGTACGGGACTGGGAGTTTTCAAAAAGATAAACCCCGACCTGATAATCCCCAACAAGGAGCTTTCGATAAGGCAGGGTGCAATAAAGGCTTCGGGCTGGAACACGCTTGATGATAAGTCGATAGCTTCGATGTATTTTGAGGCTATCTCAAAGCAGTACGGCATCTCGCTGGATGTCCCCGTGAAAGACTTGCCGCAGGATGCGATAGATATTTTCCTTTACGGAACGCAGGGGCAGAAGCTGAAGCTGACCAGAGGCGGCAATCTGTTTTATAAGGCGGAATACGAGGGTGCATTTGAGGGAGTCATACCTAACCTTGAAAGACGTTACAAGGAGTCTGCGAGCGAGTATTCAAAGGCGGATATAGAAACGGTCATGACGGACGAGCCGTGCCCTGCCTGCCACGGACAAAGACTTAAAGAGGAAAGCCTTTCGGTAACGGTGGGCGGTCTGAATATACACGAGCTTACGCAGCTCTCGGTCATCAAGGCACTTGAATTTCTGAACAAGCTGGAGCTTTCAAAGCGTGACAGCCTGATAGGTGACAGGATAATCAAGGAGATAAAGGACAGGCTTGCGTTCCTCTCCAGCGTGGGACTTGATTACCTTACGCTTTCACGTTCAAGCGGAACGCTTTCGGGCGGCGAGAGCCAGAGGATAAGGCTTGCTACCCAGATAGGTTCATCGCTCGTGGGCGTGCTTTATATACTGGACGAACCATCGATAGGACTTCACCAGCGTGACAACGGAAAGCTGATAGACACGCTCAAACGTCTGCGTGATATAGGAAACAGCGTGATAGTCGTTGAGCACGATGAGGACACGATGCGTGCGGCGGATTTTATTGTTGATGTCGGTGTCGGCGCAGGAGTTCACGGCGGAGAGATAGTTGCCGCAGGAACACTTGAAGACATAATGAAGTGTGAAAAGTCGATAACAGGGCAGTACCTGAGCGGCAAAAAGAAGATAGCAGTTCCGGCGCAGCGAAGAAAGGGCAACGGCAAGTTCCTTGAAGTATTCGGCGCACAGGAAAACAACCTGAAAAACATTGACGTGAAGATACCGCTGGGAACGTTCACCTGCGTTACGGGCGTTTCGGGCAGCGGAAAATCCTCGCTGGTGAATGCGATAATCCAGAAGGAGCTTTCCGCAAAGCTGAACAGGGCAAAGACTTTTCCCGGAAAGTTCAAAAAGATAGAGGGCATAAAGTATCTTGACAAAGCAATAGTTATCGACCAGTCACCGATAGGCAGAACACCACGTTCCAACCCTGCGACATACACGGGCGTTTTCAACGATATCCGTGAGCTTTACGCAAATACTGCCGATGCAAAAATGAAAGGATACAGCGCAGGAAGGTTTTCCTTCAACACCAAGGGCGGCCGCTGCGAAGCGTGCGAGGGCGACGGTATAATCAAGATAGAAATGCACTTTCTGCCCGATGTTTATATACCCTGCGAGGTCTGCGGCGGAATGAGATATAACCGTGAAACGCTTGAGGTGCGCTATAAGGGAAAGAACATTTACGATGTGCTTGAAATGACGATAGAGGAGGGCGTTTCGTTCTTTGAGAATATCCCCAAGATAAAGCGCAAGCTGGAAACGCTGTTTGAGGTCGGACTGGGATACGTTAAGATAGGTCAGCCTGCAACCACGCTTTCGGGCGGTGAGGCGCAGAGAGTCAAGCTGGCGACCGAGCTTTCAAAGCGCAGCACGGGCAAGACGATATATATCCTCGATGAGCCGACAACAGGACTGCATACAGCTGATGTAAGCAGGCTTCTTGAAGTGCTTGAAAAGCTCGTTGATGCAGGGAATACGGTGCTTGTTATAGAGCATAACCTTGACGTTGTAAAGACCGCTGACTACATTATCGACCTCGGTCCCGAGGGCGGTGACGGCGGCGGAGAGATAGTATGCACAGGTACGCCCGAACAGGTGGCAAAGTGCAAAAAGTCCTACACGGGACAGTTCCTTGCACCGATGCTGAAAAAATGATGCGTTGCTTTTGCAGCATACTCAGCTTGTTTTAGGAGGCATAAGAGATGTCACACATACTTGTGATAGATGATGATATCCATATTGGCAATATGCTCGAGGAGCTGCTCACATCAAAAGGCTATCTTGTGAGCAGAGCTTACTCGGGAACGGAGGCTCTGATGCAGGCGGATGCGGTAAAGCCCGATCTTATACTGCTCGATCTGATGCTTCCGGGGCTTTCGGGAGAGGAGCTTTTGCCTAAGATCAGCGGTATACCCGTTATAGTTGTAAGCGCAAAGAGCGATGTTGCGGATAAGGTAGGGCTGCTTATGAACGGCGCTGTTGACTATGTTACCAAGCCGTTTGATGTGAGCGAGCTGCTGGCAAGGATAACCGTTGCGCTGAGAAGACCGAAGGTGAGCGATGGTGATGAGATAACTGCGTGCGGTATAACCCTTAACAGTGCATCGCTTTGTGCTTTTGCAGGAGAAAATGAGGTGCGCCTGACACGGACAGAGTGTGCGATACTTAAACTGCTGATGCTCAACGACGGCGCTCCGCTGGGAAGAAGCACGATACTTGAAAAGATAAGCTATGATACTCCCGACTGCACAGAAAGAAGCCTGAAACAGCACGTTTCAAACATACGCAAAAAGCTGCTCGGTGCTGACGGCAAGGACCACATCGAAGCGGTGTACGGGATAGGGTTCAGACTGAAATGAAGATCTTGACAAAATCTTGACGTTTTCTTTGCCGCTTTCTTGACCATTATATGTTATCCTGTTTTCAGAAAGGAAGATGATTGATATGGAATATGCTCTGAAAACAGAAGACATTTTTAAAAGCTACTGCAGAGCAAGCGTGCTCAACGGCGTAACGATGAGCGTTCCAAAAGGCTCTGTCTACGGGCTTGTCGGGCGCAATGGTGCAGGAAAGACCACGCTGATGAGAGTCGTTTGCGGACTGCAGCAGCCAAAAAGCGGAAGCTATTCGATATTTGGCGTAGCTAACAATGACAGAAAGATCTCAAAGGTCAGGTCACGCATCGGCGGCGTAATTGAAAGCCCTGCGCTTTACAATGAGATGACAGCAAGGGACAACATCAAAGCGCAGCTGGATATGCTCGGTCTGCCTAAAAACAAGGCGGATATTGACGAGCTGCTGGATATCGTGGGTCTGGGCGGAACAGGCAAGAAAAGGGCTGCAAAGTTCTCGCTTGGCATGAGGCAGAGGCTCGGCATTGCTGTCGCACTGGCAGGATACCCCGACTTTATTGTGCTTGATGAGCCGATAAATGGGCTTGATCCCGAGGGTATAGTTGAGATAAGGGAACTGCTGTTAAGGCTCAACAAGGAAAAGGGTATGACTGTTCTTATATCAAGCCATATACTTTCCGAGCTTTCAATGCTTGCAACGCATTACGGCTTTATGGATAAGGGCAAGGTCATCAAGGAGATCAGCTCGGTAGAGCTTGAACAGCAGATCAGAAAAAGCATGGTCGCAGAGGTATCTGATGTAAGCAAGGCTACTGCGGTGCTCGATGCTATCGGAAAAGAATATGAGGTCATTGCGGACAACAAGGTGAGGATATTTGAAAAAATGTCTGTTACTATACTGTCCGAAGAGCTTTCGTCAAAGGGCTGTGAGCTGCTTGGGCTTACGGAAATGGACGAGAGTCTTGAAAGCTACTTCCTCGATCTTGTGGGAGGTGCTGAAAAATGATAAGAATGATCAGGGTATCGCTCAAAAGAGCGTTTAACTCAATATCGCTGATAATAATCGCTTTTGTTTGTTTAAGTGCAGGCATATTTGAAGGGTTTATGTATCATGTTGAGGGAAAAAGAGAGCTGTTCAGCGGGGCAAATGTTGAATTCAGATACTATACTCATCTGTTTATGATATTGCCCATAATCATACTTGTAAGTATCCAGTCTATCAGAGAATTTTCAAGCGGAACGGTCAGGAACAAGCTGATAGTAGGTGCAACAAAAACACAATTCTATTTTGCACAACTGCTGACAAACTGTGCTTTGACACTGATAATGTCTGCGCTGTATTTTGTCACTTACTTTATTATAATAAATCCGCTGTTCGATCTTGACCATTACTCGTTCACCATGGCATTGCTTTTTGTATTTATGCTTACATTGGGTTATCTTATGATAACGATAATAACGACCGTGATAACTATGCTGCTCGGCAAAGCGCTGTTGAGTATGATTCTTACAGTTACCATACTGCTGGGAACTACCTTTGTAGCTTTGTGGTTCGCAAGCGATCTTGTGCAGCCAAAGTGTTTTTATGAAGTTACGGGGGACGGAGATGATATCGAAGAGGCAAATCCGATGTTTGTTGAACGGGGCGTTAAAAGAGATGCGATGAGCTTATATATTTATACATCTCCTGTCTGTCAGTTTTATATCGTTCAGTCGGCACTCGAAACGGGAGTAAAAAGCGAAGAGGAGCTGCCCAAACCACACGGAAGATGGGTAAAGCCCAGATATCATTCTTACTATGATGAAACCGATTACAGCAGATACGATGGACATGATGAAAGGTACGATGAAGACGATGATATGTTTATCAAGTATAATCTGAGAAACATTTACTTTATGCCCGTTTACAGTCTTTGCACCTCTGCGGTGATAATACTGCTCGGTGCAGCAGCGTTCAAACGCAAGAATATAAAATAAAGGGAGGTGTCCTTTTGGCATTATGTATCATAACATTGCTTTTGCTTGTGATATGTCTGCTGCTTGGCGTTAAGGTATATCTTATGCGCAAAAGCTGCAGGGATATCGTTTCAAAGCTGGATATTATAATGAATGAGGACACAAACAACCTTATAGCCGTTTCCTCGGGTGACAGGCAGATGATGATGCTTGCGGGGGAGCTTAACAAAAGTCTCAGAGAGATCCGCAAGCAGCAGCTGAACTTTCTTAACGGCGATAATCAGCTAAAGGACGCTGTTACGAATATTTCTCACGACCTGCGCACTCCGCTTACGGCGATAATGGGCTACCTTGAAATGATGAAGGATATGCCAAAAAGCAAAAAGCTGGAGGAATATCTTGAAATAATAATGAGCAGGGCAACTGCTATGAAACAGCTTACCGATGAGCTATTCAGCTACTCGGTGATACTTTCTTCGGGCAGCATGGAGCTGGAGAGTATGCAGATAAACAAGCTGCTTGAGGATTGCGTAATGGGCTTTTACGGCGCATTTGCGCAAAACGGGATAGATGTAAAGGTGGATATGACCGACAAGAAGATAATGCGAAAGGTCGATGCGCAGGCGCTTTCAAGGGTTTTCTCGAACCTGATGAACAATGCCTTGAAGTATTCCGGCGGCGATCTTTCCATAACGCTGAAAGAGCCTTGCGAGATAACATTTTCAAACGCTGCGCAGGAGCTTACGCAAACGCAGGTGGAAAAGCTGTTTGACAGATTCTATACCGTTGAGAGCGCAAGAAAAAGCACAGGGCTGGGGCTTTCGATAGCACGCACGCTCGTTGACCGCATGGGCGGAACGATAGATGCTGCGCTTGCAGACGGCGTGCTGACGATAACGATAGTTCTGTAAGGTCTAACTTTCCGATGCACGCAAAACTGCGCCCGAAATGCTCAGAACAGTGATCAGGCACCCGATCAGAAAATTGTAATACATCACGCCCCTGAATGCATAGAATTCAGGGGTGATATTTTTGTTTGAGTGGGTTATACGAGGGATAAGGTTCAGGCTGTGCTTTTCGTTCCCGGCAGTCATCTCGCTTACCTGCCTGCTTGGCAGCGACAGCGTAAAAATGCTTATAATGCTCGCCTGCTGCTGTCTGCACGAAATAGGGCACATCGCCGCAATGCTGATGTGCGGCTGCAAGCCCGAGGGTATAACGTTTTACGGCGGCGGCATAAGGCTTGTGCCGTGCAAACGGATGAACGGGTTTTCGCAGGAGGCGTTTATTCTTTCGGCAGGGTGCGCAGTGAATTTTATGCTTGCGTTTTTAAGCTGCGTTATCTGCAAAAAGCTGACCTTTTTTGCGCAGGTGAATCTGCTGCTCGGCGGCTTCAACCTTTTGCCTGTGGGGTATCTTGACGGCGGAAGACTGATAGACCTTTTGCTTGCAGGCAGAGGAGCAAGGGCGATAAAGATCGTGTTTGCGCTGCTGGTAGCTTTGCTTGCGGCAGCAGCGGTTTATAAGGGCAGGGTGAGCGTTTCGCTGGTGTGCGTGCTGGCATATATGTGCGTCAGCATTTTTGCTTCGTGAAAGTTGACAATCTCTGCTGCGGCAGGTATAATATTAGAAGTGAGAATTTGATGTATCGGAGGTGCAGCATGAACGCTCGTGAATACCTGGATATTTTGCATACAGCTGAAAAGCTCAAGGATACTCCTCGCCATTGCACCACATCGCAGGGGAGAACGGAAAGTGTTGCCGAGCACAGCTGGAGAGCTTCGCTTATGGCGCTGCTGCTGCGTTCGCAATTCCCCGAGGCAGATATGGACAGGGTAGTTGATATGTGCCTGATACACGACCTCGGCGAGTGCTTTACAGGAGATATACCAACGTTTGTGAAAACAGATGCCGACAGGGATACCGAGGATTCGCTGCTGATGCAGTGGGTAGAAACGATGCCTGCGGAAACATCAAAGGAGTTTTCTGCGCTTTATGCAGAAATGGAGGCACAGCAAACGATAGAATCAAAGATATTCAAGGCACTTGATAAGCTCGAAGCTCTGATACAGCATAACGAATCGCCGCTTGATACCTGGTCGGAGAACGAGTTTGAACTTAATAAGACTT
Organism: Ruminococcus sp. UBA3767; assembly: GCA_002371625.1. Taxonomy (GTDB): domain Bacteria; phylum Bacillota; class Clostridia; order Oscillospirales; family Ruminococcaceae; genus Hominimerdicola. The sequence continues at coordinate 16,819 of DFFV01000089.1, forward strand.
ATGCGTTTGATACAGTCGCATTCTCACAATGGTTCGTTGAACTAAGAAAAGCGATCTTAGAGGATACCTTAAAGAAGATAGATGAAAACAAATGATACCTCGGCAGAATAACAGGGAGGCAGATAGATGCTATCAATGAAAGAACGAATCGAAAGGCTTTTGCTCAAAGCGCAGAAGCCTGCAAGATATATCGGCGGTGAGGTTGGCAGCGTTGTAAAGGATAAGGATAAGGTGGACGTGCGCTTTGCGTTCTGCTTTCCCGATACATACGATGTGGGAATGTCCCACCTTGGAATGAAGATACTCTACGGGCTTAAAAACCAGAGGGAGAACTGGTGGTGTGAACGCTGCTTTATGCCCGAAACTGATTTTGAAGCGCTGCTGCGTGAAAATGATATACCGCTTTATGCGCTTGAAAGCCTTGATCCGCTGACAGAGTTTGATTTTGTCGGGTTCACGCTGCAATATGAGCTTTCCTACAACAATGTGCTGGAAATGCTTGATCTTGCAGGGATACCCGTGCTTGCTTCGCAGCGTGATGATTCGATGCCGATAGTCGTTGGGGGAGGGCCTTGCGTTTGCAACCCCGAGCCGCTTGCGGACTTTTTTGATATTTTCATCATCGGTGAAGGAGAAGAAGTTAACATCGAGCTGCTCGAACTGTATGAAGATATGAAACGCAAGGGCTGCACCAAGCAGGAGTTTCTTGAGCAGGCTGTCAGGATAGAGGGCATCTATGTGCCACGCTTTTACGATGTGACCTACAACGAGGACGGAACTGTAAGGGCGATTACGCCAAATATCGAAAATGCGCCTGCAAAAGTGAAAAAGCGTGTGATTGCGGACTTTGACAATGTGTATTATCCCGATGCGTTCGTTGTGCCTTTTACGCAGATAGTTCACGACAGGGCGGTTGTTGAGGTGCTGCGTGGCTGCATAAGAGGCTGCAGGTTCTGCCAGGCAGGCTTTATTTACCGCCCGTTCAGAGAAAAGAATATCGACACGATAAAAAATGAAACAAAATGCCTTTGTGAGCAGACGGGATACGAGGAGGTCTCGCTGTCGTCACTTTCGACAAGCGACCACACGAAGATAAACGAGCTGCTTTCAAGCCTTGTTGATTACACGGACGGCGAAAAGATAAACCTTGCGCTGCCCTCACTCAGAGTTGATACGTTCAGCGATGAGCTGCTTGAAAAGATAGCTTCGGTGCGCAAGAGCGGACTGACATTTGCACCCGAGGCAGGAACGCAGCGCCTGAGAGATGTCATAAACAAAAATCTCACCGAGGAGGAGATACTGCGCACCTGCAAGACCGCATTTGAGGGCGGCTACGCAACGGTAAAGCTGTATTTTATGCTCGGGCTGCCGGACGAAACTTTTGATGATGTTGCAGGTATCGCAGAGCTTGCGCAGAAGGTCGTTGATCTGTATTTTGAAGTCCCCAAGGAAAAGCGTGGCAAGGGCTTGCAGGTGTCTATCTCAACGGCGACATTTGTACCAAAGCCGTTCACCCCGTTTGAATTCGAGCCGCAGGACACTCCCGAACAGATACTTGAAAAACAGGCGCATCTGCTCAGGAACGTCACCAGCAAGAAGATAAAGGTTTCGACCCACATGCAGAAAAATTCCATTCTTGAAGCTGTGCTCGCAAGAGGCGACAGAAGGCTCGGCAAGGTGATATACACCGCATGGAAAAAGGGCTGCTACCTTGACGGCTGGGACGAGCATTTCAAGTTCGATAAGTGGATGGAAGCGTTTGATGAGTGCGGCATAGATACAAAATTCTATGCAAACCGCAAGCGCAGCTATGATGAGGTGTTCCCGTGGTCGCACCTTGATTATCTTGTTTCGCACGAGTTTTTTGTGCGTGAAAACAAAAAAGCACACGCTGCGCAGACAACTCGCAACTGCAGGGAAGGCTGCTCGGGCTGTGGTATCAAAAAGGAATACGGAGGTGTTTACTGTGGCGCAAAACATAACGCCCAAGCTCTCGACGCTGATAATTGAAAAGTTCGATTACCGTGCCGTTTATGCTAAAACAGGCAGAGCAAGATACATCTCACACCTCGATTTCATGAGAAGTATGCAAAGGATAATCAAGCGTTCAAAGCTGCCCGTGTGGCATACTCAGGGGTTCAATCCTCACGTTTATATAATGTTTCCGCTTGCGCTGCCGCTGGGAACTGACAGCAGGGTGGAGATAATGGACTTTGCGCTGACCGAAAAGCTGAGCTGCGAGCAGGTGAAAAAACAGCTCGGGGAAAAGTGCCCCGAGGGTATCGAGATAATCAGCATCTCGCAGCCCGTTCATAAGCACACCGAGATAAAAAGCGCACAGTATCAGGTCAGGCTGCGCACGAATGTTTCGGGTGAGGAGAGCCTTGAAAAGTTCACCGAGTTCATGCAGCTGGATAAGATAGAGATAGAAAAACGTACAAAGAAAAAAACTGTGAATCTTGTCGATATTAAGCCGCACATAACTCTGCTCGGCGCAAGGGCGCAGGACGATGAGCTGCTGCTTGATCTGCAGCTGCCGGCAGGAAACGACTTTAACCTTAACACAAACGTTGTGATAGATGCTTTTCTTGAGCGCTATGGGCTGCAATGTGAGCAGATTTATATATTGCGCACAAAAATCCTGCTTCAAAACGGCGAAGATTTTACATAACGTACAGTTGCAATCGTGAGCGAAATGTGGTATAATATACAAGCATTTGATACCGTCTTGGGTGCTTCTTTCGGGAAAAGCCCGTGACGAGAGTTAATGCCTCCCGAAAGGGTGACATTAAAGCGGATAGTCCTCTGACTTTGCGAAGGCTGCCTTCGCTATAAAGTGTATGAATGTCTGAAAATAATAAGGAGGAATTTAAAGTGGACGCTTTAAAACTGATTTCTGAGTCAAGCATGAGAAAAGAGATGCCTGTTATCAACGTTGGTGATACTGTAAAGGTACACGTTAAGATCGTTGAGGGTGACAAGTCAAGAATACAGGTATTTGAGGGAACTGTAATTGCCAAGAAGCATGGCGGCATCAGCGAGACATTTACTGTCCGCAGAGTTGCTCACGGCTGCGGCATTGAGAGAGTATTCCCTGTACATTCTCCTTCTGTTGATAAGGTAGAGGTAGTAAGACGTGGTAAGGTTCGTCGTGCTAAGCTGTACTATCTGCGTGACAGAGTTGGTAAGGCTGCTAAGGTCAAGGAGAATATCTGATCATGATAATGAAAGAGTCGCATTGTGCGGCTCTTTTTTATGCAATTGCAAAAAAAGCAGGAGACTATATAACGTAGACTCCTGCTTTTTATTGCTTTTAAGAATTCTTTATGTGCATATCCACCTGGTTGTACGGGATAGTGATACCGCAGCGGTCAAATTCCTCTTTTACCTGCTGGATAACGTCATAGCGTGTTGCCCAGTATTTTTCGGTAGGCAGCCACGCCCTCATAAGCAGAACTATCGAGCTGTCAGCGTGCGCTTCCATAACGCACATGGGATCGTCAGGATCGTTGATTATATCCGGGTGAGCACCAAGTATGCTGAGAATGATAGACATAGCTTTTTTGTGGTCGTCCTCGTAGGCGATGTTGAAACGCAGCTCAAGCCTGCGCTTTTGCATTGCTGTAAAGTTGGTGACTATCGACTCGGTCACCATTTTGTTTGGTATGCTTACACGCTTGTTTTCCATTGTCAGAATGGTAGTTTGCAGTATCGAGATAGCTTCAACAAAACCCTCAACACCGTTGATGCTTATGTAATCGCCTATTTTAAAGGTCTTGGTGAGCAGAATTATAAATCCGCCGGCAACGTTGGAAAGGCTGTTTTGCAGCGCAAGACCGATAGCAAGCCCTGCTGCGCCGATAGCTGCGATTATCGAGCTTGTAGATACCTGCAGCGCAGAAAGCACCATTACAAGTATCAGTATCATCATGCAAACGTGAACGACCGAGGTTATGAACCTGTGCAGAGTTTTGTCAACGTGCTTGACGTTCATGCCCTTGTTCATCAGCTTTATAACTATTTTCATGGCGATAAGACCGCCAATGTAGATTATGAGCGCTGCGATTATGTGCGGCAGATAATCTACGAGATTATCAAGAAATCTTTGCATTTTATCACTTCCGTATCATATTGAACCAATGCGTTTGTCTTTTATCTTTGCGTTAGTGCATAGCGTGCACAGCTTTTCGGTCAGCTGCGCCGGCATATCCTTTTGCAGCATATAAAACCCAAGCTCGTCCTCGTCGGCAAGCACTGCGGCATCGTCTGTGAGCAGCAGCGTGCTTATGCAGCTGTATGGTATTACCAATGCGCTGTCAGGGTATATTTTCTGCGAAAAACTGTCCCGGTAGGTGAATTCCTGCTCGTAGAAATCCAGCCTGCTCTCGTAGTGACCTTCTAAGGAGCCGAGCTTTATTATCATTCTGCCGCTGCAAAGATACGACTTTATGGCAAAGGCTATCCCGATCCCAAAGGGTATCACTGCTGCAAGTGCGGCAAAAAATACGCTGTTTTCGTTCTTTGAGCTGTCTGAGAGATAAATGCTGTGACCGAGAAGGGCAGCCCCGATAGCGAAAAACAGTATTATATAAGGATATCGCTTTTTTCTGAACGTATCTTTGAGTCGGGCACATTCGGCGTATGAAATGCGTGTGTTTACGCTTGCAAAAGGCGGCTGCGGAGCTTTTTGCGCATATAGCGAGCTGCTGCATATCTCATATTTGCTTATAGGTACGACGCTCATGCTTTGTGAAACACGCAATTTTCTCACTTCCTGCCATAATGTGCGGCTTTAAGTCCCAGATATATTATATCACATTTGTTCGCTGTTTTCAATAGCAAACTGTTATAAGGGGCTTTTTTGTACAATGGGGAAAATAATTGTGATTTTCTTAACAAATTTGTGCAAAAAAAGATGAAAAAACACTTGTAATCTTTGAGAAATTAGTGTATAATAATTTTGATTGGTGTATCAATACTTTGTGTTAAAGGAGAAACGTCATGTTTTATAATACGGCGCAATTGCTTTCAAACAAGCTCAGCGGTCATGACTATACGGGTACGGATATAGCCTCGGTCGTTATAACCGGAATGAGCGTGGTCTTTTTAGGACTTATACTTCTTGTACTGTTTGTATCTATCTACGGCGGAGCTTTTAAACGTAGGAATGAAAAGAAAAAGGCAAAGCAGGAGGCTGAAAAGCAGGCTGCACTGGCAGATAAGCCCACAGTGCTCGAAAAAGCCAAGCCGGCACCTCAAAGCGCACCTGCGGTCGAGGACGGCATAGATGATGAGGTGGTCGCAGTCATTGCGGCGGCGATAGCGGCAATGGGCGCTAAAAGCGGAAAAAAGCTGGTGCTCAAAAGCGTAAAACGCTCGGTTTCACAGCGTGATCCGTGGGCAGCAGCAGGACTTGTCGATAACACAAGACCGTTCTGAGCTGAATAATCGTTAAAGTGCATTTGATTTGAAAGGACAAATATAAAATGTTAGATCAGTTTCTCAGTACCATAGCCGATCTGGCAAGAGATTCGGGTGTTGCCGGGTTCTTTGCAGAGGGCGGCTGGAAAAACATAGTGATGATATTGATATCATTCCTGTTTATGTATCTTGCTATCGCAAAGGGATTTGAACCGCTGCTTCTGCTTCCTATCTCTTTCGGTATGCTTCTCACAAACCTTCCCGGTGCGGATATGTACCATTCGGAATTCTGGGTGTATCAGACGGTCGGGGACAATGACCACTACATAGATTACGGAAACATATTACAACACGGCGGACTATTGGATATATTGTATATGGGCGTAAAATTGCAAATATATCCGCCGTTGATATTCCTCGGCATAGGCGCAATGACCGACTTCGGTCCGCTTATCGCAAACCCGAAGAGCTTCCTGCTGGGAGCAGCTGCACAGGGCGGTATCTTCTTTACTTTCCTGGGCGCAGCATTGCTGGGAATGAGCGCTGCAGAGTGCGGTTCTATCGCAATCATCGGCGGTGCAGACGGCCCGACATCTATCTACGTTTCATCTAAGCTGCTTTCAAACTCCGACTCCATCGGTGTCGGTACGATAGCGCTTGCGGCGTATACTTACATGGCACTTGTGCCGATAATCCAGCCGCCTATCATGAGGGCGCTGACCACAAAGAAAGAACGTTCTATCGTAATGGGACAGCTCAGACCTGTATCAAAGGTAGAAAAGCTGATATTCCCGATACTCGTTACCGTTGTTATCGCACTTATGATCCCGTCGGCAGCACCGCTGGTAGGTATGCTTATGATGGGTAACCTGCTCAAAGAGAGCGGCGTGTGCGACCGTATCGCAAAGACTGCTCAGAACGAGCTTATGAACATAATCACTATTTTCCTGGGCACTACCGTTGGTGCAACGACAACCGCAAAGACTATCATGACACTTTCGTTTGCAAAGGTCATCGTTCTCGGTGTTATCGCATTCTCTATCGGTACAGCCTGCGGAATACTGCTTGGTAAGCTGATGTGCGTTCTTACACACGGTAAGGTAAATCCGCTTATCGGCTCTGCGGGAGTTTCTGCTGTACCAATGGCAGCCAGAGTTTCGCAGAAGGTCGGACAGGAAGAAGTCCCGACAAACTACCTGCTCATGCACGCTATGGGACCAAACGTTGCTGGAGTTATCGGTTCGGCTGTTGCAGCCGGCGTTCTGCTGAGCATCGTTGCACACTGATAATATCACAATATCGCACTCTTAAAACGGGTGCGATATTTTTCACAGGAGATAACTATGGATTATAAGTTTTTTGCGGTCATTTCACGAATGAAGTATATCGACCGCTGGGCACTGATGAGGAACACGATCAAGGAGGATATCAGCCAGCATTCGCTGGATGTTGCCTTTATTTCCCACGCCCTTGCGCTGATTAGAAACAAGCGCTTCGGCGGTGATGTTTCGCCGGAAAGATGTGCGCTGCTGGCGATGTTCCACGATACAACCGAGATAATCACCGGTGATCTGCCAACTCCGATAAAGTATTATAACAAGCAGATAAAAGGCGCTTATGACGAGATAGAGCAAAAGGCGAAGGATCAGCTTATCAGCTATCTTCCCGAGTATCTCAGAGAGGATTATGAGCCGCTTTTTTGTAAAACAGAGCAGGAGGCTGAGCTTTGGCAGCTGGTAAAAGCCGCAGATAAGATCTCTGCGCTGATAAAGTGCCTTGAAGAGCGTAAAATGGGAAATACCGACTTTGCTTCGGCTGAAAAGGCAACTCGTGAAGCTGTTGAAAAAATGCAGCTGCCCGAGGCGAACGTTTTTCTGGAGGAATTTATCCCTGCCTACGAGCTGACGCTTGATGAACAGGCTTGAAATTGCGTAAAAACGGAGGAATTACATTGAACAGACCAATTCTTGTTTCTGCCTCGCTGCTCGGGTGCGGACTCGGGACGCTGGCGCAGGAGATAAAGAAGATCGAAGCGGCAGGCTCTGACTGGCTGCATTTCGACGTTATGGACGGCATTTTCGTGCCGAATATCTCGTTCGGTCAGCCTGTGCTCAAAGCTGCTAAAAAGGCCGCAAATACGCCGATCGACACTCATCTGATGATAACCGATCCTATCAGGTACATTGATGATTTCGTTAAAGCAGGCTCGGATCTTGTGACCTTTCACGTTGAGAGCACGGACGATGCCGATGCGGTAATTGACAGGATCCATAAAAACGGCGCAAAAGCGGGGATTTCGATAAAGCCGAACACACCTGCCGAGGCAATTGAAAAGTATATCGGCAGCGTTGAGATGGTGCTTGTTATGACGGTTGAGCCGGGCTTTGGCGGACAGGGCTTTATTAGCGAAACCGTCCCTAAAATAGCGCAGGTACGCAAAATGGTCGGGGCTTCGGGCAGGGAAGTGTACATCGAGGTGGACGGCGGTATAAATGCCGAAACTGCGAAGATATGCCGTGATGCCGGAGCGAATGTGCTCGTTTCGGGTTCGTATTTCTTTGCGGCACAGGATAAAGCTGCCGCTGTAAGAGCTGTCAAGGGTATGTGATATATACAAAAAAATAAGGGAGTACAATTTTTTGTACTCCTTTTTTATATATCCGAAAGCTCTGCCCATTCGTCCATTTTTTCTTCAAGCTCGTTTCTTGCAGTGTCAAGCAGCGAGCATTTTTCATTTATCAGCGCATAATCCGAGGCTATCTCGGGGCTTGCTATCTCCTGCTCGAGCTGTGCTATCAGCTGTTCGGTCTGCTCTATCTCGTTTTCAAGCTGCCTTATGCGCTCTCTGCGCTTGGCATCGGCTGCACGCTGCTGCTTGCTGCGGTGGCTCTGCTGCTTTCCCTGCTCGTAGGCTGCCTTTGCAGCTGCCTGTGCCTGAGCATTTTCCGCCGCCTGCAAATCCTGTTGTTTTTCGGTGTATGCCGCATAATAAGCGTCAAAATTGCCCTCGTAGGAATTCACCTCGTCGGGAGTTATCTCGATTATCCTGTCAGCTACCTTGTTGAGCAGATATCTGTCGTGCGAAACAAGTATGATCGTGCCCTCAAACTCCGCAAGTGCGTTTTCAAGGACTTCCTTGGTCATCATATCGAGGTGGTTGGTCGGCTCGTCAAGTATCAGCACATTTGCCCTGTCAAGCGACATCATCGCAAAATACAGCTTTGCTCTTTCTCCGCCCGAGATTACCGAAACAGGCTTGAAAACGTCCTCTCCTCGTATAAGCACCGAGCCGAGCAGACTTCTTGCCTGCTGTTCGCTTATTCGTGAGCTTTTGCGCATTACCTCACCGATAACGGTGTTGTGCCTTTCAAGCTGTCTGTGCTCCTGGTCAAAATAAGTCAGCTTTACGTTGTTTCCCCAGCTGATGCTGCCGTTTTCGTGCGGTATAAGTCCCTGTATCAGCTTGAGCACAGAGGATTTGCCAATGCCGTTTGCGCCGATGATACCAACGTGCTCGCCCCTTCTGACGTGCATATCAAGGCTGGGTATGAGCACTCTTTTTTTATCCCCTTCACCAACAGCAAGCTCACAGCCTGCGACCTTTACAATGTCCTTTGTTGGTTCGATGTCGTATTCAAGCCGTATCTTCGGGGGAGTCTCATAAAGCTGCGGTTTTTCTATACGCTCTATCCTGTCCAGCATATTCTGGCGTGATTTCGCCATTTTTGCAGTCGATGCCCTGACCTTGTTCCTTGCAACGTAATCCTCGAGCTTGGCGATCTCTTTCTGCTGCGCCTCGTATTCTTTGAGCTGCCGTTCGTCACGCATCTTCTTTTGCATCAGGTATGCGTCATAATCGCCCTTGTAGCTGTATATACGCCCCGACTGTATCTCGCATATCCTTGAGCATACACGGTTGATAAAGTACCTGTCGTGCGATACTATGAGCAGTGCGCCCTTGTAGCTTTTAAGGTAGTCCTCCAGCCACATCAGCGTTGTAAGGTCAAGGTGGTTGGTCGGCTCGTCAAGTATAAGCAGATCTGGTTCTTCAAGCAGCAGCTTTGCAAGTGCGAGCCTTGTTTTTTCGCCGCCCGAAAGGGTATCTATCATCTGCGAAGTATCAGTGCTCCCAAAGCCCATTCCGCTGAGCACCTGTCTGATGCGCACATCGGTGCGGTAACCGTCACGAGCCTCAAAATATGCGCTTTTTTCGGAATACTCGTGGCTTATCCGTTCAAGCTCCCCGCCCTGTGCAGTTTCCATTTTTGCGGAAAGCTCCGCCATGTCCTGCTTTACCTTGATAAGATCGGAAAAAGCATCGTTCATTTCCTCAAGTATCGTCCTTTGCGAATCAAGTCCGCTGTTCTGACGAAGATAGCCGACTTTAGCCCGTGAATTCACGCTGACGCTGCCAAGCCCGTCGGGAGTCCTGTCAAAGCTCTGAGAGCCTGTGATGATATTGAGCAAAGTGGTCTTTCCGCACCCGTTTGAGCCGATAAGCCCGACAGCTTCCTTTTCCTCGATAGTCATGGAAATATCTTTTAACAGCAGCTCGCCGTTGAAATATTTATAGATGTGTTCTAAGCTAAGTACCATATTTCTTCTCCATTTCCTGTTTACAATATTATACTATGTACGCCGTCCTTTTTCAATAGGTGTTAGTAATAATTAATATTTGTAAAGTATGCTGTGAGCAATATGTACATACTGAGTTTACTGTGAGTTCACAAACTTGTGCAATCATACGAAAAATAAGATCAAATACTTGTTTTTGTTCAAAAGCGGTTGTATTTTTGATAATAATTTGTTAAAATAATAGCAGGGAAGGAGATGATATTGTGAAGCTCTTCGGTGAGAAAAAATCGGCAGAAAAAACGAAAAGCTGTCTTTACGGCTGCTGCAAAGGTACTGTCTGTTTGCTTGAAGAAACGAGCGATGAGATAATGTCCTCGGGAATACTCGGAGAAGGCTTTGCAGTTTATCCAACTTATGATGAAGCGCAGGAGGCAGCTGTTGTGAGTCCTACGGCTGCAAGGGTGATAGATGTTACGGCTAAGCCAAATGCGGTGGTCCTTAAAAATGAGGACGGGCTTAAAATACTTATCAGCTTCAGCGATTTTTCCGCAGAGCAGATAAGCATCACCGCTTCGGCAGGTGAAAGCGTTGCAGCAGGAGATGAGCTTGCTAAACTGAAGGTCGCTGCGGAGGATAAAAAGGAAGTCTATGTTGTGGTAGAAAACAGCGATAAGCTGATAGACTTCAAGGTAAAAAAAGGTTCGTGTACTCCCGAAAAAGCTGTTATGGAGTACTCGGTATGATATGTGTGTCCGCTCCCGTGTTTACGGGAGCTTTTTTATATCCAAAGTGCTTTTATAATGCCGCTTGGGGCGGGGAATAATAAAATGTGAAAATATAATAAAAAACTTTGAAAAACTATGTACATTTGGGACGGAATGTGTTATAATTACCGTGAGTATATGTGCGCTTTGCAGTGTATGCTTTATTTTACGGAGAGGACGGGATGACAGGGTTGGAGCAGAAGCTTTCTTTGTACGGATTCAATAATCTTACGAAAACTCTTAGCTTTAATATCTATGATGTTTGTTATGCCAAAACGGAAAGAGAACAGAAGGGCTATATAGCTTATATAGACGAGCAGTATAATTCCGAGCGTCTTACTAAGATACTTTGTGACGTTACGGAGATGATAGGAGCCAGGGTGCTCAATATTTCCAAGCAGGACTATGAGCCGCAGGGCGCATCGGTCAATGTTCTTATTGCCGAAAAAGCACTGGACGAGGCTTCGATAGATCCATCGTGCAACCAGGGAGTTATACCCGAGGCTAAGCCGAGAACGGTAGCTGCGCACCTTGATAAGAGCCACGTTACTGTGCACACTTTCCCGGAGTATCACCCTGATAACGCTATCTCCACTTTCAGAGTGGATATAGATGTTTCTACCTGCGGAATGATCTCTCCGCTGAATGCGCTGAATTATCTTATCGGCAGCTTCGATTCGGACATAATCACGATAGATTACCGTGTCAGAGGCTTTACAAGAGATGTTCTTGGCAAAAAGTTCTTTATCGACCATAAGATAACCTCGATACAGGATTATATCGACAGCGATACGCTTACACGCTACGATGCGATAGATGTTAATATGTATCAGTCAAATATCTTCCACACAAAGCTGCTTATAAAGGATATAGAGCTGCAGAACTATCTTTTCAAGACAGATGCGCTGGAGCTTTCACCTAAGCAGAGGCTTGATATAACCGATGCTCTGCGCCGTGAGATGATAGAGATATACAGCGGAATGAATATCTATTAAAGGCAGGCGGCAAAGGGTAAGGAATAATAGTAAGAAGTAAGAGGTAAGGCAATTGGAGCTTACACAAAGCAATGCACCTATCTATGAGGCGCTGACAAAACACATGAAAAACCGTGTGGTAAGGCTTGATGTACCCGGTCACAAGGGCGGCAGGATGAATAAGCCGCTGCGTGATTTTCTTGGCGAGCAGTGCCTGCGGTGCGATGTTAATTCAATGAAAAATCTCGATAACCTCTGTCACCCCACAAGCGTTATTCGTGACGCTGAGGAGCTTGCGGCAGAGGCTTTCGGTGCTCATAACGCTTTTTTTATAGTAAACGGAACTACCGCCGCAGTGCAGACGATGGTTTTTACCGCCTGCAAGGCAGGTGAAAAGATAATCATGCCAAGGAATGTCCACAGGAGCGCAATAAATGCCCTTGTGGTCTGCGGAGCTGTGCCTGTTTATGTAAACCCGGGAACAAACAAAAAGCTGGGCATACCTCTTGGTATGTCGGTAGATGACGTTAAAAAGGCAATTGAAGAAAACCCCGATGCCAAAGCCGTTCTGGTGAATAACCCCACCTACTACGGTATCTGCTCGGATCTGAAGAGTATCGTTGAGCTTGCTCACGCACACGGAATGCTCGTGCTTGCGGACGAAGCCCACGGAACTCATTTTTATTTCGGGGAAAACCTGCCGATGAACGCTATGGCAGCAGGTGCGGATATGGCAGCGGTCTCGATACACAAAACGGGCGGAAGTCTTACGCAGTCATCGCTGCTGCTTTGCGGTGAAAGTGTTTCGGAGGGCTATGTAAGGCAGATAATCAACCTTACGCAGACTACAAGCGGTTCGTACTTGCTTATGGTGTCGCTGGATATGGCAAGGAGAAATCTTGCGCTCAACGGCAAGGATATGTTTGCAAAGGCGTGCGATTATGTGAGCTATGCAAGGGGCGAGATAAACAAGATAGGCGGATACTATGCCTTCGGGCAGGATCTTGTCAACGGAAAGGATATTTTTGCATTTGACGATACCAAGCTGTCTGTGCACACAAGGGCAGTCGGGCTGGCAGGCGTTGAGGTATACGACCTTTTGCGTGATGAGTACGATATACAGATAGAGTTCGGCGATATAGGAAATATCCTTGCGATAGTTTCAGCTGGCGACAGAGAGCTTGAGATAGAGCGTTTCATCTCGGCGCTGAGCGAGATAAAAAGGCTTTATTCAAAAGACCCCGCAGGGCTTTTCGACCACGAGTATATAAACCCTATCGTCAGGGTGACACCGCAGAAAGCCTTTTACAGTGAGAAAAAAGCGGTTCCCGTCAAGGAAAGCTGCGGCAAGGTGTGCGCAGAGTTTGTAATGTGCTATCCGCCGGGGATACCGATACTTGCGCCGGGTGAAATGATAACAACGGATATAATCAACTATATAAATTACTGCAAAGAAAAGGGCTGCCTTATGACAGGCACAGAGGACCTTGAGATAAACTATATAAACGTCATAGACGAATAGAACAAAGAACAGCTTTGGGAGATGAAAAAATGAAAATAATGCCTGATCCTTTTGAGGAGGACGACGAAGAGATCGGACAGCTTCAGGAAAGCAACAAGTGGCTTAAATACCTTTTGATCGCCTTGGTTATTATTATATCCATACCAATTGTTCTTATCATTGCAGTTAAGCTCATGTTAAGCTGGGGAGACGGAAAAGAGGAAAAACTCAAAAGCAGCTTTACGACAGAGCTTGGTGACGATTTTGAAGTATATTTTGTTGAGGAAACTACGTTTCTGAGAGTTGATGATTTCTATGAGCTCAGAAAAAAGGGCGATAATCAATATATTATACAGACGACCTGCCCTGTAACAAATGATGATCTGACAGTGATAGAGGACAGCGACTCACTAAGGGCGTACCGTGTCTTCGGAACGATCATTTATTCTCGCAACAGTGTTGATTTCGAGGAACTGAATTATATTACAGATGCCGGCGGTGAGTTGTTCGTTTACATCCGTGATAATTTGCTTTCAAGCTATGCTTTTATGAACAATTATTTTAGCGACTATGCGAAGATATATCCCAAGGAGAAAGAATTGCTCCTCAATGCAATTGAAAATGGCAATACAGGGGTATTGAAAAAATATGGCTATAATTCTGATGTTAAAGAACTGGAGAAAATGAGGAAAGAACTTTGGAGATATAAACCAATTGACGATTCTTCCGCAGCCAAATAACTATCTGACAAAATATGAAAGGAGAACCTACCATGGACTTGTGGTTTACCGAAAAGCACACAGATGATGTGAATTTCACTATAAAAGTTAAAAAGCAGCTGTACAGCGGCAAAAGCTACTACCAGCAGATAGATGTTTTTGACACCTACGAATTCGGCAGGGTGCTGGTGCTGGACGGCTTTATTATGCTGACCGAAAAGGACGAGTACATCTATCACGAAATGGTCACTGCCGTGCCTATGGCTGTCAACCCCGAAATAAAGAACGTGCTTGTTATCGGCGCAGGTGACGGCGGAACTATCCGTGAGCTGACACGCTATGATTCGATAGAAAATATCGATATGGTCGAGATTGACGAGCAGGTGGTGCAGGTGTGTAAGGAATATCTGCCGCAGACAGCCTGCAAATTCGATGATGAGCGTGTGCACCTTTTCTTTGAGGACGGACTGAAATATGTTCGCCGCAAGGAGAACGAGTACGACCTTATAATTGTTGATTCGACCGATCCTTTCGGTCCGGGTGAGGGCTTGTTCACAAAGGAATTCTACGGTAACTGCTCAAAGGCACTTACCGATAAGGGAATACTTATAAACCAGCACGAAAGCACCTATTATGATTCTTATGTGGATATGGTAAAGCGCACGCATAAGCGCATAAGCAGCGCTTTCCCCGTATCTATGGTATATCAGGCGCATATCCCGACATACCCCTCGGGGCACTGGCTTTTCGGGTTTGC